>NZ_AKVH01000113.1:0-401317 GCF_000278565.1 Pseudomonas sp. Ag1
TCACGCTGAACGTGCGCTGATATGAGTGAGTGACGCGGAGCGTCACAGGATGTATTCCCACGCAGAGCGTGGGAACAATCCAACGCCACCGCGTCGGTTTTTAGTTCACCGTCAGAATCGGGCTGCCCAGCTTCTCCAGCAACGTCGCCTGGGCGCTGCGCGGGTTCTGGTTGCCGGTCGGGGTGTTGCGCACGTAGCGCCCGTCCGACTGCAGGCTCCAGCTGTGGGTGTTATCGGTGAGATAACTTTCCAGCTCCTTCTTGACCCGCATGATCAGTTTCTTGCCTTCCACCGGGAAGCAGGTCTCCACACGCTTGTCGAGGTTGCGCTCCATCCAGTCGGCACTGGAGAGGAACATCTGCTCCTCGCCGCCATTGAGGAAGTAGAACACCCGCGTGTGCTCCAGGAAGCGCCCGATGATCGAACGCACGTGGATGTTATGGGATACCCCGGCGATGCCCGGCCGCAGGCAGCACATGCCACGCACCACCAAATCGATACGCACACCCGACTGGCTGGCCTTGTACAGCGCGCGGATGATCTTCGGATCGGTCAGCGAGTTGAACTTGGCGATGATGTGCGCCGGCTTGCCTTCGAGGGCGAACTGGGTCTCGCGGGCAATCATGTCGAGCATGCCCTTCTTCAGGGTGAACGGCGCGTGCAGCAGTTTCTTCATGCGCAGGGTCTTGCCCATGCCGATCAACTGGCTGAACAGCTTGCCGACGTCTTCACACAACGCGTCGTCGGAGGTCAGGAGGCTGTAGTCGGTGTAGAGCTTGGCGTTGCCGGCGTGGTAGTTGCCGGTGCCCAAGTGGGCGTAGCGCACGATCTCACCGGCTTCGCGGCGCAGGATCAGCATCATCTTGGCGTGGGTCTTGAAGCCGACCACGCCGTAGATCACCACCGCACCGGCCGCCTGCAGGCGGCTGGCCAGTTGCAGGTTGGACTCTTCGTCGAACCGCGCCCGCAGTTCAATCACCGCCGTCACTTCCTTGCCGTTACGCGCGGCGTCTACCAGCGCATCGACGATTTCCGAGTTGGCGCCGGAGCGGTACAGGGTTTGGCGCACAGCCAGCACGTGCGGGTCCTTGGCGGCCTGGCGCAGCAGGTCGACCACCGGGGTGAAGGACTCGAACGGGTGCAGCAGCAGAATGTCCTGCTTGCTCACCACACTGAAGATGTTCTCGCTGTTTTGCAGCAGTTTCGGGATCTGCGGGGTGAACGGCGTGTATTGCAGCTCCGGGTGGCTGTCCAGGCCAGTAATGCTGAACAGGCGCGTCAGGTTCACCGGGCCATTGACCTGGTACAGCTCGGTCTCGCTCAGGTTGAACTGCTTGAGCAGGTAGTCTGACAGGTGTTTCGGACAGGTGTCCGCCACTTCCAGGCGCACCGCATCACCGTAGCGACGGGAGAACAGCTCGCCGCGCAGGGCGCGGGCCAAGTCTTCGACGTCTTCGGAGTCCAGCGCCAGGTCGGCGTTACGGGTCAGGCGGAACTGGTAGCAGCCCTTGACCTTCATGCCCTGGAACAGGTCATCGGCGTGGGCGTGGATCATCGACGAAAGGAATACATAGTTATCGCCAGCGCCCCCCACCTCTTCCGGTACCTTGATGATCCGTGGCAACAGGCGCGGTGCCGGAATGATCGCAAGGCCCGAGTCGCGACCGAAGGCATCGATACCTTCCAGCTCGACGATGAAGTTCAGGCTCTTGTTCACCAGCAGCGGGAACGGGTGCGTCGGGTCGAGGCCGATGGGGGTGATGATCGGCGAGATTTCGTCGCGGAAGTAGCGGCGCACCCAGGTCTTGATCTTGGTGGTCCAATGACGGCGCCGGATGAAGCGCACGTGATGCTTTTCCAGTTCCGGCAGCAGGATGTCATTGAGGATCGCGTATTGGCGGTCCACGTGGCCGTGTACCAGCTCGCTGATGCGGGCCAGGGCCTGATGCGGTTGCAGGCCGTCGGCACCGGCTTGTTCACGGGCGAACGTGATCTGCTTCTTCAGGCCGGCGACACGGATCTCGAAGAACTCGTCCAGGTTGCTGGAGAAGATCAGCAGGAATTTCAGCCGCTCCAGCAACGGATAGGACTCATCCAGTGCCTGTTCCAGCACGCGGATGTTGAATTGCAGTTGTGACAGCTCGCGATGGATGTACAGGCTGCTGTCATCCAGGTTGGTAACCGCAACCACCGGTACCGGCGCGGCAGCGGGCGCTTCGGCCACCACGGCAGGCGGGGCCGGCTCCAGCTCCGGCGGGGTCTCGGTAGCTTGTTCGACCACCGGGTGAGCGTCTTTTACGGCAACTTCTGTGAGTCCTTCGGTATTCATCGAGTGTTCCTGTGAGGGCTAGTGTTGCTCTCTAAGCAATTGGGCAGCGCGGGCGGCGAAGTAAGTCAGGATGCCATCGGCACCCGCGCGTTTAAAGGCAGTCAGGGATTCAAGGATCACCCCTTCACTCAACCAACCATTCTGGATCGCGGCCATGTGCATGGCGTATTCACCGCTGACCTGATAGACAAAGGTCGGCACCTTGAATTCCTCTTTGACCCGATAAAGGATGTCGAGGTACGGCATCCCGGGCTTGACCATCACCATGTCGGCGCCTTCGGCCAGGTCCGCGGCCACTTCGTGCAGGGCTTCGTGGCTGTTGGCCGGGTCCATCTGGTACGAGGCCTTGTTGGCCTTGCCCAGGTTCAGCGCCGAACCCACCGCATCGCGGAACGGGCCGTAATAGGCGCTGGCGTACTTGGCCGAGTAGGCCATGATGCGCACGTTGACGTGACCGGCCAGCTCCAGGGCTTCGCGAATCGCCTGGATGCGACCGTCCATCATGTCCGAGGGGGCCACCACCTGGGCGCCCGCTGCGGCGTGGGACAAGGCCTGTTTTACCAGCGCATCAACGGTGATGTCGTTCTGAACATAGCCTTCTTCGTCGAGAATGCCATCCTGCCCGTGGGTGGTGAACGGGTCCAGCGCCACATCGGTAATCACCCCCAGCTCCGGAAAGCGTTCACGCAAGGCGCGGGTGGCGCGCTGGGCGATGCCGTCGGGGTTCCAGGCTTCGGCGGCGTCCAGGGACTTGAGCCCGGACGGCGTGACCGGGAACAGCGCCAGCGCCGGAATCCCCAGTTCAACCCAGCTCGCGGCCTCTTCGAGCAGCAAATCAATGGTCAAGCGCTCCACGCCCGGCATCGACGCCACCGCTTCCCGACGATTTTCACCGTCCAGCACAAACACCGGCAGGATCAGATCATTCACCGTCAGCACGTTTTCACGCACCAGGCGCCGGGAAAAATCATCACGACGGTTGCGACGCAGACGAGTGGCGGGAAACAGGCGGTTGGCGGGGGTAAAGCTCACGGCAGACTCCTGAGCCCGGCTTGACGGGCGAGCGTGACAGTTATAAGCGGCCATTATGACGAAGGAATTACAGTTGTGGTTAGCTCATGCGCCGTAAGGCAACCGGCGTGCGACCTGTAGTCGCATTCGTCGTTTATGTAGGAATTGTTCACTTCGTGACACATCTCGATACTTTCATGAATGTTCACGAAGGCGTAGGCTGCGCGTTCATTTCGCCAGCACCCAGACCATGCTTCAACAATTTCTGCATGACTTCGGCTACTTTGCGCTGTTCCTAGGCACCTTCTTCGAAGGCGAAACCATCCTGGTTCTCGCAGGCTTCCTGGCGTTCCGTGGATACATGGATATCAACCTGGTGGTGGTCGTTGCCTTTTTCGGCAGCTACGCCGGCGACCAGTTGTGGTACTTCCTGGGACGCAAGCACGGCCGCAAACTGTTAGCGCGCAAGCCGCGCTGGCAACTGCTGGGCGACAAGGCCCTGGAGCATATTCGCAAGCACCCGGACATCTGGGTGCTGAGCTTCCGGTTTGTCTACGGTTTGCGCACGGTGATGCCGGTGGCCATTGGTTTGTCGGGCTACCCGCCGGGTCGCTACCTGTTGCTCAACGGGATTGGCGCCGCCGTGTGGGCCGCTGCGCTGGGCGCTGCGGCTTACCATTTCGGCGCGGTACTGGAAGGCATGCTGGGCAGCGTCAAGAAATACGAGCTGTGGGTGCTGGGCGCACTGCTGGTGCTGGGCCTGGGCTTGTGGATTCGCCGGCGCGTCAAGAACGCCCGCCTGACCCGCGAAGCCTGTGCCGCCGAGAAGGTTCGCCTGGCGGCCGGCGAACCTGAAAAAGCCGAAAAGCCTACGACGCCAGTCGAGTAAGCCGGTCTCTGCAACAGTAGAGGCCGATGCCGCTGAGCAAGCTGTAACTGACCAGCCCCAGCCAGCCCAACGCGCTGGCCGGCCACAGCCCCACCAGCGGCGCCAGCCACACCAAAGGCACATTCAGTGCCAGGCGCAGCAGTTCAGCCTTCAACGCCCACGGGCGGTTCTCCAGCGCCACCCCCAGGGTAAACAACCCCAATGCCATCGCGCTCCAGCCCAACACCAGGGCAGCGGTCGGCAAGCCCTCGCCGAAATTCATCAGGTAGCTGCCAAAACCCACGTACGCGGCAAACTGCAGCGCGATGTAAATCTGTTGGCGCCCATCCAGCGGCACCTCGAACTTGCGGAACTGGCTCAAGTCCGGCTTGGCCATCGGGTACTTTGCCGCCACATCCGCCGGGCGCCAACCGGTGCGCATGAACCAGATCCGCAGCTTGTCCCACCCACTTTCGGTGCGCCGTGCATCACTCCACAGCTGCGCATAAAACTGCAGGTTGGCCCACAGCGGGTTCCAACTGGCCAAGGGCGTGGTCACGCCAAAGATTACCGGCTCGTTATCGTCTTCTTCCTGGAAGGAGCCAAACAGGCGGTCCCAAATAATGAACACCCCGCCGTAGTTGCGATCCATGTAGAGAGCGTTCTGTGCATGGTGGGCCCGATGATTGGATGGCGTGACGAAGAACCACTCGTACCAGCCGAGCTTCGGCACATGCCGCGTATGCACCCAGAATTGATACAGCAGGTTGAGGGACGCCACGCTGATAAACACCACCAGCGGCACGCCCAACACGGCCAGCGGCAAGTAGAAGATCCAGCTCAGCAGGAAGCCGGTGCTGGTCTGGCGCAAGGCGGTGCTGAGATTGTAGTCCTCGCTCTGGTGATGCACGGAATGCGCGGCCCAGAGGATGTTGCGCTCATGGCCCATGCGATGCAGCCAGTAGTAGCAGAAGTCATAGAACACAAAGGCGAACACCCAGGTCCAGACGCTTTGGGCCGACAGCTCGATGATTGCCAGGTGCTTGAGCGCGAAGGCGTAGGTAAGGATGCCCACACCTTTGGTGAGCAACCCCGTGGTGGTGGACAGCACGCCGGTGCTGAGGCTGTTGATGGCGTCGGCCACCCGGTAGTTGCGTTGGCCGCGCCGGTAGTCGGCCAGCAGCTCGACCACGATCAAGGCAATGAAAAACGGTACCGCGTAAGGGACGAAGTCCATGGGCAAGTCCGGTCAATTATTGTTACATCTAGAGTAGGTGTAGCGGCTGGATATCCCATTGGCAATGAGTGACAAATGAGTAGACATTTAACGCCATGAATCAGGAGAAATGCCCATGAGCAAAAAGATTGCAGTGATCCTTTCCGGCTGTGGCGTGTACGACGGTGCCGAGGTTCATGAAAGCGTGATCACCCTGCTGCGCCTGGACCAGCGCGGCGCCGAGGTGCAGTGTTTTGCGCCGAACATTGCCCAGTTGCATGTGATCAACCACCTGACGGGCGAGGAGATGCCCGAGTCGCGCAATGTGCTGGTGGAGTCGGCGCGCATTGCCCGTGGCGAGGTGAAGGACATTCGTGAGGCCAACGCCGAGGATTTCGACGCACTGATCGTGCCCGGGGGGTTTGGCGCGGCGAAAAACCTGTCGAACTTTGCCGTGGAAGGCGCCGGGTGCAGCGTCAACCCGCAGGTGCTGGAACTGGCCGAGGCGTTTGCCGAAGCGGGCAAGCCCGTCGGGCTGATCTGCATCTCGCCGGCGCTGGCAGCGAAGATCTATGGCCCAGGCGTGACCTGCACCATCGGCAATGACGCCGACACCGCAGCCGCCATGGACAAGATGGGCGCCACCCACCAGGAATGCGCGGTCGACGACATCGTCGAAGACAAGGCGCGCAAGCTGGTGAGTACCCCGGCCTACATGCTGGGCAAACGCATCAGCGAAGTGGCGTCAGGCATCAACAAGCTGGTGGACCGGGTGCTGGAACTGACCCACGAGAACGATTAGGCCTTCATCAGCCGGGTCAGAATCCGATCCAGCGAATTGGCAAACGCCTGCTTGTCCTTGTCCCCATGGGGCGGCGGGCCACCGCCCATCTGGCCCTGTTCCCGCAGATCGGTGAACAGGTTACGCACCGCCAGCCGCTCGCTCATGTTCTGCGGGCTGAACTCCTTGCCTCGTGGGTCGAGCGCAGCCACGCCATTCTTCACCAAGCGGTCGGCCAACGGCACATCGCTGCAGATCACCAGGTCACCGGGCACGGCGTGCTCCACCAGGTAGTCATCGGCCGCGTCCGGGCCGCTGGGCACCACGATCAACTTCACGCACGAGAAGCTCGGCTTGATCTGGCTCTGCCCGGCCACCAGCACCACTTCGAACTGGCGCTTGAGGGCGAACTTCACCACCTGATCCTTGGCCGCCCGGGGGCAGGCGTCTGCATCGATCCACACGCGCATGGTTAAGCCACCACCCGGCGCTTTTCAGCGAGCCGGCTGCGACCGTACAGCACCACAATCGCCAGGATCGCCACAGCCTGGGCGCTCAGGGAATAGGCATCGGCGTGAATGCCCAGCCAGTCGAAGTCAAAGAACGCGACCGGCCGGGTGCCGAAGATCCCGGCTTCCTGCAACGCCTTGACGCCATGCCCGGCGAATACCACCGACAGCGCGCACAGCAACGCCGCGTTGATGCCGAAGAACAGCGCCAGCGGCAGTTTCGCCGAGCCCCGCAGAATCACCCAGGCCAGGCCCACCAACAGCACCAGCGCCGTGGCGCCACCGGCCAATACCGCGTTGTGCCCCGCAGGGCCGGCCTGCAACCACAGGGTTTCGTAGAACAGGATCACTTCGAACAGCTCGCGGTACACCGAGAAGAACGCCAGCATCGCAAAACCGAAGCGCCCGCCACCGCCTACCAGGCTGCTCTTGATGTAGTCCTGCCAGGCGGCCGCGTGACGGCGGTCGTGCATCCACACCCCGAGCCACAGCACCATCACGCTGGCAAACAGCGCCGTGCAGCCTTCCAGCAACTCGCGCTGGGCGCCGCTGACGTCGATCACATAAGCCGCCAACGCCCACGTCGCCAAGCCGGCCAACAGCGCCAGGCCCCAGCCGACGTTGACGCTGCGCACCGCCGATTGCTGGCCGGTGTTACGCAGGAACGCGAGAATCGCCGCCAACACCAGGATCGCTTCCAGGCCTTCGCGCAGCAGGATCAGCAAACCGGAGATGTAGCTCAGGGACCAGCTCAAGCCATCGCTGCCCAGCAGGCCGGCCGACTCGGTGAGCTTGCCCTTGGCCACATCCAGGCGCTGCTGCACTTGCTCGATCGGCAAGCCGTCCTGCAATGACTGCCGGTAGGCCATCAGGGCCTTTTCGGTGTCCTTGCGCACGTTGGCATCAACGTTATCGAGGGAGCTTTCAACCAGCTCGAAACCTTCCAGGTAGGCGGCTACCGACAGGTCGTAGGCCTGCTCGTGCTCGCCATTGCGGAACGCGGCGAGGCTTTTGTCGAGGGTGGCCGCGGTGTAATCAAGCAACTGCGCCGGGCCACGCTTGACCTGCGGCGGTTGGGCGCGCTGGGCGCGGAAGGTGGCAACTGCGCCGGGACCTTCGGCAGCCAGCACTTCGTTGGGGGTCTGGCGCGCGAGGTCGGCGAGGTTGAAGGACTTTTCACTGTTCGCGGCAGCCGGGTCGGCGGTGAAGCCGGCGATATAGGTCGCCAGGTCCCAGCGCTGGCGGTCGTCCAGTTGATCGGCAAACGACGGCATGTCGGTGCCTTCCACGCCCAGACCCAGGGTGTTGTAGATCGCGTAGAGGCTCAAGCGATCGAGGCGTGCAGCGTCCCGCAGGTTGGCGGGCGGCGGCGTCATGCCCACGCTTGCGGGGCCATCGCCGGCGCCTGTGGCGCCGTGGCACACCGAGCAGTTCTGCGCGTACAGCGGCGCACCGCGCGTCGGATCGGGGGTAATGGCCGGGGCCTGGCTGACTTCATAGGCCACTGCCAACTTGGCGCCCAATTGCCGGGCCTGGTGCGCAACCACCGCGCCGTCCTGATGGGCCGTTACGGCGGCCAGCAGTTCATCCACGCCTTTGATCAGTTCGGCGCGCTCGGGCTTTTCCGGTAGATCGGCCACAAGCCCCTGCAACACCCCGAGAAACTCTACCTGTTCACGGTATTCGGAATCATCGATAACCTTGCCCGCCTCCACTGTCGGGGGGTAGTCCGCACCGATGTAGTCCAGTAAATGCAGGGCTTGGGGCGCGCCCTCGGCAGTTGCAGCCAGCAGGTTGAAACTGCACGACATCAACGCCGGCAGCACCAGCCAGGCAAGAAAACGGAAGGGGGCAATCATGAATGGATCTCAAATGGAAATACGAAGTAACACATTGTCAAACCTTACGGGGTTTGACTCAAGTTGTAAGTGATGTGGGCCTGGGTTTACCAAGAGGCGGATGATGGCCTCGTTACCGGAAAATGGATCCAAAAGGCCATTGTTTTGCCAGTAATCGGGCTTATAATGCCGCGCCTTCGTTATTGCGAAATGGCATTTTCGCTCCTCTTTTTATGAGGAATTGGCAGGATGCAACGCCTTCCTGCCATTGGTGATTCGGCCCGACCAGCACATTCGGCCGATTACGTTCAGGGAAGAAGCTCTTCGATGGCATCTCGCGCCTTTACCTCGCTCGCGCTCGCGGCAGTGACCTTGCTGTCCGGTTGTTCGATGTTTCGCAGCTACGACACCGAGCTGCAAGCCACCAATCAGCAGTTGGCCACCGGCAACGTCGACGCCGCGCTGACGCTGCTTGAGAAGAACAACACCGGCGACGACAAGGACCTTCTCTACTACTTCGAAAAGGGTGAGTTGCTGCGCGCCAAGGGCGACCTGACCGGCAGCCAGGTCGCCTGGCGCAGCGCCGACCTGCAAGTCTACAAGTGGGAAGAGTCGGTCAAGTTCGACACCGACAAGTACCTCGCGCAGTTCGGCGCCTTCCTGGTCAATGACAAGGTCCGCCGCTACGAAGGCTACGACTACGAAAAGGTCATGCTGACCACCCAGATGGCCCTGAACCTGCTGGCGCTGAATGACTTCGACGGTGCCCGCACCGAGATCAAGAAGACCCACGAACGCGAAGCGGTGATTGCCGACCTGCGGGACAAGGAATACCTCAAGAGCGAAAACGAGGCCGAGCGCCAGGGCATCGCGACCCAGTTCAAGGACCTGCGCGGCTACCCGGTGGAAAGCCTCAACGCCCCTGAAGTGGTAGGCCTGAAGAACAGCTACCAGAGCGCGTTCAGCCACTATCTGGCCGGATTCGTCTACGAAGCCCTGGGCGAAAAAGACCTGGCCGCACCGGGTTATCGCAAGGCCGCCGAACTGCGCCCCAACACACCGCTGCTGGAACAGGCCCTGCTCGACCTGGACAAATCCAAGGTCGGTGCGGACGAGACTGACGTGCTGATCGTGGTGCAAAGCGGCCTGGCGCCGGCCCGCGACTCGATTCGCCTGCCGTTGCCGATCCCCATCGACGGCCACCTGGTGATCACGCCACTGTCGTTCCCGGTGATCAAGCCCGACACCTCGACCGCGCCCTTCGCCCAGATCGGTGTCGACGGCCGGCAACAGAACCTCACTGCCCTCAACAGCACCACCGCCATGTCCCGCCGCGCCCTGCGGGATGACATGCCGGGGATCATCCTGCGCACCACCGTGCGCGCCGTCACTCGCGGCATCACCCAGAACAACCTGAACAAGACCAACCCGATGGCGGGCCTGGTACTCGGTATTGCCTCGGCCGTCACCGAAGGCGCCGACACCCGCACCTGGCGCACCCTGCCGGACATGACCCAGGTGACACGCCTGCGCCTCAAGCACGGCGAGCATCAGGTCAGCCTGCCCAACGCCCTGGGCGGCACGCTGGTGACGGTCAAGGCCGATCAACGCTACCAGGTGATCACCCTGCGCGTGGTCGGCAACCAGGTCTTCGCCGGCGGTCTTGCAGCCCACGTGGTGCAGAACAATCCGGCCCAGGCCGTCGCCACTCTCAAACAACCTTAAGGAGCACGCTATGCGTCATTTCATCCTCGGCGCCCTGGCGCTGGTCCTGCTGGCCGGTTGCGCCACCCCGCCACCGCCGGAACCCGGAAGCGCCGCGAGCAAGATCGTGGTGATGGGCAAGTTCAAGGGCATCGCCGTCGGCGCCATCCGGGTCGCCCGGGAAAACGGCTTCCTGACCGCCAAGGTGCAGTTGAGCAACATCACCAGCAGCAACCAGATGATGTATTACCGCTTCGCCTGGCTGGGTGCCGACGGTTTCCCGGTGGGTGATGAAGAGACCTGGAAGGTGCTGAACCTCTACGCAAACCAGGCGACTTTCCTGCCGGCCATCGCCAACCTGCCCCAGGCTGCCGACTTCCGCCTTGAAGTGAAGACGCCTTGATCCACCCACTCATTCAGTTTCAGAGAGACATCCCCATGTTTGCACGCTTCTCGTTCCTCGCCGTGGTGGCCGTCCTGGCCAGCGGCTGCGCCAACACCTCGCCAGTCCTGGGCGGTAAAAACATCAGCTACGGCGACAGCAAGGCCGTGGAACTGGTGACCAACGAGTTCGGCTCCACCGACCTGCAGATGATCGCCGAAAGCATGACCCGCTCCCTGGCCCAGTCCGGCATCCTGCAAGGCCGCCCGGTGGTGCAGGTGTATGACGTGAAGAACAAGACCAGCGAGTACATCGATACCCGCGAGATCACCACGTCGATCAAGACCCAGCTGATGAAGACCGGCACCGCCCGCTTCGCCAGCGACAACACTGACATGCAAAGCCAGGTCGACCAGCTGAAGCTGCAGAACCAGAGCGGCCTGTACAAGAAGTCGACCGTCAGCAAGACCGGCAACATGGTCGCCGCCAAGTACCGCCTGGAAGGCTCCATCAGCTCCATCGTCAAGCGCAGCTCGGACTACAAGGACGTGTTCTACAAGTTCAGCCTGCAACTGGTCGACGTCGAAAGCGGCCTGGCCGAATGGATGGACGAAAAAGAAATCCGCAAGACCACGGAGCGCTAAGCAATGCGTGCATGGATCGGCATGATCGGCCTGCTGTGCGCCTTTGGCGCCTCGGCCGCACCGAAGATCGCGGTAACCGACCTGGCCTACGAGGCTCGCGTGGAGGAGTACATCCACCAGGTCGCGGCCAGTAATAATTTCCAGGCCAGCGCCTACAACGCCAGCGGCGGCTCGAGCTACAGCGAGTACGAAAGCCGTACCAGCTACATCGAGCAGACCGAGCTGCGCAAGTTCAGCGGCGACATCAAGGGGGAAATCCTCAAGTCGCGGCAGTTCCAGCTGGTGCAGGGCACGCCTTACACCGCGGACGCCAAGGGCGATGTGTATGACGTGATCAAGCGGATCAAGGCCGGTAACTTCAAGGGTGCGGACTACGTGCTGTTCGGCACCTTGTCGGACATCGACTTCACCCAGGACATCAACGCGCTGGACCACACCAACAGCTACTCGGCGGTGCTGGGCCTGACGCTGGTGGCGGATTTCAGCCTGATCAACACCCGCACCTTTGAGATCACCTCGGCGTTTACCGCCATGGGCGAAGGCCAGGACACCAAGCTGGTGAACAACCGTGACGTGCGCGTGAGCCTGAACCGGCCTCGCGTGGTGCGGGAAGTGTCGAAGGCGTTGGGCGAGGATGTGGCGCGGCAGTTGGCCGAACAACTCGGCGGTGGTTATCAGGAAGCACCTGGACAGCCTGCATTGCGCAATAACCTGCCACGGGATGAAGCGCCGAAGATCCTGCGCTGAACGAAAATCCCGCTACCGACATAAAACCAATGTGGGAGCGGGCTTGCTCGCGAATGCGGTGGGTCAGTCAATACATCTGGTGACTGACACTGCGCATTCGCGAGCAAGCCCGCTCCCACATTTTTTGATCCGGTTTCGTCAGTTACGCCGTTGCGCGATGCAGACTTGCGAGAAAGCCCGCCGCACCAACGAACAACCCGGCAAACGTACGGTTCATGCGTTTCTGCTGCTTCGGTGTGCGCAACAGGCGCAACACTTTCGAGGCGAGCCCGGTGTAGCCGGCCATCACGATCATGTCCACGCAGATCATTGTCGCACCCAGGATCAGGTATTGGTTCAGCAGCGGCGCCTGCGGGTTCACGAACTGCGGCAGCACCGCCAGCATGAACACCAGGGCCTTGGGGTTGCTGGCGTTGACCAGGAACCCGCGGAACATCATCGCCATCGGCTTGCCGATCGGGCGAATCGCCCCGTCATCGCTCAGGTCGGTTGGCAGCGCGCGCCATTGCTTGATGGCCAGGTACACCAGGTACGCTACGCCAAACCATTTGATCGCATAAAACGCGGTGGAGGATGCGGCAAGAATCGCCCCCAGGCCACCGGCGACCACGGCAATCTGCATCGCCAGGCCCAATTGCAGGCCCAGGGCGTTCCAGTAACCGCGCAGGAAACCGTATTGCAGGCCGCTGGACATCGACGCAATGGCACCGGCGCCAGGGGAAAGACTGATGATCCAACTGGCCAGGAAAAAGGCCAGCCATGTGTCGAGCGCCATTACACACCTCAGAGCTTAGTTTGCTGAATGTTTCTAAACTAACGCTGCCGGCTGAGAAATGGCTAGAAAAATTTTGGGGTGCGCCTTTGTGGCGAGGGGGCTTGCTGTGGCGAGGGAGCTTGCTCCCGCTGGAGTGCGTAGCGCTCCCGGCTTTTTTTGGGGCTGCTACGCAGCCCAGCGGGAGCAAGCTCCCTCGCCACAGGTTAAGGCAGCACGTCGCTGCCGCGCCAACGGCGCACCGAGCGCTGGAAGAACAGGCTGTTGGGCACTTGCACCATGACACTGCCGGTACCGGCCTCTTCCACTTCGATCAGCGTGGTGTAGAGCAGGTTGATCGCCACCACCCGGCCTTTGACGCCGGGCTTGTCGACGGTGTCCACCAACTCGACCACATCGCCCAGGCGGAACGGCCCGACGGTGAAGATCAGGATGGCGCACAGCAGGTTGGACAACACCGACCACATGGCGAAGAACGCGACCGCAGCCACCGCCACAAAACCCGACAACGCCGTCCACAACACCGTGGCAGAGACGCCCAGGCGCTCCAGCACGAAGATCAGCGCGCTGCCCATGATCAGCCAGCGCAGGCCGCCGCGCAGCGGCATCAGCAACTGCGGCGGGAACGGATAACGTTCCCCCAGGCGGTTCAGGCATTTGGCGACGAAACGCTGGGCGAGATAGCCGGCCAGCAGGATCAGCAGAATCTGTACGGCCACCCAGATCGGCGCGATCCATTGGGCCGGCAGCGGCAGTTGCAGCGCTTCCATCAGGACAGCGCCTCCAGCTCCGCTTGCAAGGATTCCAGCAGTTCGAGGGCTTCCATCCAGGTCTCCTCCAACTGCGCTTCACGTACCTTGAGCTTGGCCTGTTCGGCCAGCAGGTCGCGCAATTCATCCTTGCGGGCCGGCTCGTAGACGGCGCTGTCACCCAGGCTGGTTTCGATCTTCGCCAGCTTCTCGTGGATCTTGCCCAATTCGGCTTCCAGCTTGTCCGCTTCACGCTTGTGCGGGGCCAGTTGCTGACGCAATGCAGCCGCGGCCTGGCGCTGGGCCTTCTTGTCGGTCTTGTCCGGGTTGACCGGCGTGTTGCTGACCGGCGCGTTGCGCAGGCGGTAGTCCGACAGCCAACGGGCATAGTCTTCCAGGTCGCCGTCGAATTCCTCGACCTTGCCATCAGCCACCAGCAGGAAGTTATCCGTGGTGCTCTTGAGCAGGTGGCGATCGTGAGACACCACCAGTACCGCGCCGCTGAATTCCTGCAGGGCCATGGTCAACGCCAGGCGCATTTCCAGGTCGAGGTGGTTGGTCGGTTCGTCGAGCAGCAACAGGTTTGGCCGGTCCCAGGCGATCAGGGCCAGGGCCAGGCGGGCCTTTTCGCCACCGGAGAAATTCAGCACCGGCTCATCAATGCGCGCACCACGGAAGTCGAAACCACCGAGGAAGTCCCGCAGGGTCTGTTCGCGTTCGGTCGGCGCCAGGCGCTGCAGGTGCAGCAGCGGGCTGGCCTTGGCGTCGAGGGAGTCCAGCTGGTGCTGGGCGAAGTAGCCCACCACCAGGTTCTCACCGCGCACCAGGCGACCGGCCAGGGGCTGCAATTCGCCCGAGAGGTTTTTGATCAAGGTCGACTTGCCCGCGCCGTTGGGGCCAAGCAGGCCGATCCGCGCGCCAGGGGTGAGCTGCAACTTGACCTTCTCGAGGATGGTCTTGTCGCCATAGCCCAGGCGGGCATCGGAAAGGTCCAGCAACGGGCTGGAGATTTTCACCGACTCGCGGAACACAAAGTCGAACGGTGAATCGACGTGGGCCGCCGACAGTTCTTCCATGCGCTCCAGGGCCTTGATCCGGCTCTGGGCCTGACGGGCCTTGGTGGCCTGGGCCTTGAACCGGGCGATGTAGCTTTCCATGTGCGCGCGCTGCGCCTGCTGCTTCTCGTAGGCCTGCTGTTGCTGGGCCAGGCGTTCGGCACGGGCGCGTTCGAAGGCGCTGTAGCCGCCGCGGTACAGGGTGATTTTCTTCTGGTCGACGTGGGCAATGTTGTCCACCACGGCGTCGAGGAAATCCCGGTCGTGGGAAATCAGCAGCAAGGTGCCCGGGTAGCTTTTCAGGAAGTCTTCCAGCCACAGGATCGCATCGAGGTCCAAGTGGTTGGTCGGTTCATCGAGCAGCAACAGGTCCGAGGGGCACATCAGTGCCTGGGCCAGGTTCAGGCGCATGCGCCAGCCACCGGAGAAGTCGGCGACCGGGCGGTCCATCTGTTCGTTGGTAAAGCCAAGGCCGGCAAGCATCTTGCGCGCACGCGCGTCGGCGGTGTAGCCGTCGGCGCTGTCCAGTTCCGAGTGCAGGCGGGCCTGTGCGGCGCCGTCCTGGGCTTTCTCGGCCTCGGCGAGGTCGTGTTGCACCTGGCGCAGGCGCAGGTCGCCATCGAGCACGTAGTCGATCGCAATGCGGTCGAGGGTGTCGATCTCCTGGCGCATATGGGCGATGCGCCAGTCGGCCGGCAGCAGACAATCCCCGGAGTCGGGAGTCAGCTCACCCAGCAGCAAGGCGAACAACGTGGATTTGCCGGCGCCGTTGGCACCGATCAGGCCGGCTTTGTGACCGGCGTGCAGGGTCAGCTCGGCGTCTTCGAGAAGACGTTGCGGGCCACGCTGTAATGTTAGGCTTTGAAGTCGGATCATAATGGCGGCGGAGTCTACCAGCTTCGTTGGCCGCTGGCTTGGGTGTGAATATGTGCGCTGACCTGTGGAGCTTTGCCCTCTCGACTTACGCCCGCCCGGGCGTCGAGGACGCGTGCCTGCGCTTGCAGGCGCAAGGGGCTGATGTGTGCCTGGTGTTGTGCGGGTTGTGGCTGGAGCAGCGGGGTGTGGCGCCGGAAACGTCGCGCTTGCAGGCACTGCGGCAGATCGCCGGGCCGTGGCAGGCGGAGGTGGTTGAACCGCTGCGGCAAGTACGCACGCGATGGCGGGCCATGGCGCAGCAGGATGCTGAGCTGGGAGCGTTACGGGAGCGGGTCAAGGCTTTGGAATTGGATGCAGAAAGGCTGCTGCTATCACGCCTGGAAGGTGTGGCGCAGCGTTGGCCGATGGCCGAGGTGAATCATCAAGCATGGGTTGAAGGACTGGCGGCCGAAGCCGCCAACCTTGACCACGACGCGCTGCATCAGCTGCGCGCCGCGGTTACCGGCACTTAGGAAGCGCTGGTTGGGGTGACGCTTGGCGCTGCCGGTGCAGGCGTGCTGCTGGCCGGAGCGGTTGGCGCTGTGGTGCTGGCAGCAGGTGCAGCCGGGGTCGCAGGCTTTGCAGCTGGAGTAGCTGGTTTGGCTGGTGCTGGCTTGGCGGCGGCAGGTTTAGCGGCTGGTTTGGCAGCAGCAGGTTTGGCGGCCGGCTTGGCAGCTGGTTTCGCAGCAGCAGGTTTAGCGGCYGGCTTCGCRGCTGGTTTTGCAGCAGCAGGTTTAGCGGCTGGCTTSGCGGCTGGTTTYGCAGCAGCRGKTTTAGCGGCTGGCTTCGCRGCTGGTTTYGCAGCAGCAGTTTTAGCGGCTGGCTTGGCAGCTGGTTTTGCAGCAGCGGTTTTAGCAGCTGGTTTTGCAGCTGGTTTTGCAGCAGCAGTTTTAGCCGTTGGTTTGGCAGCCGATTTAGCCGGTGCTTTTGCCGCAGGCTTGGCCGCAGCTTTCGCAGGTGCCTTGGCGGCGACTGCTTTGCTGGCTGGCTTCTTCGCTGCGCTGGCTGCAACGGCCTTAGCCGGAGCACGGGTGCTCAGCACTTTGCCTACAGCTTCCTTCACACGACCAACACCCTGGGCCAATTTCAGGCTCTCGGAAGCATCACGCTTGAGTTGGGAAATGTAGGTGCGGGTTTCGGATTGACGATCCTTGAGGGCGTCGAGCAAGTCCTCAAGTTCTTTGACGGCGTCCTTGGCCTTGGCTTGTGCCTTGGCTTTGCCAGCGGTCGCTGCGCCTTGCAGTTTGGTGCGGGATTTGTGCAGTTTTTCCTGAGCTTTGCCGCGTTGTTTTTCAAGCTTGGCGAGCAACTTCTCAGCATCAGCCAAGGCTTGTGAACAGGCGCTTTCCAAATGTTCGAGCAGGCTGCCCGAAAGTTGTTGGAGCAAATGCAACGGGGTATTTACAGGCTTCTGTTTGGCCGACATGGTTTACCTCCTGGCTGACGTGGGTGCGGCTCATACTAGCCCTCTGCTCTTACCGCCGCTAGGGCATGTTGACAGTATCGATTGGCTTGCGTTGCACCGCACGAAAATTCTTATTGATATAACGAAAATCCACGCCACTTTTTAAGCATTCACACTGGCATAATCCATCGCACTTTCGGCTGGAGAACGCCCATGTCGCGTTACCTTTTTTTAGTGTTGAGCGTGGTGCTTTGCGTGGCCAACGCAAGCGAGAAATCCCCCTCCAAAGATGACCACGACCTGGCCTACAGCCTGGGCGCGAGCCTGGGTGAGCGCCTGCGCCAGGAGATGCCTGGGTTGCAGGTAGAGGCGCTGATCGACGGACTCAAACAGGCCTATCAAGGTAAGCCACTGGCCCTGGACGACACACGCATCGAACAGATCCTTGCCCAGCACGAAGCACAAAACGCGCCGGACAATCGAGCACCACAAAGTGAAAAGGCACTCGCTGCCGAGCAACAATTTTTAGCCAGTGAAAAATCCAAAAGTGGTGTGCGTGAATTGGCAGACGGCATCCTGCTGACCGAACTGACCCCTGGCAGCGGGAAGAAACCGGCGGCCGATGATCGCGTGCAAGTGAATTATGTTGGGCGGTTACCCGACGGGACCGTCTTCGACAAGAGCACACAACCTCAGTGGTTTCGCCTGGACAGTGTGATCAGTGGCTGGCGCAGTGCGTTGCAACAGATGCCGGTGGGCGCGAAGTGGCGCCTGGTGATTCCATCCGACCAAGCCTATGGCGCTGATGGCGCAGGCGAACTGATCCCGCCTTATACGCCGCTGGTATTCGAGATCGAATTGCTCAAGGCGGGCGCCTGAGCCCAAACGAAAAACGGTGCGCAATGCGCACCGTTTTCTTGTGTCGGGGGGAGTCAGGCCTTAGCCGTCAACTCTTCCTTGTGAGCGTTGTGCAGCACTTCGATCAGGCAATCTTCCAGCTCGAAACGCTCGTGAAGCAAACCGCCCAGCTCTTTGAATTTTTCTGCAACGCACTTGCCGGCATCACACAGGTCGTTGAACGCCAGCAGCTTCTCGGTGATGACATCGATGCGCGGGTAAATCGTCTCTGCCAAGTCCAGGCCACGTTGATCGTCGAAAGCCTCGGCCTCTTTGGTCAACTGCTCGTAGACACCGAAGTGCCCCGCCGAGACGTAATCCACCAATACCCCACAGAATTCCTGCAACGGCTTGCGGTTCTCGCTTAGCGCTTCGGGTTTGGCACCGAGAGCATCAAAGGCCCGAACCAGTTCGTGACGCGCTTTCAACCAACCATCGATCAGTTTATGCACCCCACCCCAGCGTTCCTGAGCATTCTGACAACTTTCCAGCATGATGATCTCTCTTCCCTATAGGGGCGCCGCACACTGCCCGCGCAACACTTCAAGGTTAAAGCGGCAACCGGGCAACGGTGCATCGAACAGTCTGTTTCAATAACGCGTGCGGGCCAGATTATGCCCGCATGACTATGGCATCAAGGTACGCAGGAGAGAAAGTTCATACAAGTGTTTAATCCCTTCCTACAACCTGCGGGCACCTCTCAGTGCCGTGCAAGGCCAAAACGCTGGCTCAGCAGCAACCGCGAGAACTGCGCGATGCCAAGGATCAGCATCGCCACGAAGAACAGCAGGCTCCACTCGGGAATACTCAAGTCGAACAGCGTCCAGTTGATTTCCACGCAGTCGACGGTGCCCTTGAAGATCAAGGCCAACGTCTCTCTCAGCGACAGGTTCTCGATCATGGATTGAAGGCCGGGCCAACAGGCAGGCAACTGTTCCGGCGGCGTATTTTGCAGCAGCACCTGGCGTACGGCGGTAATGGCGCCCAGCACTGCACACCCCATGCTCGCCGCCCAATACAGGTAGATCCCGGACCGCTTCGGCCCATGAATCGCCGCCACGAGATTGATCAGCGTGAAGGCAGCCACAAGAATTCGTTGCACCTGGCACAGGAAACAAGGCCGCAAAAGCGCGGCGTATTCCAGGTAAAAGGACGCGCCCAGCGTCAGCGCACCAGCCAGGAACGCCAGGAGGAACAGGGAGCGTGAGGGGGCCAAAGACATTGTTTATCCGCAACGCAAGAGATAGGTAGTTACGGTAGAGGAAAGACCTTACCCCTTTCAATACGCGCCAGAGCAGACGATTCCGCGAGAGCGTAGGGATATCCCGTCAGAAGGCGAGCGATTAAACGCGCGTCTACGTAGGAGTTTACTACAAGCCGTATTGACTACAGCTATTGGGCATTATTGAAGGGTTGGCCACCAGACAATTCTGAGGCAACCCTTACTCTGTTTCCTACTTCAAACCCGTGCCGGCACCGGCAACGGTGACGCCAGCAAACGCTTGTCCAGCAAGCCCAGGCCTTCCTGGAACAACTGGTTGCTGCGCTCGGTGTCGCCCAACTGCGCCAGCAGGCGTGCCAGCTCGGCGCAGGCCTCAGGGTTGCGCTGCACCTGCAGGCTGCTTTCAAGGTAATCCCGCGCCTTGCCCCACAAGCTGTTTTGCAGGCACAGGCGCCCCAGGGTCAGCAGCAGGCTGGCATCGCCTGGATGGTCCTTGAGCCAGCCTTCGGCGAACTTCAACTGCTTCGCCGGATCGCTGCCACGCAGCAGCCCGTAGAGCCGGATCAGATGACTGTCGTACTCGCGCTTGAGGGCACCGCGCAGCACTTCTTCAGCCTTGGCGTCCGCGCCCAACTGGCGCAGTTGTTCGGCGTACGCCAGCACCAGTTGCGGCTCCTGGCGCTGGGCCGAAGTCAGTTGTTGCCAGGCCAGCTCCAGGGATTGCTGCCCGGCCTCGCCCTGCTCTTCGTGCTGGGCAGCCAGGGTCAGGTTCTCGCCCCAGGCGCGTCGCTCCAGGTCGGCCAACTCGGCAGGCGGCAACACCTTGTCCTTGCGCAACTCCGGCAACAGCCGGATTACCGAAGACCAATCGCCACGCTGTTGATACAGCCGCTGCAGTTGGCGCAATACCTGGACGTTATGCGGATGACGCTCATGCATGGCCTGCAGGGTGACCAGGGCGCCATCGGTGTCACCGCGGTCCATCTGCAACTGCGCATGACTCAAGGCTACCGCGAGTTCGGCCTGGGGCTGGCGCTCAAGCGCGCGTTCCAGCAGGCCATCCGCTTCCTCATAACGGCCCTGTTCGTTGGCCGCACGGGCCGCGCCGAGGTAGTAGAGCAATGGCTGGCGTTCGGCTTCGGCCGCACGGTGCAAGTGGCGCTCGGCACTGGCCCAGCGCCCTTCGGCGAGGTCCATCTGGCCCTGCTCGATGGCAACCTGGACCCGACGGCTGCGGTTGCGCCGCGACCACGGATTGACCACGCCACCCGAGGTCAGCACCAGGCCCAGCAGCACCCTGGCCAAATAGATCACCAGGCCGATGGCAAACAACGCCACCAGCGTCGACCACAGCCCGGACTCGTAATGCAGCACATGGGGATAGGTAATCAGCACGTAGCCGGTATGTTTCGAAATGCCCACGGCCAGTGCCAGGGCGATCGCAATCGCCAGCATCAGGATCACATAGAAGCGCTTCATCGGCTTTACTCCTGGGTCGCCGGCTTGCCAGCGGAAGCCTTGGCTTCCTCGGCAGACAGGTGGCGACGGTCAAGGTAAGCCTGCACGGCAGCCAGGCTCGCGGCCAGGTCCGGCGTGACCACCGAGACGGCCTTGGGCTCAAGCTCGGCAATACGGGCCAGCATGGCTTTGCTTTGCGGGTTGTCTTGATTGAAGTTGTCCTGCAACACGCTGCGAGCCTCGCCCAGGGATCGGCTGTACACCGCCGGCTCGCCGTTGAGCGCCGCCCATTGCGCCTGCTCAAGTGCAAGGCTCAGGGCCAGGCGCACCTGGTTCAGGCCTTGCCCTGCCAGGAGCGGGCGAATGTTGTCATCAGGATTGAAGTCGATGCGGAAATACCGCGAGATCTGCGCCCACCACTGACTCCAACGGCTGTCCGTGTCGGTGGTCGGACGCCCATCATTGGCCGCTTCAGGGAGTTGGTATTCCGGCGCGATGGCCGCCAACTGCACGACCTGATCGCGCAATGCCGCCAGTTGCAGGTACAGCCCGGTACGGTCGGGCTGTTCGATATTGCGCAACGCGGCGAGGCTCTTGGCCAACTGCTCACGGGCGGCGTAGGAGCCAGGGTCACTTTGTTCGCGGAGGATTTCGTCAGCGCCCTGGACCAGTGCCTGGGCACTGTTGATGTCCTGCAAGGCGGAAAGACGCAGGCTGGCCAGGCGGATCAAGTGCTCGGCCTCGGCCAGGCGCCAGTCCTGGCGGCTGGCCCCCAGCACGGTTTCCAGGCGCTGGCTCAGGCGTTGTTGATCACCCTGCAATTGCGCCACCAGCCGGCGACGCTCTTCCAGCTCATCGGCGCCGGGCAGTTGCCCCAGACGGGCCGACAGCTGCTGCTGGCTCTGCTTGAGGCTCTGGGATTGGTCGTCCAGGGTTTGCACTTGGCCCAGCTGTTGCTGGCTGCTCGCCTGCAGTGCGCGGACCTGCCAGATCCCCCAGCCACCGGCGGCAACGCCGGCGGCGCCGAGCAACAAGGCCACGATGGCCAGGCCGTTGCCACGGCGCGGGGCGGTGGTGACCGGTGTCTCAACAGGCGCATCAAGCGCGGGCTGAGCTTCATCTTTAGGCAAGGCTGTTGCGCTCACGTATCCATCCTTTGCGTATTAGAGAGTGGGAACGGAAACACTCCGTAACGCCACTAACAAAGCCGCGGCACTGGCGCCACGACAATCCACAACTTCTTTCGCGCCAGCGGCACGCGCCATCTCGGCGACTCGCGGGCTGGGCACGAACAACGGCAGCTGTGCCACCTGGGGCCAATCTGTACCGGCCAGCGCTTGCAGGTGTAAAAAACCCTGCCCACTGCTGACCACCACGCCGTTCAAGCGTTCCACGTTTATGCGCTGGGTCAGCGTTGCACGGTCGTAGTCCGGCAGGAAACGGCGATACAACTCCAG
Source organism: Pseudomonas sp. Ag1 (assembly GCF_000278565.1). NCBI lineage: Bacteria > Pseudomonadati > Pseudomonadota > Gammaproteobacteria > Pseudomonadales > Pseudomonadaceae > Pseudomonas > Pseudomonas sp. Ag1. Next base: position 21,960 of record NZ_AKVH01000113.1, read on the forward strand.
ATAGTCGACACTAGCACCTTGCTCGCGTAAACGCTCAGCCAGCAGCTCTCGCCCGCCCTCGCCCCGCAGGATCAGCACCCGGGCGCAGGGCTTCGAGATAGCCTCGCGCAAGGCGACCAGTTCAAGCAAGGCTTCACTGTCGTCGCCGTCGTGGGGATAACTGACATCAAGGCCATGCTCGGCCAACACCTGCGCCGTAGCAGCGCCGACACTGAACCACGGTAACGCCGGCGGTTGCGGCCAGTGTTGAGCCAACAACTGCAAGCCCAGGCGCGCGGCCGGCTTGCTCACCACGATCACCGCGCAATAGCGGTCCAGATCGCGAAAAACAGTCTGTTGTTCAGGCGTGACAGGCAGCGCTTCAACCTCCAGCAACGGCAGGCTGCTGCTGAAAACACCTTCTTCGGATAACGTCGCCGCCAGGGCCGCCGACTCCTCGGCAGGCCGCGTCAGCAGCACACGCCATTGCATCACTGCGGCCCGGCCTCGCCGTACACCGCTTGCAGAATGGCACCGGCGCCTTTTTCCAGCAGTTCCTCGGCGACCTTGATACCCAGGCTGGTGGCCTCGCTTTGCGGCCCGCGAATCTCTGCGGTGAGCAACAACCCACCACTCGGGTCGCCCACCAGGCCACGCAGCCAGAGGTTCTCACCCTCAAGCACGGCGTAACAAGCGATCGGTACCTGGCAGCCACCATTGAGGTGCTTGTTCAGGGCACGTTCGGCGGTGACGCGAATTTCGGTGTCCTGGTGATCCAGCGGCTTGAGCAGCGCATGAATTTCGCTGTCGGCGGTGCGGCATTCAATGCCCACAGCGCCCTGCCCGCCGGCCGGCAAGCTGTCTTCGACGCTGATGGCCGAGGTGATGCGGTCTTCAAAGCCCAAGCGGATCAAGCCGGCTGCCGCGAGAATGATCGCGTCATATTCACCGGCGTCGAGCTTGGCCAGGCGAGTATTGACGTTGCCCCGCAGGAAGCGGATTTGCAGGTCCGGGCGGCGGGTCAGCAACTGCGCCTGGCGACGCAGGCTGGAGGTGCCGACGACGCTGCCCAGCGGCAGCTCATCCAGCGAGGCATAGGTATTGGAAACGAAGGCGTCGCGGGGGTCTTCGCGCTCGCAGATGCAAAAAAGGCCCAGGCCTTCGGGGAAGTCCATGGGCACATCTTTCATAGAATGCACGGCGATGTCGGCTTCGTTCTCCAGCAGAGCGGTTTCCAGTTCCTTGACGAACAGGCCCTTGCCGCCGATTTTCGACAATGGCGAATCAAGCAGCTTGTCGCCGCGACTGACCATGGGCACCAGGGACACCTTCAGGCCAGGATGAGCCTGCTCAAGGCGTGCTTTGACGTATTCGGCCTGCCATAAGGCCAGGGCGCTTTTACGGGTGGCGATGCGGATTTCGCGAGAGGACATGGATCAATCCGTACTGAATAGATACGGCAGATAATAACAGCTCAGGCAAATGCGCTTTGATTTGAATCAGCAAGTGCGGGGCCTCCCTGGCCGCGTCGCACCGGGATATGGGCGGTGAAGCTCGCGTCAGCCCTCGGGCTAAAGCTGCTGCATCATCTTGCGCACACCGGCGACATGGCGCCGGCTGACGATCAGGGCGTCGCCATTGAGGCCCTTCAGGAACAGCTGAAAGTGCCCAAGCGGCGTGCGCTGCAGGCGCTCGATTCGCTCGCGGGCCACCAGCGCATTGCGGTGGATGCGCACAAAGCGGTCGCCAAATTCGTCTTCCAGCGCCTTGAGTGGCTCATCGAGCAGCACTTCACCAGCCTCGTGACGCAAGGTCACGTACTTGTGATCGGCGATGAAGTAGACCACCTGGTCCAGGGGAATCAACTCGATGCCCTTGCGGGTACGGGCGCTGATATGGCTACGCGGCCCGTTGCCGCCCTGGGCTGCGGGCTGGGTCAAGGCTGCCAGTTGGACACGATTGGGACGCTCGGCCTTTTTCAAGGCGCGAAGCAACGCATCGGCATTGATCGGCTTGACCAGGAAACTGGCGCCGCTGGCATCCAGGGCCTCGGAAGAGAACTCATCCTGGGAGGCGCACAGCACCACCGAAGGCGGCGATTCTCGCTCGCTCAGGCGGGCAGCCACCTGCAAGCCATCAAGGCCCGGCATGCGGATGTCGAGCAACACGACGTCCGGCTTGAGGCTGTCAATAAGGGCCAAGGCTTCCTCGCCACTGGTGGCGCTCGGCTCAAGGACATTGTAACCCTCGAGTTCACTGACCAAACGGCTCAGTCGCTCGCGGGCTTGGGGTTCGTCATCAACGATCAGGACATTCATATTGCGCTGGATTCCTGCGTGAGTCTCGCACAAGGATAGCGTAGACAGGTGCGGTGACTTCCGTCACGGCGATCCACGCTAAGACTAGCGCGAGCGGCAAAAAGTGCCCCGAGAGTGGCACCAATATTTACCCGGACCTGTTCAATCGCGCCCAAAGCCTGCTGCCTTCGGGCATCGTCGTAGGGTTTGCTGATACACAATACGAACACCCCCTCTCTAATGGATAGCCTGGAGTTCGACCTCATCGCCCGGCATTGGTGCAGTGCACCTTCCGTCAGCGCGAAGCTCTATCAGTGCAACTGTAGACGCTGGCGAAGACGATATTGCTCAATCGTCAAATATCGTTTCAATAAACACGCTTTGTTTGACCAAGGACCGCAAGTTTCCCCCCCGATCGGTCCTGGCTCCAGTCTCGTCCTGCGCGAGTCCGGGGGCAAGGCACTTAGCCATCTTGGAAACAAATAAAAATGCCCCGCCCCGGCATCGTCGCCTCCGGGGGCAACCCTGTTATTATCGGCGCCACACTTTCATGCCCTCTTTCCAGCAGATCACGAGCGAATCCATGAGCACCGACAAGACCAACCAGTCCTGGGGCGGCCGCTTCAGTGAACCCGTCGACGCCTTCGTCGCGCGCTTCACCGCCTCCGTCACTTTCGACCAGCGCCTCTACCGCCACGACATCATGGGCTCGATCGCCCACGCCACGATGCTGGCCAAGGTCGGCGTGCTGACCGACGCCGAGCGCGACAGCATCATCGACGGCCTGACCACCATCCGTGGCGAGATCGAAGCCGGTACCTTCGACTGGCGCGTCGACCTGGAAGACGTGCACATGAACATCGAGGCCCGCCTCACCGACCGCATCGGTGTGACCGGCAAGAAACTGCACACCGGTCGCAGCCGTAACGACCAGGTGGCTACCGATATCCGCCTGTGGCTGCGGGACGAGATCGACCTGATCCTGGCAGAAATCACCCGCCTGCAAAAAGGCCTGCTGGAGCAGGCAGAGCGTGAGTCCGGCACCATCATGCCCGGCTTCACCCACCTGCAGACCGCACAGCCTGTGACCTTCGGCCACCATCTGCTGGCCTGGTTCGAAATGCTCAGCCGCGACTACGAGCGCCTGGTGGACTGCCGCAAGCGCGCCAACCGCATGCCTCTGGGCAGCGCTGCACTGGCTGGCACCACCTACCCGATCGACCGCGAATACACCGCGCAGCTGCTGGGTTTCGACGCCGTGGGCGGCAACTCCCTGGACGGCGTGTCGGACCGTGACTTCGCCATCGAATTCTGCGCCGCGGCCAGCATTGCGATGATGCACTTGTCGCGCTTCTCCGAAGAGCTGGTGCTGTGGACCAGCGCGCAATTCCAGTTCATTGACCTGCCGGACCGCTTCTGCACCGGCAGCTCGATCATGCCGCAAAAGAAAAACCCCGACGTGCCGGAGCTGGTACGCGGCAAGAGCGGCCGTGTATTCGGTGCGCTGATGGGCCTGTTGACCCTGATGAAAGGCCAACCGCTGGCCTACAACAAGGACAACCAGGAAGACAAGGAACCGCTGTTCGACGCCGCCGATACCCTGCGCGACTCGTTGCGTGCCTTTGCCGACATGATCCCGGCGATCAAGCCCAAGCACGCCATCATGCGTGAAGCGGCCCTGCGCGGTTTCTCCACCGCCACAGACCTGGCGGACTACCTGGTACGCCGTGGCCTGCCGTTCCGCGACTGCCACGAGATCGTCGGGCATGCCGTGAAGTACGGCGTGGACACCGGCAAGGACCTGGCGGAAATGAGCCTGGAAGAACTGCGCCAGTTCAGCGACCAGATCGAGCAGGACGTGTTTGCGGTGCTGACCCTGGAAGGCTCGGTGAATGCCCGTAACCATGTCGGCGGGACTGCGCCGGCGCAGGTGAAGGCTGCCGTGGTTCGCGGCCAGGCATTGCTCGCCAGCCGCTAAAAGCTTCGCGAGCAAGCCCGCTCCCACATTCGACTGCATTCCAAAGGTGGAACTCGGTCAAATGTGGGAGCGGGCTTGCTCGCGAAAGCCTCATCACAAACACCCAAGATCTATTTCTTCGCAGCAATCATCGCCATAAACGCCGGCATCGCCGCTTCCTTGTCCGCCGCCACCCGCTGGGCATTCGGCAGCGCCTGCAAGTGCTCCAGCAACGCCTTGGCCTTCGGCAACTCAGCCAACAGATCCAGCCCGAACAGCTTCCCGGCCACGGCACAGGCCAGGTCCACGCTGTACACAAAATACAAATCCGCAATCGTGAAGCTGTCTCCTGCCACATACGGCGCAAACTTCCCGTGCCGCCCCAGCGATGCGATCCCCAGCAATAACTCCGCCCTGGACTTTTCCTTGATCGCCTCCGGCACCGGCATTCCGAAAAACGCCTCGGCAAAACACGCCCGGGCCGGCAACTCGATGTACAGCTCGATTTCCCTGCACAACGCCAGCACCTGGGCGCGCTGGAACGGCTCGCTCGGCAGCAGCGATCGTCCGCCCTGGGTCTGTTCGAGGTATTCGAGGATCACGCTGGTTTCGTTGATAAACCCTTGCTCGACACCCAGCACCGGCACCTTGCCCCGGGGGCTCACGGCCAAGGCTTCAGGGGTCTGGCCTGCGTAGAACGGCACCTCTTCGAAGGGCAGCCCTTTCTCCAGCAGCGCCAGTTTGACCATGTTGTAGTAGTTGCTGACCGAAAATCCATAAAGCTTGAGCATCACAAAGCCTCCAGGCCGTGTACGGGGTTGGCAGCAGTGGTTATAGATCGGGAGGCCGCGCCTGGCCAGCAGCATCAGCCGAGTGAATGGGGGTAGACTGGCGCCCTTTCCTCCAGGAGCCTGCCATGAGCGAGCCAACCGATATCGACAACGACGAAGAAGAGTTCGCCGAGACCACCTTGATTGAAGCGATCGAAAACCAGATCGAAAGCGACAACCCGCCCGCCGCCAAGGCCACGTTCAACAAGCTGACCCTGGTGGGCTACGAGCGCGAAGACATCCTGCAAATGATGGCCCACGTCCTCGCCATCGAAATTGACGCGCTGCTCGAAGAAGATCGCGCCTTCAATACCGAATGGTATGAAACTGCGTTGCGTGCGCTGCCGGAGCTGCCGCCCGAGAAGCAATAAGCCTCACACCGCGCTGGCCAGCAAACTCTTGCTGGCCACAATCCTGCCCCACATCAACACCGCATGAGTTCCGACTGGACAGCTCGCCCAAGTGCGTTCACCTTATGGCTGCTAACGTCTAAAAATTCCTAGAAAGTCTGGAGTCCTTATGTCGTATACCCCTGAGTTGGTTGCCGAACTGGAAATCCTTGCACTCTTCAACCTGGGCAGCTCCCAGGAAGGTCTGAAAGTTCATCAGACTGCCGCTCCCACTGCCATTGCCGCCGCCCGGCGCCTGTTTGATAAAGACCTGATCGACCAGCCAGACGGTGGTTACCTCACCAGCCTCGGCCGGGACGCTGCCGAACACGCACAAAGCCTGCTGACTATTCTGACGACCGCCAAAGAAGCCGCCTGACACCTCGTATCGCCCACGGGATCCTCTCTTCACGGATTCCGCGGGCATTCCCGCGCCCGGGATAAAATTCCGGCGTCAAAAACAAATTCCCTCTAAATCTCCTACGCTACTGGCTGTAAACTCCCACACGGCCGCCCACGTCGGGCCCTGCGAGCCACCGAGTTCGACATGACCCGCACCCACGAAATCCGCCCCGACCTGGACGAAGGCATCGACCGCAAGGTGCTGGCCCAGTTACGCGCGCGGTTTCTGGCCCTGAACGAAGGCCGCATGGCCCGGGCCGTCGAAGGACTGACACCACGCCAGCAAAGCGTATTGACCCTGCTGCCGCTGTTTTTCCACGTAAATCACCCGCTGTTGCCGGGCTATGTGTCGGGCAGCACGCCGGCCGGCCTGTCGAATTTTGAACCCGACGCGCAAGCCTTGGCCGAGGCCCAGCGCCTGACCCGCACGTTTTCCTACAAGCCCCGCCACGGCAACCCACCGCGGCCGATTCATGGCCTGTTCCTGATGGGCAGCCTGGGCACCCTGGCCCAGGCCGATCAAAGTGATATGGACGTGTGGGTCTGCCATGCGGCCGATCTCAGCGAGAACGAGCTGGCCGAGTTGCGCAAGAAATGCCAACTGCTCGAAACCTGGGCCCTGAGCATGGGCGCCGAGGCGCACTTCTTCCTGATCGAGCCGACGCGGTTTATCCAGGGCGAGCGCGACAGCCAACTGAGTTCAGAAGACTGCGGCACCAGCCAGCATTACCTGCTGCTGGACGAGTTCTACCGCACCGCCATCTGGCTGGCCGGGCGCACGCCGATCTGGTGGCTGGTGCCGGTGTACGAAGAAACCCGCTATGCCGACTTCACCCACGCGCTGATTTCCAAACGCTTTATTCGCGCCGATGAAACCCTCGACCTGGGCCACCTGGCGCACATCCCGCCGGGTGAATTTATCGGTGCCGGCTTGTGGCAGTTGTTCAAGGGCATCGAATCGCCCTACAAATCAGTACTGAAACTCCTGCTGACCGAGGTCTACGCCAGCGAGCACCCGAAGGTGCAGTGCCTGAGCCTGCGCTTCAAGCGCGCTGTGTTTGCCAATCAGCTGGACCTGGACGAGCTGGACCCGTACATCGTCGTCTACCGCCGGATCGAGGAGTACCTCAAGGCCCGTAATGAGCCGGAACGCCTGGAACTGGTGCGGCGCAGCCTGTACCTGAAGGTCAACCGCAAGCTCAGCGCGGGCCAGCGCACCGGGTGGCAGCGTTTGCTGCTGGAGCGCCTGGCCAGCGAATGGGGTTGGGACCAGCGCCAACTGGCCCTGCTGGACAGCCGCAGCCAATGGAAAGTCCGCCAGGTGGCCTCCGAACGCCGGGCGCTGGTCAACGAGCTGAACTACAGCTATCGCTTCCTGACCCAGTTTGCCCGCACCGAACAGACCGTCAGCCTGATCAACAAGCGCGATCTCAATGTGCTGGGCCGGCGCCTGTACGCCGCCTTCGAGCGCAAGGCCGGCAAGGTCGAGTTCATCAACCCCGGCATTGCGCCCGACCTTGCCGAAGACACCCTGACCCTGGTGCAGTCGCCCAACCGCAAAGAGCCCGGCCAGCATCATTGGGGCTTGTACAACGGCAGCCTGACCGCCCTGGAATGGGAGCACTTCGCGCCGATCAAGCGCAGCCGCGATTTGCTGGAAATGCTCACCTGGTGCCACCGCAACGGCGTGATCGACAGCAGTACCCGCCTGGCGCTGCATCCCGGCAGCAGTGACATGACCGAATTCGAGCTGTTCAACCTGCTGGGCAGCCTGCAACAAACTGTCGTCCTGCCCCTGGCCAGCGTCGATGAAGACCGCCTGCTGCGCTCGGCAGTGCCCGAGGAAGTGCTGCTGCTGATCAACGTCGGCGTCGACCCGCTCAAGCATCATCGCGACCTGAACATCCTGATGACCACCGAGCGCACCGACTCCCTGAGTTACGCGGGCGTACGGGAAAACCTGGTGCTGACCCTGGACCAGGTCACGCTCAACAGTTGGAACGAGGTGATGGTCAGCCGCTATGACGGCCCTCACGCGCTGCTCGACTGCCTGCGCGACTACCTCAATCAGCTACCGCCCAATCACTTGCCGCGCTTGCGGGTGCGCTGTTTCTGCCACAACCGCGCGCAGTTCATTGCCCAGCGCGTGGAGGAAATCTTCGACACCGCGCAAAACCTACTGCTGGGCCAGGAAAACCACCGCTACCTGGTGCAGGTGCAGCAGCACTACCACGTGATGGAACTGACACCCGGCCAGGCCAACCATGTGTCACTGGCGACCCAGGACGCGCTGATCGCCTACCTCAGTGAGGAACTGGCCAGCTACAGCCCGCTGCACCTGGACACCATGGCCCTGGAAGACCACGACCTGGCGCTGCTGCTGCCCATGGGCCTGCCCGACTGTGTGCAGGTGTTCTACCGGATCAACGACGGAGTTGCCGAGCTGTACGTGCTGGATGAGTTCAACGCGCTCTGGCAGCAGCGCCTGCCGTTCCACGACGAGCAAAGCCTGTTGGTGCCGTTGCAGCGCTTCCTGCAGTCGATCATTTATCGCCGCGATGCGCTGCTGCCGCTGGACCCGCAACAGCCCTTCGGCGCGGTGCAAATCCTGTATTACCAGTTGTTGCCGTCAGGCAGCGGCCGCGCACGTCGGGCAGAACCGCGCCCAGCGCCGCAAACCCCGGCCAATAAGCCGTTCTACGACGTGCAGGCGATTATCGGCAAGGCAGCACCGGGCCAGGTGGGGATCACCTTGTACTGCAATCAACGAGAGTTTTCCGAGCTGGAATTTGGCGACCAACTGTTTGCGGTGGTCGCCCAGCAAATCGTCGGGCAACGCCGGGAAGCCGAGCGTTACCGCTGCTACATCACCGATCTGGACCTGTCCGGCCTGCTCGGTGATGTTCAAAGCCCGAGCAATCTGTACCTGCGCTACAAGGCTGATCTGGAACTGGCGCTCAATGAAGCGCTGAACCAGGTTTAGAGAGGAAAGGCGCCACCGTCTTTCGGCTGGCCTTCGACGCCGAGCAATTCAAGCTTGAGGGTCTTGCCACCCGGTGCTGGCCAGTCGATATGCTGGCCGACTTGCAGGCCCAGCAATGCGCTGCCCACCGGCGCCAGGATCGAGATTTTGCCTTCGTCGGCGTTCGCGTCCTTGGGGTAGACCAGGGTCAGGTGATAGTCCTTGCCACTGCCTTGTTCACGGCAATGCACGCTGGAGTTCATGGTCACGACAGATGCAGGCACTTCATCGTGGCCAACCACTTCTTCGGCGCGGTCGAGTTCGTGTTGCAGGGCTTCAACGCCCGGCGACGCCTCGCCGACACGGTCGATCAGTTGCTCAAGACGCTGCACGTCAAGACGGGTGAGGATGATGGAAGGTGCGGTCATGATTCAGGCAGACTCCTTTTTTCTGCACAAAAAAGCAAAACCCCGCCAGGAAAAGGCGGGGTTCTCACGGACCTCGATGAGTTGAGGTGTATCCGGACACTACCACAGCACAATAAATAAACAAGACGGCCTCAGGCGCAGGTCCTGCGCTGCTCGGCCTGGGCGACGATCACGCGGCGTCGCGCATCGTCGGCAGAGCGCCATTCGCGGATGTCTTCCACATGACGGAGGCAACCGAGGCAGACTTTGTGCTCATCCAGCCGACATAAACTGATACAAGGTGACGGCACCGCCGGGCTGACATTGCTGAACAGCGGCTTGGGCGGGCGTACGGGAACGGGCTGCGTCACGATCAGATCTCGTCGAAGTCCAGCTCGACGCCGGCTTGTTCCTGGGTGAGGCGCGCGAGCATTTCGCTCAGCAGCTCATCGGTGGTGTCGTGGGTCCAGCGTTTTTCTTCTTCATCGTAATCGAAGTGAAAACCACCGGAACGCGCCGCCAGCCATAGCTGACGCAGGGGCTCCTGGCGGCTGAAAATCAATTGGGTGCCATTTTCAAACTTGACGGTGAGCACACCGGCCGAGTTCTCCAGGTCCACATCCAGACCGCTGTCGTCGAAAATATCCTCCAGCGCTTGCTGGGTCGCATCCACCAGGTCGTGAAAACGCGCTTCGGTCAAACTCATTGTGGGAACCTCGAAAAGTGTCTGGTCTCGCTCAAGCGCCGCACAATACGGACGCGCCATCATGATTGCAAAGGATACCGATTTCATTACCCACAGCCGTGTGAATTATCCTCGATTGGTGTAAGCACAATCGCAACAAACTCGGCAAAGCCCCGCCGGACGGGTATTTCGGCGCATAGGCAATCCGGCGGGTGGTCGGTATACTCGGGCGCAATTAATGCATATTCAAGGATTTCGCCATGAAGCGCCTGATCTCTTCCCTTGCTGCGCTCGTCGCGGTCGCTTGCCTCGTTAGTGCCTGTGGTCAAAAAGGCCCGCTGTATCTGCCCGATGACAGCAAAGACCCGAATGAACAGGCGCAATCGTCGCAAACCAAAGCGCACAAGCACGACACCTACTAAGGGAACATCATGGACGCTTTTAACTACCGGGACGGCGAGCTGTTCGCGGAAGGTGTCGCGCTGTCCGCCATCGCCGAGCGCTTTGGTACCCCGACCTACGTGTACTCCCGTGCCCACATCGAAGCGCAATACCGCTCCTTTGCCGATGCGCTGGAAGGCACGCCGAGCCTGGTGTGCTTCGCCGTAAAAGCCAACTCCAACCTGGGTGTACTCAATGTCCTGGCGCGCCTGGGCGCCGGTTTCGACATCGTGTCCCGGGGCGAGCTTGAGCGTGTACTGGCCGCCGGCGGCAAGGCTGACAAAATTGTGTTCTCCGGTGTCGGCAAGAGCCGCGAAGACATGCGCCGCGCCCTGGAAGTTGGCGTGCACTGCTTCAACGTCGAATCCACCGACGAGCTGGAGCGCCTGCAAGTGGTGGCCGCCGAGATGGGCGTTCGCGCGCCGATCTCCCTGCGGGTCAACCCGGACGTCGACGCCGGCACTCACCCGTACATTTCCACCGGTCTCAAAGAGAACAAGTTCGGCATCGCCATTGCCGACGCCGAGGACGTGTACATCCGCGCCGCGCAGTTGCCGAACCTGGAAGTCTTGGGTGTCGACTGCCATATCGGCTCGCAACTGACCAGCCTGCCACCGTTCCTCGACGCCCTCGACCGCCTGCTGGCGCTGGTCGACCGCCTCGGCGAGTGCGGCATCTACCTGCACCACATCGACCTCGGTGGCGGCGTGGGTGTGCGTTATCGCGATGAAGAGCCGCCGCTGGTGTCCGACTACATCAAGGCCGTGCGCGAGCGCCTCGAAGGCCGCGACCTGACGCTGATGTTCGAGCCGGGCCGCTACATCGTCGCCAACGCCGGCCTGCTGCTGACCCAGGTCGAGTACCTCAAGCACACCGAGCACAAGGATTTCGCCATCGTCGACGCGGCGATGAACGACCTGATCCGTCCGGCGCTGTACCAGGCCTGGATGAATGTGACGGCCGTCAAGCCACGCGCAGGCGAAGGCCGCAGCTACGATATCGTCGGCCCGATCTGCGAGACCGGCGACTTCCTGGCCAAGGAACGTCAGCTGGCCCTGGAAGAAGGCGACCTGCTGGCCGTGCATTCGGCCGGTGCCTATGGGTTTGTCATGAGCTCCAACTACAACACCCGCGGGCGTACCGCCGAGGTGCTGGTGGACGGTGATCAAGCGTTTGAAGTGCGTCGCCGCGAGACGGTAGCCGAGTTGTTTGCTGGCGAAAGCCTGCTGCCGGAGTAAGGTCATGTTGCTGCGTTTTACCAAGATGCACGGGCTGGGCAATGACTTCATGGTCCTCGACCTGGTCAGCCAGCACGCGCACATCCTGCCCAAGCACGCCAAGCTGTGGGGCGACCGGCACACAGGTGTCGGCTTCGACCAATTGTTGCTGGTGGAAGCGCCGAGTAACCCGGAAGTGGATTTCCGTTACCGGATCTTCAACTCCGATGGCTCCGAAGTGGAACAGTGCGGCAATGGTGCCCGCTGTTTCGCCCGTTTTGTCCTGGACAAGCGCCTGACCGCCAAGCGGCAGATTCGCGTCGAGACCAAAAGCGGCATCATCGAGCTGGATATTCGCAGCGACGGCCAGATCGGCGTCAACATGGGCGCGCCACGGCTGGTGCCGGCGGACATTCCGTTCCAGGCCACCGAGCAAGCCCTGAGCTACCCGGTGGACGTGGACGGCAAGACCGTCAACCTGGCCGCCGTGTCCATGGGCAACCCCCATGCCGTGCTGCGGGTGGATGACATCAACAACGCGCCGGTGCATGAACTGGGGCCGAAGATCGAAAACCATCCGCGCTTTCCCGCGCGGGTCAATGTGGGCTTCCTGCAGGTCATCGACCGTTCCCGTGCGCAGTTGCGCGTCTGGGAACGCGGGGCCGGCGAAACCCAGGCTTGCGGTACCGGCGCCTGCGCCGCTGCCGTAGCCGCGATCAGCCAGGGGTGGATGGATTCGCCGCTGCTGATCGACCTGCCCGGTGGACGCCTGTCCATCGAATGGGCAGGCCCCGGCCAACCGGTGAAAATGACCGGCCCGGCCACCCGCGTCTACGAAGGACAGGTCCGTCTATGAGTGAGCAAATCTAATGACTGATAAGCCTCAAGTACCCGCGCAAGCATCCCCAAGCGAAAGTCTGGAGGCCGCAGCCGTTGCGGCGTATCTGGAGGCTAACCCGGACTTCTTCGTCGAGCACGAAGAACTGCTGCCGGCCCTGCGTATTCCCCACCAGCGCGGCGATACCGTGTCGCTGGTGGAGCGGCAGATGAAGATCCTGCGCGAGCGCAATATCGAAATGCGCCATCGGCTCTCGCAGCTGATGGATGTGGCCCGCGACAACGACCGCCTGTTCGACAAGACCCGCCGCCTGGTCCTGACCCTGATGGACGCCGCCAGCCTGGAAGAAGCGGTGATCGCCGTCGAAGACAGCCTGCGCCAGGATTTCCAGGTGCCCTTTGTCAGCCTGATCCTGTTCAGCGACAACCCGATGCCGGTGGGTCGCTGGGTCAGCGGCAGCGATGCCCAGACCGCGATTGGCGGCCTGCTGTCCGAAGGCAAGACCATCAGCGGCACCTTGCGCGAGCATGAGCTGGACTTCCTGTTTGGCGCCGAGCAGCGCCAGCAGATCGGCTCCACCGCCGTGGTTGCCCTCAGTCATCAAGGTTTGCATGGCGTGCTGGCCATCGCCAGCCGTGATCCGCAGCATTACAAAAGCTCGGTGGGCACGCTGTTCCTGAGCTACATCGCCGAAGTGCTGGGCCGCGTCCTGCCACGCTTCACCAGCGCATTGCGCGCGGTGCGCTAGCCATGGAACGACAACTGGACGCCTACTGCGCTCACCTGCGCAGCGAGCGCCAGGTGTCGCCGCATACCCTGGAAGCCTACCGGCGGGACTTGAACAAGGTCCTGGCGTTCTGCGAGAAACAACACATCGGCAGCTGGAAGGCCCTGGACATCCAGGGTCTGCGCAGCCTGATCGCCCGCCTGCACCAGCAAGGCCAATCCTCCCGCAGCCTGGCGCGCCTGCTGTCGGCGGTACGCGGCCTCTATCACTACCTGAACCGCGAAGGCCTGTGCGACCACGACCCGGCCAACGGCCTGGCGCCGCCCAAGGGCGAACGCCGCCTGCCCAAGACCCTCGACACGGATCGCGCCCTGCAATTGCTCGATGGCGCCGTGGAGGACGACTTCCTGGCCCATCGCGACCAGGCAATCCTCGAACTCTTCTACTCCTCGGGCCTGCGCCTGTCGGAGCTGACCGGGCTTAACCTCGATCAACTGGACCTGGCGGATGGCCTGGTGCAAGTGCTCGGCAAAGGCAGCAAGACCCGCGTATTGCCGGTGGGCAAGAAGGCCCGCGAAGCCTTGCTACTGTGGCTGCCGCTGCGCGCCCTGGCCAACCCGGCGGACGACGCGGTGTTTATCAGCCAGCAAGGCCGGCGCCTCGGGCCCCGGGCCATACAAGTGCGGGTCAAGGCCGCCGGCGAGCGCGAGCTGGGGCAGAACCTGCACCCGCACATGCTCCGGCACTCCTTTGCCAGCCACTTGCTGGAGTCCTCCCAGGACCTGCGTGCGGTGCAGGAACTGCTGGGCCACTCCGACATCAAGACCACCCAGATCTACACCCACCTGGACTTCCAGCACCTGGCAACGGTGTACGACAGCGCCCATCCACGGGCCAAACGCATTAAGGGCAGTGACTCATGAGCATCAAGCTGATCACCTTCGACCTGGACGATACGCTCTGGGATAACGTGCCGGTCATCATCAGCGCCGAGGCATCGATGCGCGAGTGGCTGGCGACCCACGCCACCAAGGTGGGCGACTTGCCCCTGGAGAAGTTTGCCAGCCTGCGCCAGCAGGTGCTGGAGCGTCATCCCGAGCTGAAATATCGCATCAGCGTGTTGCGTCACAAGGTGCTGCAATACGCCTTCGAGGAAGCCGGGTACCCGCTGCCGGAAGCGGCGCAGATGGCGGATGTGTGCTTTGAAGCGTTCATCCATGCCCGGCATCAACTCACCGTATTCCCCGAAGCGGAACCGATGCTGCAAGCACTGCGCCGCGACTATCTGCTGGGGGTGATTACCAACGGTAATGCCGATGTGCAACGTGTGGGGTTGGCGGACTACTTCCACTTTGCACTCCGGGCTGAAGACATTGGTATTGCCAAGCCGGATGCGCGGTTGTTTCAGGAAGCCTTGCAGCGCGGTGGCGTAGCGCCGGGCGCGGCAGTGCATGTGGGTGACCATCCAGGGGATGACATTGCCGGTGCGCAGCAGGCGGGGCTGCGGGCGGTGTGGTTCAACCCGGCAGGCAAGGCCTGGGAGGCCGAGAAATTGCCGGATGCCGAGATTCGCAGCCTGACCGAGCTACCCGACGTGCTAGCCCGCTGGAATGCATAACCTGATGATGAAGGGCTTTTGTGGCGAGGGAGCTTGCTCCCGCTGGGCTGCGAAGCGGCCCCTGAACCAGCCACGACGGCCTTTCTGAAAGACCGCGTCGACCCAACCAGGGGCCGCTTCGCGCCCCAACGGGAGCAAGCTCCCTCGCCACACACGCTCTTCATCCTTGGATGGGTGTTAGCCCTGACCATTTTGTTTCGCCCATGAAAAAGCCCGCAGCGACGGCGGGCTTTTTCAGCAAGCAAACAGCAGGCCTTAGATAGGCCGGCTGCCGTACTTGTTATCCGGCTTCTTCGGTGGATCTGCCACCACGTTAGCCTCGACTTCCTGCACTTTGCCGCCTTTGGCGAGGAATTCTTCCATCGCCCGGGCCAGCGCATCGCGCTCTTTGTTCTTGGCTTCTACGCTCGGCAACTCGTCAACCGACACTGCAGCCTTGGCCTTGCCCTTGGCTGCCGGGACCGGTGCATCGTCGCCACCGTCGTCGTCAGCCACGTCTTCGGCAGCCGCCTCAAGACCTTCCTCGGTTTCGTCGTCGTCGCCTACTTCGAGGTCGTCGTTTTCCAGATCATCGTCGCTCATGTTCTACCTCATGACTTGCGAAAAGCAGATTAGTTATAGCCCAGCTTCGCCGCCTGTCGACGGCCGCCGGAAAAAAATCAACATCCACCGGTTAACCAGTGGCTTATGCCCCATCACCGTGCAAGGTGGCGAGGACTTTACGAGCACCGCCATGATCACGGTGCTCGCCCAGATAAACACCTTGCCAGGTCCCCATCGCCAAGCGGCCGGCCCTTACCGGCAAACTCAGCTGACAGCCCAGCAGACTGGCCTTGAAGTGCGCCGGCAGATCATCCGGACCCTCGTCGTTGTGTTCATATCCCGCCGTGCCTTGCGGCACCAGCGCATTGAAAAAACGCTCGAAGTCACGGCGAACCGCCGGGTCGGCATTCTCGTTGACCGTCAACGAGGCCGAGGTGTGCTGCAGCCACAAATGCAACAGTCCCACCCGACAGGCCTTCAATTCAGGCAGGCCGGCGAGCAACTCGTCCGTCACCAGATGAAAGCCCCGGGGCTTGGCCCGCAGGGTTATCAGGGTCTGTTGCCACATACAGTTCTCCGCCTATCGGCGCGCATTCTAGCGCGCTCAGGGAAAAAACAAAGTGCCGAATACGCCTACATGCCTGTAAGACATTCGCACACTGAAAAGTGCAGTGCGGATCCCATCACAAAGTCGCAAAAAAACCCATACACCTTTAGCCACAGACAAACCCAAGGCAAAAAAATGCCCGGCAAGCCGGGCATCTTTTTTTCGCGTACTTACAAGTTGTAGCCGCGCTCGTTGTGTTGCGCCAGATCGAGGCCAACCGCCTCTTCTTCTTCGGTCACCCGCAGGCCCATCACCACGTCCAGCACCTTGAGGATGATGTACGTCACGATAGCGGTGTAGATGACGGTGAAGCCGACGCCTTTGGCCTGAACCCAGACCTGTGCGGCAATGTCGGTAGTAGCGGCGTTGAAGCCCCCCATCGACGGTGCGGCGAACACGCCGGTCAGGATCGCGCCGAGGATACCGCCGATACCGTGCACGCCGAAGGCGTCCAGGGAGTCGTCGTAGCCCAGTTTGCGTTTCAGGGTAGTGGCGCAGAAGAAGCACACCACACCGGCAGCCAGGCCGATTACCAGGGCGCCCATCGGGCCCACGGTGCCTGCGGCTGGGGTGATTGCCACCAGGCCCGCAACCACACCCGAGGCGATGCCCAGTGCGCTTGGCTTACCGTGGGTGACCCACTCGGCGAACATCCAGCCCAGGGCCGCAGCAGCGGTAGCGATCTGGGTCACCAGCATCGCCATGCCGGCAGTGCCGTTGGCCGCAGCAGCGGAGCCGGCGTTGAAGCCGAACCAGCCGACCCACAGCATGGCCGCGCCCACCAGGGTGTAACCGAGGTTGTGCGGCGCCATTGGGGTGGTTGGGAAGCCTTTACGCTTGCCGAGTACCAGGCACGCTACCAGGCCGGCCACACCGGCGTTGATGTGCACCACGGTGCCGCCTGCGAAGTCGAGCACGCCCCAGTCGCCCAGCAACGAACCCGGACCGCCCCACACCATGTGGGCAATCGGTGCGTAGACCAGGGTGAACCAGACGCCCATGAAGATCAGCATCGCGGAGAACTTCATCCGCTCGGCGAATGCACCGACGATCAGCGCCGGGGTGATGATCGCGAAGGTCATCTGGAAGGTCACGAACACGGCCTCAGGGAACAACGCCGCCGGGCCGGTGATGCTGGCCGGGGTCACACCCGAGAGGAACAGTTTGGACAAGCCACCCACAAACGAGTTGAGATTGACGACGCCTGCTTCCATACCGGTGGTGTCGAACGCCATGCTGTAGCCGTACACGAACCACAGGATGGTGATCAGGCCGGTGATGGCAAAGCACTGCATCATCACGGAAAGAATGTTTTTGGAGCGAACCATGCCGCCGTAGAACAGCGCGAGGCCTGGAATGGTCATGAACAGCACCAGCGCGGTGGACGTGAGCATCCACGCGGTGTCGCCGGAATTGAGGACTGGAGCAGGTACTGGGTCCGCCGCCATGGCCAGGGCCGGCATTACGAGGGACAACAGGGCTCCTAGCCCTGCGAATTTACGCAGAGTCATATTGTTTTCTCCTGGGGCGTTGGGGTTTGGCGGCTTAGATTGCGTCGGTATCGGTTTCGCCGGTACGGATGCGAATAGCCTGTTCCAGATTGACCACGAAGATCTTGCCGTCACCGATCTTGCCGGTGTTGGCGGCCTTGGTTATCGCCTCGATAACCCGGTCAAGATCCTTGTCGTCAATGGCGACATCAATCTTCACCTTTGGCAGGAAATCGACCACGTATTCCGCGCCGCGATACAGCTCGGTGTGACCCTTCTGCCGACCGAAGCCTTTGACCTCAGTAACGGTAATGCCCTGCACGCCGATCTCGGACAGTGACTCGCGTACATCGTCCAACTTGAACGGCTTGATGATGGCAGTGACTAGCTTCATGAAAACTCTCTCCCGAATTGGTGGACTTGCCCCAGGAAAACAAACCCGTCTCAAGTCTAAGCGCAGTGCCTGGCTTTGTAACGCTTCGTCGCCCTGGCATTTGC
Organism: Pseudomonas sp. Ag1; assembly: GCF_000278565.1. NCBI lineage: Bacteria > Pseudomonadati > Pseudomonadota > Gammaproteobacteria > Pseudomonadales > Pseudomonadaceae > Pseudomonas > Pseudomonas sp. Ag1. Next base: position 39,847 of record NZ_AKVH01000113.1, read on the forward strand.
CATTGCGACGCTCGCTAACCACTGGTGACGAAACATGTACCGCTGGTCCGTCGGCGCACTGCATCGTCACAGCGACTGCATCAGTGCATGGGTCATGATCGTCTAAGCAGAAAGCTTGCCAGCTCCGTAAAAATCACTGAAATCAGTCCTTTGTTCGCCTGTGCCCACCTACCGGGCGCCACGACAGCGAAGATACGCACGAAAACGGTGCGCGACCGCCCGTCCTCATGCGCGAAAAGCGTGCGCCGCAGGGGCTGGAAAAGACTATAGACGCTGCGTGATACACTGCCGGCCAACAGATTTTCCGGACTATTTCCCATGCTCGCGCCCAAAGACCTCCTCGACGCCCTGAGCGGCCACGCCTCCCGCCTGTTCAGCAGCGACACGCCGCTGCCACGCAATGAAATTGAAAGCCAGTTCAAGGCACTGCTGCAAAGCGGTTTCAGCAAGCTGGACCTGGTAAGCCGGGAAGAGTTTGATAGCCAGATGGTGGTGCTGGCGCGCACTCGGGCGCGGTTGGAAAGCCTTGAGGCCAAGGTGGCGGAGCTGGAAGCGCGATTGACGCCTGCCGCCGAATAAGCCGGCCCAACCGGGGCAGGTTTCACCTGTCCCCGTTAAACCGTTGCAACCCTCAGCTCACCCGCTGATACCCGCCGACAACCCCCTTCTTCGACAATACCCACTGCCACAGCTGGATATCCCGCGCGCGAAACGCCCCTGCACACGACAGCAGGTAATAGCGCCACATCCGGTAGAAGCGCTGGCCAAAGGTGTCTGCGAAATCCGGCCACGCCAGCTCGAAGTTTTCGCACCAGGCCATCAGCGTCTTGTCGTAGTCGGCGCCAAAGTTGTGCAAATCCTCGGCAACAAATAACCCGTCCATGGCGTCGCCGATCTGCCCGATCGAGGGCAAATCACCGTTGGGAAAGATGTATTTGTCGATCCACGGATCCGGCGTGCTGTTGCGTTGGTTCTTGCCGATAGTGTGTAGCAGGAACAACCCATCGTCTTTCAGGCAGCGGTTGGCGACCTCCATATACGCCCGATGGTTCTTGCGCCCCACATGCTCGAACATGCCGACACTGGCGATATGGTCAAATTGCTCGTCGATATCCCGATAGTCCTGCAGACGAAACTCGATCGGCAGATGTGAATACTTGGCCCGCCCCCACTCCGCCTGCTCCTTGGAGATGGTCACGCCGACACACTCGACCCCATAGTGCTCGGCCGCATGGCTCATGAAACTGCCCCAGCCACAGCCGATATCCAGCACGCGCATGCCCGGCTTGAGCCCCAGTTTTTTACAGATCAGGTCCAGCTTGGCGAACTGCGCCTGCTCCAGGGTGGTGGCATCTTTCCAGTAGCCACAGGTGTAGGTCATGCGCGAGTCGAGCATGCGTGCGTAGAAGTCATTGCCGAGGTCGTAATGTGCTTCGCCGACTTGCCAGGCGCGTTTCTTGTTTTGCAGGTTCAGCCAGCGGGAGCTGAACGCGTGAAACAACAAGGTGGCCGGGTTGGCCTGGTCGATCACGCCGGAGCGCATGAGGCGGTAAAAAAACTCATCAAGTGCCTCGGCGTCCCAGCCGCCATCCATGTAGTCCTCGCCAAGGCCCAGATTGCCCTTGGCCAGGGCGAGATCAAATGTGGCACTGTGGTGCAGTTGCATATCGGCAGCCGATGGCCCGTTGACCTCGATCTGCGCCTGCGCCAGCAACTCCTTAACGAAGCGCGCTCCCTGAGACATCTCATCAGAACCGGAAAAAGAATGACGCGTTTTGTTAAGCACAGTTGCTCTCCAGAAATAGCGTTGCCTTTGATTCATACACTGCGAGAAATCTGGCCATGGAAGCGTCTGGCAAGGCCCTTAAGGCGTCATGGAAGCGCTGGCTGGGAACAGATGTAACAAATCTTATCCAGCCATTTTTTAAAGATATAATGAATTAATATTATGAAAACCATGCAAAATTGGAATGCAAGATGGACATTCGGGCGCTCCGTTATTTCGTAGAAGTCGTCGACCAGCAGAGCTTTACCAAAGCCGCTGTGAAGCTGCACCTGACCCAGCCAACAGTCAGCAAGATGGTGCAGCAATTGGAGTCGAGCCTTGGCCTGAAGCTGCTCGACCGCATGGGAAAACGCTTCACCCTGACGGACGCCGGGGAAATTGTGCTCAAGCGCGCCAAGGAAATGATCGCGCTGCACGATGAAATGACGGTAGAGCTGCAAGACTTGCAGCATGTCGGGCGCGGCGCCCTGCGCATGGGGCTTTCGCCCTCGACCCACCTCGCACTGGCGCCGATTTTTGCGGAGTATCACGCCCGTTACCCGAAGATCGAACTGAAACTGTTCGAAAGCGGCGGCAATATCACCATCCAGGATCTGCGCCAGGGCACGCTGGAGTTCGGCACCATCCTGGACTCGCCGCGCGTGGCGGATATCTGGTCCGAATTCGAATCCATGCCCCTGTTCGAATCGCCACTGTGCCTGCTCGCGCCCCATGACTCGCCCTGGCAAGGCCGCAGCTCGGTGGAGTTGAGCGAACTGCAAGCCTGCGAATTCATCTTTTACGATGACACCTTCACCCTGAACCAATTCGTACTTGATGCCTGTGCACAAGCCGGTTTTGAGCCGCGGATCAGTGGCCGCAGCAGCCAATGGGACTTTATCGCCTCCCTGGTACGACTGGGCGTGGGCATCACCCTGCTGCCCCGGGCATTCTGCGAAACCCTTGATGCGAGCCAGTTCAGCATCGCGGAAATACAGTCGCCGGCCCTGAACTGGCGACTGATGCTGGCGTGGCGTCGGCAGTGCAAATTGTCGTTTGCGGCGCAGGCGTGGTTGACGCTGGCGAAAGAGTTTCTGTGTGTGCCGCCGTCGGACCGCTAGCGCGATACGTTCTGTAAAACCTCGCCGCCGCGCGTCGCCATCACTCAACTACCCTTGAAAAACCGCAGGAAGCGGCCACTCATTTCAAGGAACCAGCATGTCCCTCGCCATCGTCCACAGCCGCGCCCAGATAGGCGTCGAAGCGCCCGCCGTCACTGTCGAGGTGCACATGGCCAACGGCTTGCCGTCGCTGACGCTGGTGGGCCTGCCGGAAACCGCCGTCAAGGAAAGCAAAGACCGCGTGCGCAGCGCCATTCTCAATTCTGCGCTGCAATACCCGTCCCGCCGCATCACCCTCAATCTCGCACCCGCCGACCTGCCCAAGGACGGCGGGCGTTTTGATTTGGCGATTGCCCTGGGGATTCTCGCCGCCAGCGTGCAGGTACCGGCGCTGACCCTCGATAACGTGGAATGCCTGGGCGAGCTGGCGCTGTCCGGTGAGGTGCGGCCGGTGAAAGGTGTGTTGCCGGCAGCCCTGGCGGCGCGCAAGGTCGGGCGCACCTTGATCGTGCCACGGGCCAATGCCGAGGAAGCCTGCCTGGCTTCGGGGTTGAAGGTGATTGCCGTGGATCACCTGCTGCAAGTGGTGGCGCACCTGAACGGTCACGTGCCGATCGAGCCCTTCGTTTCCAGTGGCCTGATGTACTTGAACAAACCCTACCCGGACCTGAGTGAAGTGCAGGGCCAACTGGCGGCCAAGCGTGCGCTGTTGATCGCTGCGGCGGGCGCCCACAACCTGTTGCTCAGCGGGCCACCGGGCACCGGCAAGACCTTGCTCGCCAGCCGTCTACCAGGGTTGTTGCCGCCCTTGAGTGAACAGGAAGCGCTGGAGGTGGCGGCGATTCAATCGGTGGTCAGCCTGGCGCCGCTGAGCCATTGGCCACACCGGCCATTTCGCCAGCCGCATCATTCGGCATCCGGCCCGGCGCTGGTGGGCGGCGGCTGTCGGCTTTCGAAATAGATGCGAATTTTTCGAAATTAATGCGACTGAATATTCTACGGCTTTGGCGTCTCCACTGCTTACAACCTACACAAGCATTGCCAGAAACAGGTTCTACTTCGTGGCTAGAGTACCAAGCTGGTGGAGCCGGACAGCAAAACTCTGACTCATCAGCTCTCGCCTCAAAGTCCAATTAGGGCTCTCCATTACGGCCGCTTCCGAGTGGGAAAAAAATCATCGTAGAACCGTCAGGCTAGCGAAGATCCATAAGCAGTAATCCGGTTTGCTGTAGGACAATTGGCCGGTTCCCCAAGTCAACCAATGTCCGCACCGGAAGGATGTCAACCCGACCGCCTGTAATCGGGCCGTCAAGGCGAATCGGTCGTGGACCTCGATCGCTCAAAAAAAAGGGCGTTGAGGATATACGTATTTGTGCTGCCAGGTATCATCTGGGCCTAGCCCTCAGCCGTTGCGGACGACCATGATCGAAGCGATCCCACCATCAGCGTCAGAAGACCAGGCCACTGCACGGATGAATGTAGTTCGAGACGGTGTCGAGATGAGTCGTGAGCAATCCCTTGCGCTCGCCCAGAATTATTTTGATGAAGGGCAAGTCGCGAAGGTTGAGGGTCTTGAACTCGAGTTCGCCACCAGGAAGATCCGACAAAACAGCGAAGACCTCGCGGATTTTCAGCGCGGCTATGAGAGCAATTTCGCCCAGGCCGATTGGGAGGTGCGGCTTTCAGGCAATGCGCCGGATCTACGTGGACTTAGTGACCGACCAGGTAGCGCGGATTTCTTTCGCATCTGGGGTGGCATTGATCACTGGCATGACTGTCCAAACGACGAGTTCAGCTTCAACTCAAGCTACTTTTCCCAGCATAAGGATCCACTGCACGTCATCAGTGTCGCTCATGAGCTGGTAAACCTATTCAACAGTGCCGCTGAGCTGTTTGAGCAAGGCTATCCCAAACAGCGTGTCTCCGCGGTGCTCTATAAGGGCCGTGAGGTCACGCTTCGTAAACCGCCGTTGGCCTGCGGCCTACTGGGTCGGCTAGCGGTATCTCAGCGCCTCTGGAATGAATTCATGCGGCAAGCGCTGATGTCTGGGGCGCGGCTGCCGATCGTGCTGCTCGCAACAGAAAAAGAAGATGTGCAGCAAATGCTGCGGTTCCTGGCCCTGCCGGCAGATTGGAGCAATTACTATAAGCTGCTGGAGACCCTCGAAACTTACGCCAAGCGCAACGGCAAGCCTTTTCCGAAGAAGGCAGCGGCCCGCAAGGCCTTCACGAATAACGCGAACAATAACTCCAAGGTCGGCATCGGCGCGCGGCACGGCATCCAGGAAGAGGGCCGGTCGAACACGGCCACGCCCATGACTATTGAACAAGCGCACGTCTACATCTCGGGGGTGTGCAAGCTCTACCTCAACACCTTCTACGGCGACTACTTTGCCTTCGATTTGCCGCAAGGGATCCGTTTGGCGGAAGATCCTGCTGTGTAAGCCGCCAGCACATGCAGGACGGGCTCAGTTGCTTTAGCAAGGCCGCCCCCGTTTTCTGGCGTTACATCCCCTGCACATGTGAGCCCATTCCATGACCTTTGAGCCACCGCAGAAAGGCAACCCGCATAAACTGACGATGAACCAACATACCTTCCCGAGCGCCAGCATTGACCGCTTCGCGAACGAGAAAGGGGCGGTCCAGGTGCTGCGCAAGGCTTCTGACAAGGTCTTTCATGCTAGGCCGGCGGACCGGATCTTCTGTGCCCAACGGGTCTGGGATCAGCAGGCGGAAGGCGGGTTCATGAAAGACATCGAGGACGCCTTTCAGGCTCTGGTCAGCGTTGTTCTCGATGATCCTGCTTTTCGCTTGGGCCGCCAGCATTTCACCGTTATCAACGAATTCTACTGCCTCTGGAACATCCGAGCGCAGTGGAAGAAGAACGAACGGCTGGCTGACCCGTCAATCGGCAGCGCTCCCGAGGTAATCGGTCTCCGGCATCGCTACACCCAGGATGAGCAGGAGCTACTAGAGGCCGAAGGTATCGGTTGTATCCGCCCCGACCTCACGATTTCAAGCCGCTCGCTGGTTGCGCCGTCGATCCGCCTCAACCTTTCCGACGCGGTCAGGGCGATGAGCGGCGAAACGTGGCAGCTCCTGCAGGCTGTCGAGGGGGAGTTCGTCGTGCCGGACAACTTTTTTAAATGGCTGTTTGTACCGCTGTCGCCCACCGTCTACCTTTGCGCGCATCCTGAACTGAACTCATCCAGGCTGCACCGTGATGGCGTGGCGTTCATTAATCGCCTCGCCATTGAGGCCAGCATCGACTACTACTTCGCCCGCGACCTAGATCATTGCCCAAAATGAGTGGCGCCTTCCGGGGACATGTCCGTATAACTTCTCAGTCGGTCTTTCTGTTGGTAAAACCGGCTACGACCAACCCCATCATGAAAGCACCTAGGAATGCCTCGGTCCCGCATATCATCCGTAGAAGAGTTGTCTTTGGTAGGATGTCCCCATATCCCAAAGTAGTGAAGGTCACAATAGAAAAGTATATATAGTCAAAGAACGATTCCAGTGGTGGATTTGCTTGTATTTGATCCTGTAAAGCGTGATACAGAAATGCGTAGATCAAAATAAAGAACGATGAGGAAAGGGCAAGCCGATGAAGCTTTACTCCATGCCCCCAAAGGGCCCAGTCTAAAATCGAATAAAACCACTGTAACTTGTGCTCAGCATAGATAGCTAGATATTTTGGCCTTCCAAGGTATTTAGCAATGTATCTGGCCTTTTTTACCAGCACCTTACTTCCACCCATCGCTTTGAAATTTTTAGCAATAGTTAGCCAGCTACCAGGGTTACCTCGCGGATACAGGTCTGAATATTTGTAATAAAGTTTCGCGTTGAATAGGTTTCGTCGATGCGCCAACTGCTCTTGATAAAGGTAATGTGCAGCGAATTTTTTTTGCCCTGCCGCGTTATAAGAATTCTTCAATAGCCTATAAGCATCTTCATTCGATATTTCATTTTTCTCAGGGTTGTATGATATAAGGTCCTTCAAATCGCAATTATCAATGAAAGGCAATACTCGGCACTTTGTAAAGGACAACCTGAAAAATGTGGAATTCGTTGCGTAAAAATCCCCAACCTCACACTTTGTGAAGTGAAAATCTTGTATTTTTGAATTCAATATCCTCGTAGTATCAAACTTACAATATTTGAACTTATAAAAAGCTTGCTCAGTATTTTCAATGGTGAGATTCAATAAGCTAGAACAGCTTATTATTTTAAAACTTCCGTAAATATTTCCTGTGATACTGAGCCCATCTAGGTCAGCAAAATCCAAATTCATCTCAGATAGATCGGTATGAGCTGGGACTGTCACCTCTCCCAGCTTAAGTAACTCTGGGCCTCGCCAAATCGAGGCGCGAGTATTAGGCCGGACATTCCTCCAGCCGCCCATCGAAAAGCGATCAGTGTGACCGAGACTTGCACGAGTCAAATCTACAGGCAACTTCTTACCCGTTCTGATTTTCATCCACTCAAAATAAGGGGTAAACTTGGCAATATTTTCGTTTTTTTCGTGATGACTCTCTCGGGAGAAACTCCATTGAGCGCTTGATGCATCAGCTTTGCTGATACAAAAATATTGAGGCGTTCGATATGAAGTTGTCTTTTTTATTACAACATGCTCCCCTTCACCATTGAAGAAGTCTCCAAGACGCAAGCATAGCAATATCTCGTATTCAGAGATTCCTATGGTTGCCAACCACACTTCGAAGTCCGGCAAGGTTGTTCTGAAATATCCAAATAGTATCGGCAGATCATTTTTTGCACGCCACTCGTTAAACTTAGCTGGTGTTAATTGCCAAAGCTCGGCGGCACTAATGTAATTTTTCATGCTTACCTAAACATTGATTACGTTAAACCCGCTGCCCCTGCGTTACAGAGCTGCTCGCAGACGTATTTGCAGGAAGCGCCGCATTGATGAGCTCCTCCAAGGCTTCTACCAACTTCGTCACTGCTGGTTCGCACCCTGGCGAAACTCGAAGCAGCTCGTCCAACTTTCGCCCCAAGCTCGCGGTACCGGTTGAATACTCAGGAGGATCGTCTTTAATCTGCAGAAATGTGCATATTTTATGCAAATTTTTGCCAACACTATTCATCTGTCCCCGCTCGTAACGAGAGATCTGAGAATGGTGAACACCGACCGCGCGGCCAAGATCTACGAGCGTTAGACCCCGACCCAAGCGAGCTTGACGGATCTGCGCCCCAACAAGGGTGACGTCGAATGAGGAGTTGAATTTTTTTCCCATAATGTGCAAAATATTTGCATATTTTTTCACAGAAGGCGAGCAGAATGGCGGTCTACGTGGATTCAGAAGAAATCCTGTGGCGGGGCAAGCTCTGGTGCCATCTGGCAGCGGATACTCTGGATGAACTTCACTCGTTCGCCTCTCGACTAGGTCTGCGCAAAAGCTGGTTCCAATGCAAGGGTTACCCGCACTACGATGTGACCGTTTCGGTGCGTGAACGCGCGCTGAGAATGGGAGCAATCGACGCCGATCGCGAGACAATCGTCGGTCGCTGCAAGCAGCTGAAGATGGAACTACGTCAGCAAGTGCTAAGACAGCAGGTGCTGGCACTCGCCTGAAATGGCTTAAATAGAGATCAAGGAGGATTGATGGCGCCAGTACCTCAACCGCGTCCGGTGGCACTAACCGTAGCCAAGTACATGCTCAAAGCGCGGGAGAGCATGCGCTTCGAGGACGATGCCGATAGCCTTCAATACATTCGCTTTGGATACTTCGGCGAGATTGGTGGCTTACTTTCCTCCGTTAAAAAAGCAGGTCGTGACCGCTTGCAGGCCGCACAGAACGACTTGGCCGCAGAAGAACTGGGCGACGCGCTGTGGTACTTGACCATTGCGGCGCACCTTCTGAAAATCCCCGCCGACGCTCTAGGGGAGCACTGCATCCTTGTCCTTCGCGATGAATTCGGCGAAAGCAAGAAAGCTCCTGCTCCACCGATTACGTTCCGTCAGATAGACGGTCTTATCGAAACACAGCGCGATGAGGATACAATCCCCCGCCCAACGCAGCTGGGTAAGCTCGCGCTAAGCGCCGGCGTGCTGGCTGAAATGTCGCATGCCAGCTTAGTAAGCATGGCGCCACCCAAGCGCGAGGCTTATTTCGGACAGCTGTTGTCGGAGCTCGCCAAGACCTGCTCCAGCTTCAACCTGAACCTTGAAGATGTGGCCTTGGGAAACCTGGAAAAAACGGCCAGTCGCTGGCCAAGTGACCAGAAGCGTGAATTTCCACTTTTCGATGAAGGCTTTCCGGAGCATGAGCAGTTCGAGCGCGAATTCACTATCGAATTCATTGAACGCGGCGAAGGCCAGACCAAGCATGTGGTTCAGCGCCTGAATGGCGTCTATATCGGTGACCGCCTTACAGACAACAGCAACGAGCCTGACGACTATCGCTTCCACGATGTCTTCCATTTGGCTTATGTGGCGTATCTGGGTTGGTCACCAGTGTTGCGAGCACTGCTCAAGCGCAAACGGAAATCCGCCCCCGCCAAGGATGAGAACGACGATGGCGCTCGCGCAGCGATCATTGAAGAAGGCATCGCCACTTGGATTTTCGATCACGCGAAAAAATATGACTACTACGCAGCCACTCAGCCTGGACGGCTCGACTACGGCCTACTCAAGCAGATCCAAGGGATGGTTCGGGGTTACGAGGTTGAGCGATGCAAGCTTTGGCAGTGGGAGCTTGCCATCATCGAAGGTTTCAGAATGTTCCGCGAACTGCGCGAGCATCGAGGAGGCTCGGTGGTAGTCAACATTACTGAAGGGACGCTGACTTTTCACAAGCCCCTCAAAGAGGCCTACACCCAATGACCCCTACATCCTTCGTAAAGGCCTTGTCTGAATTCAGTCTCGACAATGTGTTCAACCCGTACGCAGACACCTGCCCTGTGCATGATCGCGCGGGCGCTGCCGCCTCTCGTCGCAAAAACCTGAAAACCTATCTTCAGGCTGTATCCGATCTAGGCACCGACACCATCTGGATGGGTCGTGATCTGGGATATCGCGGCGGACGTCGGACCGGCCTGGCCCTAACCGACGAATTCCACCTTTGCGAAATGACACGCGTTTACCCAGGGAGTGAGTCACAACAAGCAACTCGAGGGCCAGCAATTGCCGAACGGACCGCTGCAGAGATCTGGGCCATCCTGAAGGCCATCGATATTCCTCCCCTTCTTTGGAATGTGTTCCCATTTCATCCACATGAACCAGGCAACCCATTCACCAACCGCAAATTCAGCGCAAAAGAACTGGCTTTGGTGGATGAGCTTAATAGCGAGCTTTTCAGCTGGCTTAGAATCAGGAAGATTATCGCCATTGGCCAGGACGCCGCGCACTATGCGTCGCGCTTCGGCCTGCCCATAGAAACCATTCGCCATCCGAGCTACGGGGGAGTCCGAGACTTCCGCGCAGGGATGGCCAAACTTTACGATCTGCACCCTCAGTTTTCACAGGAAAGTCGTCAGGCATCGCTGCTCTGACGGTTGCCTTCAACCAGGTAGAGCAGCCAAAAGGTCTTTGGTGACACTCACCTTGCCAAAGGTCTCCGTATCCAAATACGCATGCGTTGCGATACAGGTAAGCACTCCACACTCATATTTGGACTCCTTGCCTACAAACGAGTGAAGCTGACTCAACCCGACAAGGTTGCCCAGCGCACGCTGGCAGTACCACTGAGAGCGGTAGATCGCAGTCAGATCCAGCTTGCCATCTGTAATTTTGAAGCTCAGATGACTCAAGCAAGGGACGTTGAGTGGTTTTGCATCTCGAGATGGGTCGAACACCGGTAATTCATAGCCATGTCCGTCGAGTGGCGGTGCCAGGTCAATATCGGGATCACTGACCCCCAGCTCGAACGCCGATTGGTACTTGGTACCGTTGTGCGTTTGAAGCAGACGCTCAATCAGGTCGTCCAATGGATTGATGGTCCCTGTCCCGTTTCGACTCGGACGACTCATCATGCGCTGAGCATAGGTGCCCCACGAACTGCGCTTTTTGCCCTTGACCAGCAACGCCAAGTAATTTGTGTATAGCTCAGGGCGAGAAAATCGTCGGGCCAACCCATTGGGGAAAATGGTGCCCGCCACGGTCTCGACACTCAGGTCCTCACGACTGCTGCGCAACACCGCATCCACAGCCTTGATGATTTTCAGATCATCCTTGCCCAGCTTCTGAGGAGCACTGATTTCCAGGATCAAATTCCGATCCTTGCGCTGCTTGCATCCCGCCAAATGTCGCGCCGCAGCCACCCAAGCCTGCCCCAAACTTTCAGATGCGATCAGTTTTGCCATTCTCTACTCCAAAAGCACATTCGGCATGCGCGCTTACATAGGCGCCTGAAATCCAGGCGTGTCCGTCTACACCCCACTGGGGGCCCCAGCTATTGCGCACGTAGAACCATGGCGCACTATTTCCATCTTCATGCCCCACGCCAATAGCGACTACCGCATGGAGAAGTCCTGGCATGACCTGATCACCGAAAGCCACTAGGCCGCCTTCAGGCTTGAAGAATTCGGGCGTTACCCGCAGACCCAAGCCGATCGGCTGACCGGCGCTTATAAAATAGGCAATATCAGTAGGGTCAGCCGATACGCACTGCAATAAGTCACCGTAATGCTGAAGTCCCGAGGGCAGATCGGGTATTGGGAGCGAAGGCTCTTCAGAGCAGTAGGGGAACGCGGCTTCCTCAGGCTGACCGACACGAGATGCCTCTCGCATCGCATTGAAAGTGATTCCGCCGCCCGGCTCCCAATCCGGCGTCAAAATGGCGGCCGCCCGATAAAGGTATTCAGGACTCAAATCGGCGGGTGATTTCGGTCGATTCAGATCCGATAATGCAAATGCCAGGCAGGTCGGACGTCGCCCCTGAGGCCTTGCTGGCGAACCGAAGCCATCGAGCAACACCTTGGGGACGATCACGCTAGCCCGTCCTTGAGCAACTGCTTACGCGAGTGCGGTGTCAGCCCGAGATTCAACGGCTCAAACTTGGCGTATGATCTGAATGTATCGGTAGCTGAGCTCGAGGAATCCCATGGCGCACGCTCCGAGAGCCGCACGCTTACGGGCTCTGAATCGCCGGTCCTTCCGCCAGTGAGGAGGTAGTCCATCATCTCTGTACCGCCGAAAACCGGCGACTTATCCACTGAAGGCGTCGAGGGTACGGTCAACGGCTCCAGCAGAAATCCCTGCGACTTTAACTCTTCGGAATCGGCTTCCCAGAGATATCCTGACGGTGCACGGCTTGGCAATCGAACAACCAACTGGTCATCCGGGCGAGGCTCAAGGATTGAAGTTCGATCATCGCTGTCGAGCAGCCAAACCTCTTTGCGGGTATCCACCAAACGGTCGCCGAGCAGCGCTTTCTTGATCATCGCGGGCTTGGTCCGCAACATTTCCCGGACTTGATCAGCGCTCATGACGCCATGCCGGCTGAGCGACCATGCCGCAGCTTCGTAGCTGACCCCCATGCGTAACGCCAGTTGATAAAGGACGTCAGGCCGGAACAGCGCCTGCTTGGTCCATTGCTTGCGCTGCATGATTTTGACGATCAGCTTGCGAGGCACCAGCAGGTTGTACCCGAACTGATCCGCCTCCTGCTCGACGAGGGCAGCCTGAGAACCGTAATAGATTTTCTCGTCGGCGCTGCTGCCGTGCCCCATGAAAAAATGACCCAGCTCGTGGGCGCAGGTCATATGAACCAAGCCTGCTGGACGATCCACATTGACCAATATTCCAGGCGTTTCATCACCCAGAAATGCCCCGAGCAGCTTCTCCATGGGGCGCAGCATGACCATCACCCCAGAATCAGCAGCGATCTGGAAAGGGTCTATTCGCGTGTATCCGTCCTGCTCGATGCGGGCCATCGCACCGCTCTCATCGATGACCTCGACCGCACGTTGTGCGGCTCGCAAAACAATATCGCGGAAGCCCATTCACTGTCCCTTGTGCTTGAGAAACTCGGCGAAGCGAGCTACCTCATCAATATCCTGCTGCGAAAGTCCATTTACTGCTCTGGCCAGAAACGCGAGCTGGGTGGGGCCGGAAGGCGCCGGGTCTCTTCCGGTCATCAGGTACTCCATAGATTTGCGATAGAGCTTTGCGAGCTTGCTCAACTCCGTCGCCTCCACCTTGCGGTTGCCCGACTCGATGTTAGTCACCGCCGGGCGGGAGACCCCGAGTGCATGAGCCACCTCATCCTGGGAAAGCCCCACATACTCCCGAGCATCTCGCAGGCGCTCAGCCAGGCGTAGCCTGTCCTGATCCTCCACCGACGAACTATGCATGGGTCTTTTCCTTCAGGTGCTTAAGTATTCCTGATGTGACCAGCTTGACGAACTGTTCTTTGGTTTCGTAACCACCGTTGCGGATCACGACATCCACCGGGATTTTGACTTTCAACATTTTCCCGATTTCAACAAGCGCTTCGATAGCCATGACCGATTCCATCGGCGCACCCAAGTCATCAACCGACAGCGGGTCATCAACGATTTCGAGCGCACGCTTATCCCAGAACTGGCCAAGGTGTTTCTCAATGCCGTCTTTCATTTCGATGGTCCAGAGGTAAGAAAATCGTACATTTGATGTTTGAATTTAAGTCGATACCGCAGAAATTGCAATGCCTGCCGACACATCAATCTCTGGAGCCAGCTTTCCAGCGCGGTACCTCACCTTGTTAAACAGCAAAGCAGACGCGAAACCCGTCGAATGAAACTCACTGAACGCCATTACCGAAGGTCAGACGCTCAGGCGAAGGCATTAGATGAATGCAAAGCGATGGGGCCTTGGTTCGACTCTGCGTGTTCTGGCATGGAAAAAAGCGCGGCCAATTCCTCGGTCTTCGCAGAAGCAAGGTCCATTGCCCAATGCTCTTCCATGATCCGCCGCATCTCGACGATCCAGTCTGACTCAACATCCGTTTTCAGCAGCACCAATTCATCCTCTGATCATTGGCAAATAGCTTGCGCCGAGCGGGGTTCTCGACTGCCGCCAAGCGTATTAATATCACATTGGCATCACGGTTGCGTAATCGCGCAAACCAGACGCTTGCGACGCAGCAAGCACCTGAAATCAGAGAGCAAAATGAAACAGCAGGCAAAATTTAAACGCCCCAACGGCCGCAAGAGATTTAAAGAAATCGCCATCCGCACATTTACAATTCTTTCAAGCTTGGGCGCATTCGGTGTGATTGTCGCAACGACCTACAGCTTTCTTGTTAGTGACACCAAGCTCGTTTATGAAAAGCCGTACGGACGCTCTTACGTTTTTTCATTAATCAATGATTCGCCGGCTGACATCATCGTTGAGAAATTCAAAATCTCGTATCCCGATCAGCCAGTGATCGCGAAAACCACCAAAGACATCTACGCACAGCCCAAGGACGGCGGGCTGGAAATGCCTGGGGGAAATATCAGCACGGTTCCAATTACCGAATTCCATGAACTGGATGGTGAAACAATATCCGCTAGGGACACCCATAAATTCAGGTTGCCGCCCCTCAATAGCCGGGACTATCTGCAGTTGGAAGCAGCTATCTTTGAAATAACTTACCAAGTAACACCTAAAAACAAATTGCTCAGCTATATCGATCAGACACTCAAATTTGTAGCACTAAGAAACGAAGAAGAATCTTTACGCTACATAGTGGTCGACAACTACTGGATTCCCACTCGCTCCAAATCTCCCTATGAAGCCATACGAATAGCTTGTCGAGATAACGATATGCTTTCCAGAGGCGATCTGTGCACACGGTAACCTAGCAGTTCTAGCACGATCTCAAAGGCTCGAGAGCGATGCGCTACTGAATCGCCCAGGCCCTTGCAAACCCACCGTCTCATCCAGCTATCCGTGTGGTACGCTCAGAACACCGCCCGATTCACAAGGCTGCCCAAATGAGTAGTTTTCATAAGTCAGATAGCAACTTTGCCGAGATCATTGAGGGCAAGGCTCGCCGACGCGAAGAGCTAATGAAAGCTATCCGAGAGGCAGACCCTGCGGTCTTCGCGGAAGCAACTGAACGCCTCAAAGAGATTATGCGGAATAGAGATCCCAGCCAGCGTCGTCGCCGGCTAGGCCCGCTGCAGTAGCAGTTTTTCGATCAGGACTCACTGAGCCTTACCAGTTGCTCTTCCAGCAGCCAATCGCTGGGCGTTTAGCAGACTCGCCTGTACCAGCTGCAGTTCGTTGATGCCCCCTGATTCTGGTTGCCGGTGGGATTGGATCTCAGCTAGTCACTGTCCCAAATGGTGTTGGTCAGGTCTTATGCAACTGGTTGGTCAGATCGAATTCCCGGTCAACTCAGTGCAATTATCCATTTAGTGAGCAGCGGTATCGTGATGTGGATATCGAGGCGCGACCAAGGCATGCTGATTAGCGTGGCCCAATAAGCAACGACCCGCCTCGACCAGGCCTTTGAGTCATCCGATGGAGCACCTCAGGTGCTATACCGAGCGAGCATGAGCCGGGATGCGCTGAGCAGTGCACTCAGGGAGCCATACGCTCTAAGATCTCGGGTTTCGATCGCTTGGAAGTCAGAAACCGGTGGATGACTTCCGAATTGCCCTTGTTTAGTCCGGAACCATGTTCGACGACGTCCGCAGCACGGGAGATCATCAGCTCACCCGAAGTAGGCACGCTCAGCACGTCCAAGGTGATCTTGTAGATCCGCTTGCTGTTTTTGCCGACTTCCAAGGTGATGTTATTCGAGCAATGCTCAAGCTGTTTCGGCTCGTTACCACCTAGGTATTTGAACTCGACCTCGACAGAGTCTGCCTTCTCGTGGACGACTCTCCACGCACTCGGCAGGTCGGACGGAGCCACCATGAACTGAACCTTCAGGCCACGCTGCTCTCTGGATTCCACTTCGTTGAGATCGTGCTGGGAGACCGAAATCCACTCTTCAAGTGCTGTACGCATCAGGCTCTCTCCAATAAGTGACCTATTAGAGCGACCGTGAGCGTGTAATGCTCAACGGACTCTTGTGTCACCGCCAAGGACGTCAAACTGTCCAAGACGACCACCCCCCAAAGCTTGCCATTGCACTCCACTGGCACGGCAGCCATGGAGCGTGGGAGTGTCCTTCCTTCAGCAAGGTACCTCTCCACAAACCTCACTGACGACCTGGTCACCTTAGCATAACTCTCTTTTTTGGCAGCGCCCGTCCCCGGTTTGATCTCAGGGAGGTCGGACAGTAAGGCGACCTGGCGAGTCGACCAAGCGAGGCCGGCAAGCCCTTGAGTACGTGCGCTGTTTTCATTGTCGATGAAAAATAGCGTCTTGGTTTTCAGTGTCAGATGGCCGGACCGCATGTACGGAACCAGATAATTCCCATAGAGCCGTCGAGTTTTGAAGGGCCACCAGCCATCCTTACTCTCCTCGTGCCAATGACGGCGAAAGAACAGCCCTTTGCGGTATTTGAATAGAGTGACCCTATTGTGATCCTTGGGTACATTGAGATCTTTGAATACCTTCCCTTGGTATTCATCGAGGATGAACTGCAGCTTTTCAACGACCCACGGGTCTGCCATATGCTTGATAACGGCCATGGCAACGACCACCGCCGCGATAGCCAGTAGTACCCATATTGCTACCTCCTGGAAGCTGTCGACGAGCGTCCAGACCACCGGTCTCTGGGCGATCCATTTGTCGTCCTTTTCAACATCCATCAGCCAGATTGTCCCTGAGGACATCAAGCCGGCGATGACGTAGATGTGGCCAGAAATGGCGTAAATCGCTTTTCGTTTCGGTCCCGTCCGCAACATCTTATTATCTTCCTGCCAGCTTTCTAACGGTAATCCAATCGCGCGGCATCTGATGCGCCAAGCTCTTTAATGATGATGATGCGGTAATCGCAAATTCATATCACACCGGGCCCGTAGTGCGAAACCCGAAGCCTCCATCAACGGTGATGCCGGGGGCACAGTTTCCGCTGACGCCGAACTGCCACCTTTACCGACGAAGGGGGGTGATTGCTGTATTGGATAAGGTTTTAGTGGATAAGCCGCCTGTCGCACGTGATTTGAAGGAGCCCGCAGCCAGGCCGAAAGTCGGCGCCAATTTTCATCGCATCAAACAAAACGACTGAGTAAACTGCCACCGGCAAGTGATGGCAAATAAGTAGCACATCGGCGGTGCCGGTGAAGCGGGAAATGGGTTGAACAGCAAGTCAGGAGAGAGTGGTCAGTGACCGAAGCAGTGACGCGTTGCAATTTTGCATACCGAAGGCCTGACCTCAGGAATCCTGATAGCAAAACTCAAAACTGGGTAGGCGACTACATCGTCTGGTGGTACGGCCCTGTGATGCGTAATAACAGGGCGATGTCTATCCCCCTTGCGGCCGTCCTGTTCCGCAAACTGGAGGATAACGTCCCTGGCGACTTTAAGGTGGCCCACGTCCCCTTCACCAGCCTCCCCCACTACAGAGTCGGCACAATCTGGCGCAATGGTCACTGCATTTCAGACACCGAGCTCGCCAGCGCAAGGCTCGCGGTAAACTTCAGCACAGAAAAACGGCGGATTACTTCACGCAGAGAGCTCATCGCCGCAGATCAAGGGAAACTCTTCGCAGATGACGAGTATCCGTTACTCAGGGGAAACGAAGATGCCTGCAAGCTTCTCGACTTTTCGTTGGGTGATGGTAAAAACCTACTGATCCCCTGCACAGAGTACTTCGTACGTGCCTATGCCAGAAACATGGAGATTTGCAGGGCCCTCGCCAATTTGCGTTGGGACGATGTTTTTAATGTTCTTTATCAAAACCCGAAAGCAGAGCGTAATCTGCCCGTTTGGCTAGTTCGCCCGGGTCCTAGAATGCGCTTCTTCGACGCAGTGTTCCTGGCTCATATTCTCTACGACCCGCACACGGCTAGCGTAGTAAAAAGGGTGAATTCGCAATTCATGGCCCAAGCACCGGGCAAGCCCATGCTCCTGAAATGCGAACCATGGTTCGAAGGTCATGGTGAGATCCTCGGTCGGGGCAAATGGCTGAATGGCGGGAAAACTTTTTTGTGCTTGGATCTGATGGGAACAAACATGCCCAAAGGTCCTGAAGTTGAATTTCAAAAACTGAAGTTCGACAGTAGCGAAGGCTTGGATGGCCTGGGAAGAATCGTGCTGCCGCGCCCGATCAAAAGCGCTGCCCTCGAAGAGTTCCTCCAAGAACGTTCCACGATTGAGCCCGATCGGCATGCGGAAATCTATGAGGCGAAAGCCGCGCCCTTCAAAGTGCTTGGCGAAAAACGGCCAGTGAAGAAATCAAAATCTGTAGTGAAAGCCAATAAAAGTCCACTTGGCCCAGCACCACCTGAGGCAGATGGAGTCTCTGCGGGTACTGGCACCGGAAGTGGAAAGAACGTCGGCAAGCTTGAGACCGTGTCGGATGCAGAGCATGAGACAGCACCTGACGTGGCGCTGGAAACTCAAGGCTTTTTTATGGACATCTGGAATGCACTCAAATCAATCGCCGCTGACAATCCGGAAAAGATCCTACGCGTTGACTGGTACACGCCCCTGGCACGATTCAGCAGTAAGCCGCCACTCGGTGTCGTTGAGCTCATGGTCGAAAACGAAGAGGAGCTTCCATCAGATGTTCGCTCCTGGCTGTATCTCGACCGAAGCGCCGGACTGCGGCGGGGAATATTGATCGTCCGCATCAAGACGACCAAGGGCAATTTCTTTTGCTTCGAGGTTCAGCGAAAGGACGGGAAAGAAGGTGAAATCCCTCCGGGATCTGCAGGACTGTTGATGACGTTCAGCGGAAATGAAGAGGCATTCAAGCATTTCGTCAACGAGCTATGTCGAAGGATTCCTGGCTACAGAGGGGTGTTCAGCAAACTCAAGAAGCTGTACCCAGAAGAATACGTCACCTTTAACCATGGCAAACATGACAAGGAAATTCTTTACCGGAACATCCTCATCAACAAATTCGGTGAGCTCGATCTAGCGCTTGTCTAATCTTGGAGCTCTACTGACTCCCTAGAGAAGCGTCCCGCTGTAGCCGGCGAGATGAACTAGGCTTCCAGAAGGTCTTTCCAAGGACGACCGTCATGACTGACTACTCAGACTGCAAGATCGCCACGGCTGATGCTCTGACACTGCTTCTGCACAACCAGCACGCACTAGGCGCGGCGATCGAAGAAATCACCAAGTGGCTTTCTGAGAATGGTGTAGAGAGTGTTGCAGCCAATGCAGTGGCAGCTATGGAAACCCTGGATGTAAATTCAAAAGCGATTGCAGACGCGATCATGCAACTACGGCAGTGCTAGATAACTACCCCGGACTCTGGAGTCATAGATGACTTACCGCGACGGGACACTCTCCGCAGGCTGCGGCCGCGCTGCATGATGGTCAGGTAGAATGCAGAGAGATGGCTAAGTCCATGGATTACCCTTTAATCTACGATGGTTCGCTCATAGGTGCCCGCTGATGGCACCCACAGCACCCCTTGCGGACATTCAATGTTAAATCCTGCAGTCCCCTGATAGGTTGCCGGAACATAGACGAGTGCCTTGCGACTAATCCTGCCGAGACCATGGAAATAAGCTAAGGCTTTAACAATCCATCGAGACTCAAAGTCACTTGTCTCATCGCGTTGTGGCAGCAATTCGACAAGCTCTCGCTCGCGTTTCGCTAGTTTCTGTTGTCTTGCCCAATCCGCATCCGGACGAGAGTTCAGTCCCGCGCTGTAAACCTTGTTCAAGTACCCGATGAATCCGGTGACACTTGCCACCGTCCCTGGTGACTTACGCCAATAACTATCGAGCGTTTTCTGGTCAACCATGGAGGCGGTCTTCAGCCGCGAGTGTCCCAGCAAATCAGAGGCAGATCGTAAGGCGAGCCTGGTTGATCTTAGGCTAATGTCACCGGCCGCCAAGCGGCTTTGCAGCATGCGGTAATAACCGACAATCAATTGCTGGGGCCTGGGTTCTCGGGATTGCTCCATGATGCCCTGCACACGTCGCTGCTCAGAATCTGTTTCGCGGGCTTGCGCGCATACCATCAAACCGTCGAGCTCGCTCAGCCAACGCATCGGAACGCGTGCACGGCGCAATCCTTCAGCCGAGAAATGCCGCAGCAGTTCAATGTACGGAGGCACATCCTGCCAGACGTTTTCGAGCTCTTTGAAGAATTTGTAATAAGTGTTGATCTTCAAGGCTCCCGCCTTGGGCCCAAGTTCAAGCAAAGCCCAACTTCCGAATCGTTGAAACCGCTGCGCCATGGATTGAACGCTCAATCCGGCAACGTTAATTGCCAAGCGCTTGTGGAAGGTTCTCTCCCAATAGCATTGCTCACATTCTTGGCCACGCCCGGCTGGTGTACTGACACCACAAGTCACACACTCATGCACACCTACAGTGATGCAGACCTTGCAGCGCCGGCGACCATCAGATCCCGCAATCAGTACGCGATGTCGCCGGCAGTCAGGGCATGTCTCGGCAGCAGGACCACTGCAATTTGGGCAGAGCAATTTGCCAGTCAGCGTGTTCCTCGCTGTTCGCTGTGAATGCGTCCCGCAGGATTCGCAGATTGCGAGCTCACGAAAGTGAACTGCGCAGGGTTTGCACACAGGCCCATAGGGGGTGATACGCCCGACTTTGAAATCGACTTTGTTGCATCGGGCGCATGGCCCACTCCTTAAGCAGGCGCTGCAGCGCGCGGCCTTATCAAATGTCGGGAGCCTGGAGAAATTGCCGCAGCCAGGACAGAGTCGACGCTTGAACAGTCGCGGATAGCAGTTCCCGCAATAGCGCTTTTCTTGGTAAACCCTTTTGGGCTGCGCTACGACACGGCCGCAGCCGTCGCATTCACAGCGATCCAAATGTTCAACGGATGCCACGTCGTCTGACCTTTCGCTTCAGTCGCAGCCACATACGCAGCGTCTGCGCGGGGCTACTGGGATGTTGACGGCCAACACCACTTACCAAGTGATGCCTAGGCGACTGGAGTGCTGCGACCAAATCCAGCAGAATTGGAGGCGCACTATTGGGGGAAAAGTGCAGAGTCGAGGCTGGAAGCAACTCATGTCGCGCCGCTTCGATAAATTTTTCTGGCCCAGCCGACATTATTACCCACGCGATACTGAGCAGCACAGAGCGATCAGCGGGAGAGAGGTATTCAAGAGGCAACCCCAACGGAATCGGCTGGAGAGACTCAGACAATATGCCCAGTGATTCGAAGAATCGCCCAGCAGCAACGCTATGTCGACGTACTGCTGCTTGGGCAAAGCTCACCATGGTTCGTGCAACGGTCAACCAATCGCGAAAATCGAGAAACGATGTTCCGTACATGGGCCGAAGGCCAATGCTTTCGTCCACGTACCTCTGGAAAGCCAGAGCAGCTTCTGCAGCAGCGCTCCGATCTCCGCCGCTTAGTGAAGCACCGCACCTATGGCAGTCGCTGAGCGAGGCACCGACTCTCAGAAGTTCCGGCTGCAGAGGAGCCAGACAACGTCCACACCGATCAACAAGCTTTATCCCATGGATAGGGCAGCAGGTATGCCAGGCCAAGCGCCATTGAATGCAGTACCGCGAGTTGTATTGCGCAATGCAATCCGGGCAGCATTGCAGACCCCCACTATGATGCCCCCCTCTGCAACCCAGCACCGTTAGCCAGGGCCAATTCCCACGCGGCAGTCTGTCCGGCCGGCGCACAATCGAAGACATCGCAAACCCAAGGGTAGCGGACTGCAGACTCGCGCAAGGTACACCCGACAGCCTGCTCAGAACCGCAAGCCTATTCTCTGTCACAGATCGATCCAAATCACCTGCCCAAGCTCTAGAGCCAGGCCATGTGATTGCGGTCAACGCTGCGGGGGAGCAGCCGTGAGCAAGTGCCATCCTGACAATCCACGAAGTCAGAAGCTCGTCGGCGAGCAACGGTTTACGGAGGGGCCAGATCGAGTTTACAGGGCCTGCTCCCGGATGCCACGAGTAGGACGTAACCATGACATGCTCTCGATGAGTTCTATGTCAATGCACTCCTTACCGGAAACTATGGCCTGCTTCGAACACTCCATCAGAAGCCGGTGCACATTCCCCAGGTTACCGCCGGAAATTGCGTGTACACGCCGAGCCTTGTCTGGATGTGCCAACCCAGAGGGCTTCTTCAGCGGCAATATCGACTCAAACCCTTTGAGCATGCGCTGGAATTCGGGATCGAGCTTCCACTGATCGAGCTTGATGACATCGAAGCGGCTGGCGTGTTGTGGATCATGATGAAGGATACGAACTGCATCCGTTGTTCCGACACCAATGATCGGTATCACCAGTTCATTACAAAGCGACTTCAAGGCGTTCATCACCTCACGCTGCTTGATTGCAGAGCCCGTCAGCAACGAATGGAACTCATCAATGATCAGCATTCTGACCCTGAGCTCGCGGAAGGAATGGATCACCTGGTAACGCAATGCCAACTTGGTATCCGTGATCCTGTAAGGCATCCATAACTGCTCCAACAAAGCCACATACAGCGCCTTCTCGTCGGCAGCAGACGGTGCCTCCGCCAGAATCAAGGGACGGACCGGATCATCATTTTCGTCGACGTACCCTTCGCCATGCGTTTTCTGGAAGCGCCGAATGATGGTCGTCTTGCCGTTGTTGGAATCGCCCACAATCAGCAGATTAGGCATGCGGGCTCGCTTGGGCATGACGATCAGGTCATTAAGCGTATCCAAGATTGTGCGAGCCGATACATACCCGATCCAGCGTTCCTCTCCCATGAAAAGGATCCTTTCCCGATCACTGAGTTGCAACACCGGTCGAAAATCAGAATGGATGTGTTCGTATGTGCTCATTCGACTTCACCTGTCGATTCGACCTCCGAAAGCATAAGTAGGTCAGAATCCTCCTGAATGGGAACCAGTGCCAGCTTCGCAACGGGCTTGCTCGGTTGGGCTGGCGTGCCCTTCTTGCTGTGGGTACGACTCTTCTGAGCATCTTTGCGGGCTTTCTTGCTGTTCGCGGAGGCCTCTTCGACAAGCTTTCGGTTTTCGACGGCGTACTCGGCGATCAACGCATCGTCTACGTTCTCGCGCCCTTCGCTGACAGCTTTGTCCTTGGCAGCGTGATACTCCCAGAGGGTTACCGCAGGA
Source organism: Pseudomonas sp. Ag1 (assembly GCF_000278565.1). Taxonomy (NCBI): domain Bacteria; kingdom Pseudomonadati; phylum Pseudomonadota; class Gammaproteobacteria; order Pseudomonadales; family Pseudomonadaceae; genus Pseudomonas; species Pseudomonas sp. Ag1. The sequence continues at coordinate 62,850 of NZ_AKVH01000113.1, forward strand.
AATGCCTGGTATGAGGCCGGCACTCGGAAGTATTGCTTCAGAACAGGGTCGTAGAACCAAATGACGCTGACATCCCTAGGATCCCGCCTGAAGAGCAATTTGAGAGCCTTTCCGGTTGCAGCATCCTTTTGGTTGATCCAATGACGCAGCGCCTCGGAGTAGTAGAACAGATCCCACTGCACACCGTACGTCTGCACAGTCCTGCGAACGGACGGCAGAAAATCCAATTGAACCGCCAAGGGATCCGTCGGGCGCGCCGGCACACTAACCAGAGGATCAACCTCCCGATTACCGAAGAACGCCAACTGCCACTTGCGAGCAGGGCTCATGTGAATCTTTTTATGGTAGGTCTGGTGGTACTTCAAAATTGACCGAACCAGCCATACCTCGAATTCCGCCATTGTGAGAACGGCTTTGGCTTCCGAATCGTAACCCTCACGCTCCTGAGGGTTACTAAAGGTGGTACCTGGCAGCTCGTGCACCATTCTCATGAAAGTGCCAAGCACCCGCTCAATTCGACCACCGTATTTTGGAACTTTGGATGGTCGAAAGACGCTATCTATCCCGTAGTTCTTACAGGAATCCACAATGTTCTGAGCCCTAAAGTCTGCACCATTGTCAGTGTGAATCGTGCGCGGGAAACCCCATACCGGCCACTCTCCATGAATATCGTGGGCAGCCAGCCAGGATTCCTTGGGCAAAATCGAATGTGCGATGCACATTGCCACTGATGTCTCGGAAGGCGACTCGAACGCCAAGTAATAGCCAACGATCATGCAGGAGTAGACGTCGATAGCTAGGGTGAGCCATGGCCGACCAATTGGTTTGCGATGGCGTTCGTCCACCACAATGAGATTGACCGGAGTATGGTCGATCTGCACAACGGCTAAAGGATAGCCTTCGTCTGGAAACTGACCGACTGAAGGCGTGTGTCTATTGTTCGCCTGCTCGGCATATCCGCGCCGGCGAAGCTTCACCACCTCGGGAATCTGTCGGATCCGGGCCCTGATAGCGGATGCACCCGGAGGCTGAATGTCTAGCGCTCGCGCTCTGCGTTCAATCTCCGAAATCGTGGACTGAACCGTGTACCGTTGATCAGTCAGGTAGTAATCACCCAGCACCTCTTGAACGAGCTTTTCTCCTTCAACAGAGAGGCGCGTACTGCCCTCGCGCCAACCTCGTTTGCGCGGCACGAGAGCCAAGACCTCATTCCATCGATTGTAGCGATCCAGCCAACGGTAAAGGGTTGCAGGGCTGATTCCTTTCGCCTTCGCACGCGCTGCGACGGACTCTTTGGACAAAACCGTATTGCCCAGCAACGGTAGAATGGCGGAGTAGCGCTTTTGCGCAATAGCCCAGGCATCCGAGCTGATGCTGCTGATATCGTGGTTAACGTACAGGCCGTCCAGTTTCTCCGAATCCACAGCCCTGAGATCCAGAATCTGTAGAGCCGCACTGCGACCTGTCTCGACCTCGGTCGCGATCACCGTTTGCAGATCCAGGATCTGAACAATTTGGTAGACCTGCTTGTCTCGCCGCACCATCGCGCCGACCTCAATGGCAACGCGAGACCGAACGGGCTCAAACGGAACCAGATGCTCGCTAGTGTCGTCTTCATACAGTTTCATGATCAGGCACCCAGAGTTCGAGGTCATGATTCAGCGGTTCAGTAATGTCGCAGTCCACCTGACGCGTGGCGATCAGGTGCCACAGCAGCGATACGCCCCGATCGCGGAAAATACCGTTGAAATGCCGTGCCAGGAGGTAGTGCACCGGAGCAACTTCCATCTCGCGCAGCGTATTCAGCACTGCATCGATGTCACCTTGTTCGAAGATCATTCGCTCAAAGCGCTCAAGGAACACAATGTTTTCGAGCGGAAGGCCACGAATCCGCGACTCGTCATAAATGCGGAACTGCCACCCCTGGCTACGAGCCAACCGGCGTGCTTCCTTCCACTTACCTGACCAGTCTCGCCAGTTCTCTACCCATTGTTCCCTCGGTTTTACCTCCACAAGCAGCGGCCGTAGCGCGCCAAAGTAGGGCAAGTTTTGCTGGTGGTAAAAGACAAGATAATCAGGCGTGTAGATCTGCGGGCGTCCTAGGGAGTCGGAGAAAGGAACCTCCACCGGTTGGGAGATAACCGACTCAACCTGGTGAGAGAAGCGCATACGCTTCAGAAAGTCTCTTTCCAATGACGACTCAAAAGCGACCCCACCTAGCCCTTTGAAAGCCATCACTCCTGAAATGCTGCGGCGGGTCGGCTTGATCTTCCGAACCGGCTTAATCTGGTCGCATCTATTTCCGATCATTTTCTATCTGGTCTCATTTATTACCGACAAGCTTCTCAGTAATTTCAGAAGGTTTTGATGGCCAATAGCGGCCTTTAGCGTAGCTATTTCTCATCAATTTCGAAAGCCTACAGCGGCTCGAAACCGCAGCCGGGGGAAATCACCCTGGCCCATCACGGTGTGTTGTTTCTCGACGAGTTGCCGGAGTTTGATCGCAAGGTCCTGGAGGTGCTACGTGAGCCGCTGGAGTCCGGGCATATCGTGATTTCCCGCGCTCGCGACCGGGTGCGTTTCCCGGCGCGCTTTCAGTTGGTGGCGGCAATGAACCCCTGCCCTTGCGGCTATGTGGGCGAGCCCAGTGGGCGCTGTCGCTGCACGCCGGAGCAGATTCAGCGCTATCGCAACAAACTCTCGGGGCCGCTGCTGGACCGGATTGACCTGCACGTGACCGTCGCCCGGGAAAGCACCGCGCTGAACCCGGGCATACAGTCCGGTGATGATACCGCCAGCGCCTCCGTCCTCGTCGCCGATGCCCGGGACCGCCAACAACGGCGCCAGGGCTGCGCCAATGCGTTTCTCGACCTGCCGGGGCTACGCCAGCACTGCAAACTGGAAAAGGCTGATGAAGGCTGGCTGGAAAGCGCCTGCGAACGGCTGACGCTGTCGTTGCGGGCGGCCCATCGCCTGCTCAAGGTCGCCCGCACCCTGGCCGACCTGGAACAAGTGGAAGCCATCGCCCGCCATCATCTGGCGGAGGCCTTGCAGTACCGCCCTGCTAGCGCGTCCTAGGCAACGCCAGAAGCAGCCCCGCCACTTCCATCACCTCATCCATCACCGCTTCAGCTGACTCAACGGAGGGTTTGAGCAACAAGTCATCGGCATAGCCCATCGCTACGGCAAAGAGTTGTCGCGCAGCGCGCTTGGGCGACTCACAGCGGAACACTTTGGCCGCCACACCTTGCTCGATGATCTCGGCGAGCATGGCTTGCCATTGGGCGTTGATCACCAGGTAGGCCTGGGCCAATGGCTCGTCATGCATGGCTTCGTCCCAGGCATCCAGCCATAGCGCCCAACCGGCGTCTGCCGTGGAGGGCAGGCAGTCACGCAGGAAACCTTCGAGGGCTTCCAATGGTGGCAGATCCACCAGCGGCGCCCTCACCTCGTCCAGCTGCTCGTTGGCGAACCGCACGAACGCTTCGCGGCGCAGTTCTTTCCAGTCGCTGAAGTAGTGATAGACGTGGCTGCGGGACAGCCCCGCATGCTCCGCCAGGTCGCGGGTGGAAACATCGGCAAACCCTTTGCTGCGAAATAGCTCCAGGGCGGCGGCGATGATCTGGTCTTTACGGTCGATACGCGACATGAGGCTTTTCCTTCAGGCACCGGCAGATCGACGGCGCTTGCTTTTTGAGCGGTCGCTCAAGGATACTTGAGCAGTCGCTCAATAATAGCGTTTATCTCACTCTCGGTGCACCCCATGTCATCCGTAACACCCCAGATCCTGATCGAAGAAAGCAAAAAGATCGGGCAACAATCCGCCAGCCAAACCCTCAAGGCGATCGCCAAGGCCTATCCCGGCAAGTTGTTCTGCACCTTGTCGCTGGTGGCCCTGGAGAACGCATTGCTGCTGGCCTACCCACTGTTTGCGGGGTTCGCGGTGGACTCGATCATCCGCGGCGATGCCGGCAGCGCGCTGTTCTACGCCGCCGTGGTGCTGGCGTTCTGGGTGGTCGGGGCGGCGCGACGGGCGCTGGATACGCGCACCTTCACCCGTATCTACGCGGACCTTGCGGTGCCGGTGATTCTCAACCAGCGCCTGCAAAACCACAGCACCTCACGGGCAGCGGCGCGGGTAGTGCTGGCGCGGGACTTTGTGGATTTTTTCGAAAAACACGTGCCAATCATCGCGACGGCGCTGGTGTCGATCGTCGGTGCGGCAGTGATGCTGTTGGTGATCGAGCCGTGGATCGGCCTGGCGTGCCTGACCGCGCTGGTGCTGTGCACAACCTTGTTGCCACGTTTCGCCCGGCGCAATCAGGAACTGCATGAGCGCTTGAATGACCGCCTGGAAAAGGAAATCGGCCTGGTGGAAAAGGTCGGCGCACAGACCTTGCAGCGCCACTACCAGGTGCTGTCACGCCTGCGCATCTGGCTGTCGGACCGCGAGGCCGCAGCGTTCCTGTTTATCGGCACGCTGGCGGCGCTGTTGTTTGTGGTCGCCATCAGCCAGTTGGCGCTGTCGCCGGCGGTCAAGGCCGGCCATGTGTATGCGGTGATGACTTACCTGTGGACCTTTGTCAGCAGCCTGGATGAAGCGCCAGGGATGGTTGATCAACTGGCGCGACTCAAGGACATTGGCAAGCGTGTGGACCCGGGGCTGGGCGACCGATCCGACGTTTGACGCGTCGGGTCGGCCGTCATCGCGGGCAAGCCCGGCTCCCACAGTGGACCGCGTACTCCAGAACAACACGGTCAACTGTGGGAGCGGGCTTACCCGCGATGAGGCCCGAACAGTCAATCAACGAAACCGGTCAACCTCATGCCGCAAGCCCGCCGCCAGGGTCTCCAGTTCCTTGGCGGTGATCGCAAGGTTGGACACCACTTCACGCTGCTCGCTGTTGGCCAGGGCGATGCTCTGCAAGTTGCTGCTCAGCAGGGTCGCCGTGCTGCTCTGCTCCTGGGTCGCCGTGGTAATGGCCGCAAACTGCTGGCCCGCCGAGCGGCTTTGCTCGTCGATCCGTGCCAGCGCAGAGGCGACGTCAGCGTTGCGAGCCAGGCCTTCCTGCATCAGCACGTTGCCTTGTTCCATGGTGCTGATGGCGTTGCCGGTTTCCTGCTGGATACTCTGGATCATCCCGGAAATCTCATCCGTGGCCTGACGAGTGCGCGATGCGAGGTTGCGCACTTCATCGGCCACCACCGCAAACCCGCGCCCCTGCTCACCGGCCCGCGCCGCTTCGATGGCGGCGTTGAGCGCCAGCAGGTTGGTCTGTTCGGCAATAGCGGTGATCACCCCGACGATCCCGCCGATTTCCTGGGAGCGCTGGCCCAGGGTGTTGATCACCGTGGCCGTGCTGTTCAGCGCGGTGGCGATGTGTTCCAGGGACGACGACGCTTCTTGCATCGAGGTGCGGCCGATCCTGGTTTGCTGGGCATTGTCCTGGGCCAGGCGCTCGGTGTTGCCCATGTTGTCGGCAATATTCAGCGAGGTGGCGCTGAACTCTTCCACCGCGCCGGCCATGCTGGTGATCTCGCCGGACTGTTGCTCCATGCCTTCGTACGCACCGCCGGACAACCCCGACAGTGCCTGGGCGCGGCTGTTCACGTCTTCAGCCGCCTTGCGGATATGCGACACCATGGTCGACAGCGCTTCGCCCATCTGGTTGAAACTGCGGGCTAGTTGGCCGATTTCGTCATGGCTGGAAACGTTCAGCCGTGCGCTCAAATCACCGGCGCCCAGGGCTTCGGCCTGACGCACCAGGTCGCCCAATGGCTGCAACTTGCTGCGCAGCAACCAGACCGCCGCGCCCACCGCCAGCAGCATCGCGAGCAAGCTGCCGATCGCCAGGCGAATCCCCACCGACCAGGTCACCGCGCGAATTTCGGCTTTCGGCATGCTCGCCACCACCGACCACGGGCCGCCTTCAAACGGCACGGCAACGCTGTAGAAGTCTTCGTTCTTGTCGCTCCAGAAACGGCCTTTTCCAGGTTTGGCGGCCAGGTCGAGCATCACCGGAATCGACTGATCCAGCGCCTGCACGCCAGCGGGCGGTACCAGCCAGTGCTTCTGTTCGTCCAGCAGCGCCAGGGAACCGGTCTGGCCGATGCGGAAGCGCTTGAGGTTGTCGAACTGGGCGTTCTGCGCATCGGTGTAGTCGAAGCCGACAAACAGCACCGCAATCACTTTGCCGCTGGCATCACGCACCGGGCTGTACTGGGTCATGTAGGAGCGATCGAACAACACCGCACGGCCAACGTAGCCCTGCCCGCCCAGCAAACGTTGATAGGCCGGATGCTGGTGATCCAGCGCCGTACCGATGGCGCGGCTGCCATCCTGCTTGGTCAGGGAGGTGCTGACGCGGATAAAGTCCTCGCCGCTGCGTACGAACAAGGTCGCCACGCCGCCGGACATCTGCTTGAACTCATCGACTTCAGCGAAGTTGTTGTTGAGCACTTCCTCGCCCAGGTACAGGCCCGGCGTCTGCACGCCCGCCACCGTCACCGGTTGCTCAGGGCGCGTACTCAAGCCGGCGCTGAAGCGCTTTTCAAACAGCCCGCTCAAACGCTGGGTACTTTCGCGCAAGGTGCTGTGGAAGGTATTGAGCTGGTCGGCCAGCAAGCGGGCCTCGCTGGCCAGGTGCTCCTCGCGGGTGTCGAGGTTGGCGGAGTCCAGCGAACGCAACGCGAATACCGTGCTGCCGCTGATGACGACAGCCAGTATCACGGCGAGGGCAAGCCCCAGTTGAGAGGCAATCCGGGCGCGAGGTTGAGACATGAAGGCTCCTGGCCGAGGCCAGGATCATCCTGATCTCATAGCGCTGCTCGGCAAAATTCTAATAGGGGAAACGTTGCAGAACGGTAGTTCCAACAACCCTACTTCGGCGGGCAGGCTCAATACTTGAGCGAATCACAGGGGTATCGCGCAAACGATTGCTGGCCGGTGCGCAATCCACTCAGTCGAGGCGCTCGACCTGGGGCAATTCCATGGCCTGCACTTCGCCCTGGAGAAAGTCACCCAGCCGTCGCAAACGCTCGCCACCCGGCCGGGTCTTCGGCCACACCAGATAGTAATTTTCCCCACTGGCCACAGCGGTGGGCCATGGCAGACTCAGGCGGCCCTGGGCCACGTCTTCGGCCACCATCAGCAAGTCGCCCATGGACACGCCGTACCCTCGGGCGGCGGCGATCATGCCCAACTCCAAGGTGTCGAACACCTGCCCGCCCTTGAGCGAAACCTGGGATGACAGCCCCATGCGCTCCAGCCAGTTGCGCCAGTCACGCCGGTCCGGCGTCGGGTGCAGCAGTTCGGCAGAGGCCAGGCGCGCAACGTCCCAGGGTCCGTCGCTCAACAGGTTCGGCGCGCCCACCGGAATCAGCAACTCCGGAAACAGGTAGCTGGCTTCCCAGTCCGGCGGGAAATGCCCGTTGCTCAGCAACACCGCGCAATCGAATGGTTCCTGGTTGAAATCCACCTCATCGACGCTCATCCAGGCGCTGGTCAGTTGCACTTCATTGCCCGGCTGCAGGTGCCGGAAGCGACTGAGGCGCGCCAGCAGCCAGCGCATGGTCAGGGTGGACGGCGCCTTCATGCGCAGGATGTCGTCCTCGGCATTCAAGGTATGGCAGGCGCGCTCCAGGGCCGCAAAGCCTTCACGCACGCCCGGCAGCAACAGGCGCGCTGCCTCGGTGAGTTGCAAGGTGCGGCCGCTGCGCTGGAACAGGCGGCAGGCGAAATGCTCTTCCAGGGTACGAATGTGCCGGCTCACCGCACTTTGGGTAATCGACAACTCTTCCGCCGCCCGGGTGAACGAGTTGTAGCGGGACGCAGCTTCAAACGCGCGCAAGGCGTAAAGAGGAGGAAGACGACGAGACATGGCGAAAACTCCGACGGCGCAATATCGAAACCCTACCAGAATCATTCAGGCATGAGTTTTAATCATGCGAACCATCGGATTTATCCCTTTGTGCAATGCGCTGTGAGCGCCGAGAATCAACCCTTCCACCCTTCCCTGACTTTTTGAGCGTGATGATCATGCAGCATCCGGCACGTACCGAACTCTGGGCCATTCTGCGGCTGTCAGGGCCGCTGATTGCCTCACAGTTGGCCCACATGCTGATGGTGCTGACCGACACCCTGATGATGGCCCGCCTGAGCCCCGAGGCCCTGGCCGGCGGAGGCCTGGGTGCGGCGAGCTATTCGTTCGTGTCGATTTTCTGCATCGGCGTGATCGCTGCCGTGGGCACGCTGGTCGCGATCCGCCAGGGCGCCGGCGACATCGAAGGCGCCACCCGCCTGACCCAGGCCGGGCTGTGGCTGGCCTGGTTGATGGCGCTGGTGGCTGGTTTGCTGCTGTGGAACCTCAAGCCGGTGCTGCTGATGTTCGGCCAGACCGAAACCAACGTCGCGTCCGCCGGCCAGTTCCTGACCATCCTGCCGTTCGCCCTACCCGGCTACCTGACGTTCATGGCGCTACGCGGCTTCACCAGCGCTATCGGCAAGGCCACGCCGGTGATGGTGATCAGCCTGGGCGGCACGGTGATCAACTACCTGCTCAACCACGCGTTGATCGAAGGCATGTTCGGCCTGCCGAAACTCGGGCTGGTGGGCATTGGCCTGGTCACCGCCATCGTTGCCAACTGCATGGCGTTGGCGTTGATCTGGTACATCAAATACAACCGTGCCTACGACGCGTATCCGCTGCGCAAGGGTTTGCTGCGGCCCAACCTGCATTACCTGCGGGAACTGTGGCGCCTGGGCCTGCCGATTGGTGGCACCTATGCGGTGGAAGTCGGGCTCTTTGCGTTCGCCGCGCTGTGCATGGGCACTATGGGCAGCACGCAGCTGGCTGCGCACCAGATCGCCCTGCAGATCGTGTCGGTGGCGTTCATGGTGCCGGCGGGCATGTCGTACGCGATCACCATGCGTATCGGCCAGCATTACGGTGCCGGGCAGTTGCTGGAAGCGCGGCTGGCCGGGCGAGTTGGCATAGGCTTTGGCGCAGTGGTGATGCTGGGCTTTGCAGCGGTGCTGTGGTTGTTCTCGCACCAACTGATCAGCCTGTTCCTCGACCAGCATGACCCGGCGTTTCGCGACGTGATCAACCTCGCCGTCAGCCTGCTGGCGGTGGCCGCATGGTTTGAGCTGTTCGACGGCGTGCAGACCATCGCCATGGGCTGCATTCGCGGACTCAAGGATGCCAAGACCACCTTCCTGGTCGGGCTGGGCTGCTACTGGCTGATCGGCGCACCGGCCGCATGGTTGATGGCGTTCAATCTCGGCTGGGGGCCGACGGGCGTTTGGTGGGGCCTGGCCCTGGGCCTGGCGTGCGCGGCAGTCAGCCTGACCTGGGCGTTTGAACGGAAGATGAAGCGGATGATTCGCCAGGAGCCTGAAACCCACCAAGGATTTCAAGCCGCGCAGCCGGAGTAACGGCTGTACTCGGTCAAATGTGGGAGCGGGCTTGCTCGCGAATGCGGTGGGTCAGCCATGCATTGGTTGGCTGAAATACCGCATTCGCGAGCAAGCCCGCTCCCACATTTTTGATCGGGTTCACAACATCAGATCACGCCGCCCACCAGTTCCTGGCTGTCACCAAACGTCAGATAGTCCACCAGTTCCGCCAACGGCAACGGCTTGCTGATCAGGTAGCCCTGGGCCTGATCGCAGCCGAACAACCGCAGCAACGCCAGTTGCTCGGCGGTTTCCACGCCCTCGGCGACCACTTCCAGGTTCAGGTTATGAGCCAGGTTGATCATGGCGTGCACCAGCTTGCGATTCTCTTCGCGCTCTTCCATGCCGCCGACAAAGCTCTTGTCGATCTTCAGCAAGGCAATCGGCAGGCTGTTGAGGTGCACGAACGACGAAAAGCCGGTGCCAAAGTCATCCAGGGAAAAGCGCACACCCAGGCGGCCCAGCGCATCCATGGTCTGCTTGACCAGGTCGCTGCGGCGCATCACGGCGGTTTCCGTCAGCTCAAATTCCAGCCACTGGGCTTCCACGCCGCGCTCGGCAATCAGCCGGCTGAGGGTGCTGAGCAGTTGGCTGTCCTGAAACTGGCGGAACGACAGGTTGACTGCCATGTGCAACGGCGCAATCCCGCGTTCGCGCAGGTCCTGCATGTCGCGCAGGGCCCGGGAAATCACCCAGTAGCCCAGCGGCACGATCAAGCCGCTCTGCTCGGCCAGCGGCACGAACTCGCTCGGCGGCAACAGGCCGCGCTCACCGTGGCGCCAGCGCACCAGTGCTTCCAGGCCGACGATATGCCCATCGTCGAGGTCCAGGCGGGGCTGGTAATGCAGCTCCAGTTCGTCACGACGCAACGCCCGGCGCAGCTCGCTTTCAAGGTCGGCGAGGCTGCGGGCATTGCGGTTGATGCGTTCGTTGAAGATATGAAAGGTGCAGCCCTGGGTGCTTTTGGCTTGCTGCATGGCGATGTGGGCGTGCCACATCAACGGGTCGGCGCCAGCCTTGGCGCGGGCATGGGCCACGCCGAGGCTGCAACCGATCAGCAGGCTTTCGCCATCGACCCAATAGGGTTCGGCCATGGCTTCGACGATGCGCTCGGCCATCCATTCGGCGCGCTGGGGCGCACGGCGGGTATCGATCAGCAGGGCGAATTCGTCGCTGCCCAGGCGCGCCAGTTGATCGCCGGCCTCCAACTGGCTCTTGAGCCGCGAGACCACTTGCAGGATCAGCCGGTCGCCGGCCTGGTGGCCGAGGGCGTCGTTGGCGTGACGGAAGTTGTCCAGGTCGAGGTGGCCGAGGGCAACGCCACGGCCTTCGTTTTCCGCCAGGCGGGCGGTCAGCAGGGTCTGGAAGCCCTGGCGGTTGGCGATACCGGTCAGCGGGTCCTGTTCGGCCAGGCGTTGCAGGGTGTTTTCCAGTACACCGCGCTCGCGCACATGCCGCAGGCAACGGCGCAATGTATCGACATCCAATGCATTCAGGATCAGCCAGTCGCTGACGCCGAGGGGTGAAACCAGGGGTTCCTCTTCCAACAGCAATACCGTTGGCAAGCTGCAGCGACCGGGGCCGGGCTGAAGGTTGGCCGTGGTCAACAGCACCGCGCTGTGATCGTCGTCGAACAGGTTGCTCACAGACTCCCAGTTTGGCGCGCTGATCAGCACAGCTCCGTCGCCCATCGGCGCCAGGCACTCGCGCAATAACGCTGCCCACGCTGGCTCATCGGCCAGTAGCAGCAAACGCAAGGGTTCGACAGGCGTAGACAAGCTAGCTCCCTAGACTCTGCAAAATTTCGTTGGCGGCGGGCATTATGACGTGCGCCCCGATAATGACCAATGATATGGGTTATCAAATGCGCACTGTGCAGCTCTAGACCGAACAATAGTCCTAAATACCCTGCACATCCTGCGGCAAAGTAACAAAACCGGCAAATTTAGATCGAGTGGTACGTCACACTGTCGTTCAGAGGCAGCAGAATCTTGCCAGCCTGTTAAAATGCCCGCCCTTTTGATCAATGACCTCCTGAATTTCGTATGTCCCGACTCAATCCCCGGCAGCAAGAAGCCGTGAACTACGTCGGCGGCCCTCTATTGGTGCTCGCCGGTGCCGGTTCCGGCAAGACCAGCGTGATCACCCGCAAGATCGCGCACCTGATCCAGAGCTGTGGCATCCGTGCCCAGTACATCGTCGCCATGACCTTTACCAACAAGGCGGCGCGGGAAATGAAAGAGCGCGTCGGCACCCTGCTCAAGGGTGGCGAAGGCCGTGGCCTCACCGTGTGTACCTTCCACAACCTGGGGCTGAACATCATCCGCAAGGAGCACGTGCGGTTGGGCTACAAGCCGGGCTTCTCGATCTTTGACGAGACAGACGTCAAGGCGCTGATGACCGACATCATGCAGAAGGAATACGCGGGCGACGACGGCGTCGACGAGATCAAGAACATGATCGGCTCGTGGAAAAACGACCTGATCCTGCCCGCCGAAGCCCTGGAAGCTGCGCGCAACCCCAAGGAGCAGACTGCCGCCATTGTCTACACCCACTACCAGCGCACGCTCAAGGCGTTCAACGCAGTGGACTTCGACGACCTGATCCTGCTGCCGGTGAAGCTGTTCCAGGAACACGCCGACATCCTCGAAAAGTGGCAGAACAAAGTCCGCTACCTGCTGGTGGACGAATACCAGGACACCAACGCCAGCCAATACCTGCTGGTGAAGCTGCTGATCGGCAAGCGCAACCAGTTCACCGTGGTGGGCGATGACGACCAGTCGATCTACGCCTGGCGCGGCGCCCGCCCGGAAAACCTGATGCTGCTCAAGGACGACTACCCGTCCCTGAAAGTGGTGATGCTGGAGCAGAACTACCGCTCCACCAGCCGCATCCTGCGTTGCGCCAACGTGCTGATCTCCAACAACCCCCACGAGTTTGAAAAGCAACTGTGGAGCGAGATGGGCCACGGCGACGAGATCCGCGTGATCCGCTGCCGCAACGAAGACGCCGAAGCCGAGCGCGTGGCCGTCGAACTGCTCACGCTGCACCTGCGTACCGACCGGCCCTACAGCGATTTCGCGATCCTGTACCGCGGCAACTACCAGGCCAAGCTGATCGAGCTGAAGCTGCAGCACCACCAGATTCCTTATCGCCTGTCGGGCGGCAACAGCTTTTTCGGACGCCAGGAAGTGAAAGACCTGATGGCCTACTTCCGGCTGATCGTGAACCCGGACGACGACAACGCCTTCCTGCGGGTGATCAACGTCCCACGCCGGGAAATCGGTTCGACTACCCTGGAAAAGCTCGGCAACTACGCCACCGAACGCAAGATCTCGATGTACGCCGCCACCGACGAAATCGGCCTGGGCGAGCACCTCGACACTCGTTTCACCGACCGCCTGGCGCGCTTCAAGCGCTTCATGGACAAGGTGCGCGAGCAGTGCGCCGGCGAAGACCCGATCAGCGCCCTGCGCAGCATGGTCATGGACATCGACTACGAGAACTGGCTGCGCACCAACAGCTCCAGCGACAAGGCTGCCGATTACCGCATGGGCAACGTGTGGTTCCTGATCGAGGCGTTGAAAAATACCCTGGAGAAGGACGAAGAAGGCGAGATGACCGTCGAGGACGCCATCGGCAAGCTGGTGCTGCGGGACATGCTTGAACGCCAGCAGGAAGAGGAAGACGGCGCCGAAGGCGTGCAGATGATGACCTTGCATGCGTCCAAGGGCCTGGAATTCCCCTACGTGTTCATCATGGGCATGGAAGAGGAAATCCTCCCGCACCGCTCCAGCATCGAAGCCGACACCATCGAGGAAGAACGGCGCCTGGCCTACGTGGGCATTACCCGCGCGCGTCAGACATTGGCCTTCACCTTTGCCGCCAAGCGCAAGCAGTACGGCGAGATCATCGATTGTGCCCCCAGCCGGTTCCTCGACGAACTGCCGCCGGACGACCTGGCCTGGGAAGGCAACGACGACACACCGACCGAAGTCAAAGCCGTTCGCGGCAACACCGCACTGGCGGATATACGCGCGATGTTAAAGCGCTAGAATCGACTACTTTTTAATCTACTTTCGGCGCGTGTTGCGCCAACAGAGGAAGCTTTCGTGGAAGCACTGCACAAGAAAATTCGCGAAGAAGGCATCGTGCTTTCCGATCAGGTACTCAAGGTCGACGCCTTTCTGAACCACCAGATCGACCCGGCGCTGATGAAACTGATCGGTGACGAGTTTGCTGCGTTGTTCAAGGATTCGGGGATCACCAAGATCGTCACCATCGAAGCCTCGGGCATTGCACCGGCGATCATGACCGGCCTGAACCTCGGCGTGCCGGTGATTTTCGCCCGCAAGCAACAGTCCCTGACCCTGACCGAAAACCTGCTGTCGGCGACGGTGTATTCCTTCACCAAGAAAACCGAAAGCACCGTGGCGATTTCCCCGCGCCACCTGACCAGCAGCGACCGCGTGCTGATCATCGATGACTTCCTGGCCAACGGTAAGGCGTCCCAGGCGCTGATCTCGATCATCAAACAGGCCGGCGCGACCGTTGCAGGTTTGGGGATCGTGATCGAGAAGTCGTTCCAGGGTGGCCGTGCGGAGCTGGATGCCCAGGGTTACCGGGTTGAGTCGCTGGCGCGGGTGCAGTCGTTGGCGGGTGGGGTTGTGACCTTTATCGAGTAATCGGTGCGGGCACGGTTAAACATGTGGGAGCGGGCTTGCTCGCGAAAGCGGTGGATCAGTCGACCTATCCGGTGACTGACACACCGCTTTCGCGAGCAAGCCCGCTCCCACATTTGATCTCCTGTGTTTGTTAGTGCGCGGTAGCTTGTAGGCCCGCTAGCAACAGGCGCTGATACAAGTCCTCCTTCAACCCCTCCGGCTTATCCAGTCGCATCCGTACCAAATGCTCGGGAAACGCTTCCGGCTCCGGTGCATCCAGCGCCGCCTTGCCCAGCTCCAGAATCTCCGTCAGCTTGAATTTGCTCTTGAGCCAGTTCAACGCCCGCAACAAATCCCGCTCTTCATCGGTGAAGTCACTGCCCAGCGGATACTCCGGGAACAGCCGTGGATGCCGCGCCTGAATCCCCTGCAGACGCTCCGGCGTGTTGTCGGCAAACCGCGGATTCAGCTGGAAATCCTTCGGCAACTTCCCGGCCTTCTGCGCCTGTTCGATCAAATCTTCCTGGAACCGTGAGTCGGTGATATTCAGCAGCGCCTCGATCACCCTGGCATCAGTCTGCCCGCGTAAATCCGCGATGCCGTATTCGGTGATGACGATATCTCGCAGGTGCCGGGGAATCGTACAGTGCCCGTATTCCCAGACGATATTGGAACTGACCTCGCCGCCCGATTCGCGCCAGCTGCGCAGGATCAGGATCGAGCGCGCGCCTTCCAGCGCATGGCCCTGGGCGACAAAGTTGTATTGCCCGCCAACACCGCTGAGCACGCGGCCATCTTCCAACTGGTCGGCCACGCCCGCGCCCAACAGGGTCACGGTAAACGCGCTGTTGATGAAGCGCGCATCCAGGCGCTGCAAACGCTTGAGTTCTTCCTGGCCGTACAGCTCGTTGATGTAGCTGATGCGGGTCATGTTGAATTCCAGGCGCTTGCTCTGTGGCAAGTCCCGCAAACGCTCGTAAAAGCTACGAGGCCCGAGGAAGAAGCCGCCATGCACAGAGATGCCGTCGGTCTGTGCCGCTTCGTCCAGGGTGCCGGCGTTGGCCCGCTCCTGGGTCGCGACGTCCGGGTATACCTTGCGCCGCACAATCCCGGCATCGGCCAGCACCAGCAGGCCATTGACGAACATTTCGCTGCAACCGTACAGCCCACGGGCAAACGGCGCGACTCCGCCTTCGTGGCTGATCAGCGGTGCCCATTGGTACACATCCAGGTCGGTGAGCAACAGGCGATACGCCTCGTTATCGGCCTGGCGCGCCAGCAAGGCCGCAGTCAGTGCATCGCCCATGGAGCCGATGCCGATCTGCAAGGTACCGCCGTCGCGCACCAGGGTGCTGGCGTGCAAACCGATAAAGTGATCCTGGAAACCCACCGGCATGTTCGGGGTGGAGAACAGCGTGGTGCTGTCCTTCTCGTCGATCAGGAAGTCGAACTCATCCATGCCCAGCTCGGCGTCGCCGGGCATGTAGGGCAAATCACTGTGAACCTGGCCCACCACCAGGATGGTTTCACCGGCCTCGCGGCGCTTGGCGATCATCGGCAACAGGTCGAGGGTGATGTCGGGGTTGCAGCTCAGGCTCAGGCGATCCGGATGTTCAGCGCTGCTGGCCACCAATTGCGCGACGAGGTTCAGGCCGGCGGCATTGATATCACGGGCAGCGTGGCTGTAGTTGCTGCTGACGTAATTCTGCTGCGCCGAAAGGCTGTGAAGCAAACTGCCGGGCTGCATGAAGAACTGCTGCACGTGAATGTTCGACGGCAGGCTGTCCTTGCGCAGTGCGGCGAGGAAGTCCAGCTCGGGATAGTCACCGAAGACCCGTTCGATAAAGGGCTCGAGAAAGCGCTTCTGCAAACCATCGCCCAAGGTAGGGCGACCCAGGGCCAGGGCTGTGTAGATGGTCAGCGCCCGGTCCGGCAGCTTGGCGATACGCCGGTACAGCGCGTTGACGAACCGGTTGGGTTTGCCCAGGCCCAGGGGCATGCCCATGTGAATATGCGCCGGCAGCCGTGCCAGTACGTCGTCGACTGCTTGCTCGATTGAACACAACTGCACCATCCGACTTCTCCCGAACATTCCATGAATTGGGGTTGGACCGAGCTTGCCGGGTCTTTGCTGCAAAGAACAGCCTCAAAAGGCAAATCGCGGGCACAAAAAAGCCGCTGGTCAGCGGCTCTTTTGGCGAAGATCGGTTTATTTCAGACCCGACATCTTCTCGATCGCGCCTTTAAGCTCGGCATCCGAGCAATCGGCGCAGGTGCCTTTTGGCGGCATGGCGTTCAGACCGGTAATGGCCTTGGCCAGCAGGCCATCGAGGCCACCCTGATGGTCCGCGCGGTCTTTCCAGGCGGCGGTATCACCGATTTTCGGTGCGCCCAACAGGCCGGTACCGTGGCAAGCGTTGCAGTGCTTGGCGATTACGTCATCCGGCGATTTCGCACCGCCGCCGCCGCCCGCAGCCACTGCCACTTCCATCCCCTTGCACTCTTGCCCCTGAACGCACACCTGGCCTACAGGCTCCAGGCGCTTGGCAATATCATCATTGGTCGCAGCTTGAGCGCTGACAGCCCATAGGGCCAGTACGGTTGCTGGTGCAGCCAGCATTTTCATAATTAGGTTCACGCGTTCACCCTCAATGGTGGCTATTCACGCCTGCGGCCACGGTTTCGCAGGCGGCGAAAGTATAACGGTTAGCCCGCCCCGCCGAAACAACCCTATTAACCAAGGGGAGATTCAGCAGGACAGAATGCTGCTACGGGCGTCTCTGCGACATAGGCAGGACGCCTCTTTTCTTAAAAGTTCGCGGGTGTGGCTGCGCTGATTAGTCGCGCCGGCACTTCGAACGGATTGCGAAAACGGTGCGGCTTGGTGCTTTCAAAGTAGTAGCTATCGCCGGCTTCGAGCACAAAAGTTTCAAGGCCGACCACCAGTTCCAGGCGACCTTCCACCAGGATCCCGGTTTCCTCGCCCTCATGGGTGAGCATCTCTTCGCCGGTATCAGCACCTGGCGGGTAGATCTCGTTGAGGAACGCAATCGCCCGGCTCGGATGCGCGCGGCCCACCAGTTTCATGGTGACGGCGCCGTCGGAGATATCGATCAGCTCATTGGCTTTATAGACGATCTGGGTCGGTTTTTCCTGGAGGATCTCCTCGGAAAAGAACTCCACCATCGACATGGGAATGCCGCCCAGCACCTTGCGCAAGGAGCTGATGGAGGGGCTGACACTGTTTTTTTCGATCATCGAAATGGTGCTGTTGGTGACGCCCGCGCGCTTGGCTAGCTCACGCTGGGAAAGACCTTTCAGTTTACGGATGGATTGCAGTCGTTCGCCGACGTCCAATGCAGGAGCCTCCTAGGATTCAGGCGTTGTTGTAATTGAGCGTTATCATGGCGACAGCGTTCAGTATTTACAACACTTTGGCCTAAATCCCGGGATCTGCCATTCGTGGGTGCCGCTCAAGCGCCGGAATAGAGCCGTGGCACTCGGCGCAGGTTGCAGAAGATCTGGTACGGAATGGTGTCGGCGGCGGTGGCAACGTCACTGGCGAGGATGTTTTTGCCCCACAATTCGACGGTGGAACCGAGCCCGGCCTGGGGCACGTCGGTCAGGTCGACACACAGCATGTCCATCGACACACGGCCCAGCAACTGGCTGCGCTGGCCGGCCACCAGCACCGGGGTGCCGGTAGGTGCGTGGCGCGGGTAGCCGTCGGCGTAGCCCATGGCAACTACCCCGATGCGCATCGGTTTCGGGGTAATGAACCTGGCGCCGTAGCCCACAGGTTCGCCGGCCGGCAGTTCACGTACGCAGATGACTTTCGATTCGAGGGTCATCACCGGCTGCAAACGCGCGGCGATGGCCTGGCCTTCGCCAAACGGCGTGGCGCCGTAGAGCATGATGCCCGGGCGTACCCAGTCACTGGAAACGTTCGGCCAGCCCAGCACCGACGGCGAGTTGCGCAGGCTGACCTGGGCCGACAAGCCCTGGCGCGCCGCTTCAAACACCGCTACTTGCTCTTCGCTGCTGGTGCTGTCCAGCTCATCGGCGCGGGCGAAGTGGCTCATCAGCACGATCTTCGCGACTTTGCCGCTGGCCAGCAGGCGCTGGTAAGCGTCGTGATAATCCTTGGGGTGCAAGCCAACGCGGTGCATGCCCGAATCAAGCTTGAGCCAGACGGTCAGCGGCTTGCTGAGTTGCGCCTGTTCAATCGCGTCCAGCTGCCACAGCGAATGCACCACGCACCAGAAATCATGCTCGATGATCAGCGGCAGCTCGTCGGCTTCGAAAAAACCTTCGAGCAACAGCACCGGCCCGCGAATCCCGGCGGCCCGCAGCTCCAGCGCTTCCTCGATGCAGGCCACGGCAAACCCGTCCGCCTCGGCTTCCAGCGCCTGGGCAACACGCACGGCACCGTGGCCGTAGGCATCCGCCTTGATCACGGCGAGGGCCTTGGCCCCACCCGTGACTTCACGGGCCAGTTGGTAGTTATGGCGCAGGGCTTGGAGGTCGATCAGGGCACGGGCAGGACGCATGGCGGCAGGCTTCTAGGCGGCGGTGGGAAGAAAAAACCGGTACCCGCTGACAACGCAGGCACCGGGAGAGGATTTTTTGCTTACGGCAGAGCGGCCACAACCGACAGCTCCACCAGGATTTCCGGTTCGCAGAGTTTCGCTTCAACCGTGGCACGGGCCGGCGCGACGCCTTTTGGCAGCCACTTGTCCCATACCGCGTTCATCCCGGCGAAATCGGCGTCAATGTCTTTCAGGTAGATGGTCACCGACAGCAGCTTGGTCTTGTCGGTACCGGCCAGGTCCAGCAAACGCTCAATATTGACGAGGGTTTCGCGGGTCTGCTGTTCAATCCCGGCACTCATGTCGTCGCCGACCTGCCCTGCCAGATACACGGTACCGCTGTGAACAACGATCTGGCTCATGCGCTCATTGGTGAGCTGGCGCTGGATTGACATGTTTTGCAGACTCCTGGTGGTTGCCATAACGGGAAATATCGAGGCCTTCGGCACTGATTTGCGGGGTTTTCTTCGCCATCAGGTCGGCCAGCAAACGACCAGAGCCACAGGCCATGGTCCAACCGAGGGTGCCGTGGCCGGTGTTCAGGAACAGGTTTTTGAACGGGGTAGCACCGACAATCGGCGTGCCGTCTGGCGTGGTCGGGCGCAGGCCGGTCCAGAAACTGGCCTGGCTCAAATCACCGCCCTGAGGATAAAGGTCGTTGACGATCATCTCCAGGGTTTCCCGCCGGCGTGGGTTCAGCGACAGGTCAAAACCGGCTATCTCAGCCATGCCACCGACGCGGATGCGGTTGTCAAAACGGGTGATCGCGACCTTGTAGGTCTCATCGAGAATGGTCGAGGTCGGGGCCATCGCCGGGTTGGTGATCGGCACGGTCATCGAGTAACCCTTGAGCGGGTACACCGGCGCCTTGATTCCCAGCGGCTTGAGCAGCTTCGGCGAGTAGCTGCCGAGGGCCAGCACGTAGCGGTCGGCAGTTTCCAGCTTGCCGTCGATCCACACGCCGTTGATCCGGTCACCGGCGTAGTCCAGGCGCTGGATATCTTGCTCGAAGCGGAATTCGACACCCAGTTGCTTGCACATGTCGGCAAGGCGGGTGGTAAACATCTGACAGTCGCCGGTCTGGTCGTTCGGCAGGCGCAGGGCACCGGCGAGGATATCGGTGACGCTGGCCAGGGCTGGTTCAACCCGGGCAATGCCGGCGCGGTCCAGCAGCTCGTAAGGCACACCGGACTCTTTCAATACCGCGATGTCCTTGGCGGCACCGTCCAGTTGGGCCTGGGTGCGGAACAGCTGGGTAGTCCCCAGAGTGCGGCCTTCATAGGCAATGCCGGTCTCGGCGCGCAGTTCGTCGATGCAGTCGCGGCTATACTCGGACAGGCGCACCATGCGCTCCTTGTTCACCGCATAACGGCTGGCGGTGCAGTTGCGCAGCATCTGCGCCATCCACAAGTACTGGTCGATATCGGCGGTGGCCTTGATCGCCAGGGGCGCATGGCGCTCCAACAGCCATTTGATAGCCTTGAGCGGCACACCCGGCGCAGCCCATGGCGAGGCGTAGCCTGGCGAGATCTGCCCGGCGTTGGCGAAACTGGTCTCCATGGCCACAGCCGGCTGACGGTCGACCACGACCACTTCAAAACCAGCTCGTGCCAAATAGTAGGCACTGGCCACGCCAATGACACCGCTACCCAAGACCAGAACGCGCATTTTTATTCCCTCATCACGGCTTGACCGCTGACGTTTGTTGTTCAGCACAAAGATGTGGGCAGTATAAAAAGCAATCACCAGTGCATTTCACTATATAACTGCCTATATTTGGCGACAATTCTCGGCAAAAACCCTTTTCACGGAGGAGCATCCCCTATGCGGACCAACACTCAGACCAAGCGGGAGCTGGACAAGATCGACCGCAACATCCTGCGCATCCTGCAGGCCGACGGGCGAATTTCGTTTACTGAACTGGGGGAAAAGGTCGGGCTGTCGACCACGCCGTGCACCGAGCGGGTCCGGCGCCTGGAGCGCGAAGGGATCATCATGGGCTACAACGCCCGGCTCAACCCGCAGCATCTGAAGGGCAGCCTGCTGGTGTTTGTCGAGATCAGCCTCGACTACAAGTCCGGCGACACCTTTGAAGAATTCCGACGCGCCGTGCTGAAACTGCCCCACGTGCTGGAGTGCCACCTGGTGTCGGGGGATTTCGACTATCTGGTGAAGGCGCGCATTTCGGAGATGGCGTCGTACCGCAAGTTGCTCGGCGATATCCTGCTCAAGCTGCCCCACGTTCGGGAGTCCAAGAGCTATATCGTGATGGAAGAGGTGAAAGAGAGCCTGAACCTGCCGATCCCGGATTAAGACAGCACCACAGGCCAATGTGGGAGCGGGCTTGCTCGCGAATGCGGAGTGTCAGTCACCTGATGTATTGACTGATCCACCGCATTCGCGAGCAAGCCCGCTCCCACACTAGTTGATCGGGGACATCCGCTAGACCAATACCTGACGCGTCGACGCCATGTACGCATGAATCTGCTTTTCCACCCGTGGGTGGATCAACTCCACCGGGCGGCGGTCGTTGGGGCATGGCAAGGTTGGCGTGGTGCCGAACAAGCGGCAAATCAGCGGGCGCTCGTCGTACACGGTGCAGCCATTGGGGCCAAGGTGCACGCAGTTGAGCTCGTCCATCGCCGCTTCCTGCTCGGCAGCGGTCTTGCGCGGCAGGCGCGACATTTCCTCGGTGGACGTGGTCACCGGCCCACAGCAGTCGTGGCAACCCGGGACACACTCGAACGAGGGAATCTGCCGGCGCAGCGCGTTGACTTTCTGACTGTTGCAACTCATCGACACAGGGACCGAACGGCGAATAGGCGTGGATTCTGCCCTAAAAGCCCCCGGTGAGACAGCTTCGCCCGACCGCTGTATCCTGCGTCAAATTTTCCAAACAGGGATGCTCCCCATGACCGCCAGCGCCCGGCACGCCAATTCCTACTACGCCGCCAGCAGTTTCCCGCAGCCTGATTATCCGGTGCTGACAGGTGAAATCGTGGCCGATGTGTGCGTGGTCGGCGGCGGCTTTTCGGGGCTCAACGCCGCCCTGGAACTGGCCGAACGGGGTTTCAGCGTGGTCCTGCTGGAAGCCCGCAAGATTGCCTGGGGCGCCAGCGGGCGCAATGGCGGGCAACTGATTCGTGGCGTCGGTCATGGCCTGGATCAGTTCACCAACGTCATCGGCACCGAGGGCGTGCGCCAGATGAAACTGATGGGCCTGGAAGCCGTGGAAATCGTGCGCCAGCGGGTCGAACGTTCGCAGATCGCCTGCGACCTGACCTGGGGCTACTGCGACCTGGCCAACAAACCCCGCGACCTGGAACACCTGGCCGCCGACGCCGAAGAGCTGCAAGGCCTTGGCTATCGCCATGAAGTGCGCCTGCTGCAAGCCAGCGAGATGCGCAGTGTGATCGGCTCCAACCGCTATGTTGGCGGCATGATCGACATGGGCTCCGGCCACCTGCACCCGCTGAACCTCGCTCTCGGCGAGGCAGCCGCTGCACAGCAGTTGGGCGTCCAGTTGTTCGAGCATTCCGAGGCGGTTCGGATCGATTACGGCCCGGAGGTCAACGTTCACACCGCCCAGGGCAATGTGCGCGCCAAGACCCTGGTGCTGGGCTGCAATGCTTATTTGAACGGCCTCAACCCGCATCTGAGCGGCAAGGTGCTGCCCGCCGGCAGCTACATCATCGCCACCGAGCCCTTGAGCGAAGCCCAGGCAGCCGAGTTGCTGCCGCAAAACATGGCGGTGTGTGACCAGCGGGTGACGGTGGATTACTTCCGGCTGTCCGCCGACCGACGCTTGCTGTTCGGCGGTGCCTGCCATTACTCCGGACGGGATCCGAAGGACATCGGTGCCTACATGCGTCCGAAAATGCTGCAGGTGTTCCCACAACTGGCCAACGTGAAAATCGACTACCAGTGGGGCGGGATGATCGGCATTGGCGCCAACCGCCTGCCGCAGATTGGCCGGCTGGCCGACCAGCCCAATGTGTATTTCGCCCAGGCCTATGCCGGCCACGGCCTCAATGCCACCCACCTGGCAGGCAAGCTGTTGGGCGAAGCCATCAGCGGCCAGCAAAGCGGGCGCTTTGATCTGTTTGCCAAGGTGCCGCACATCACTTTCCCGGGCGGCAAGCATTTGCGCTCGCCGCTGCTGGCGCTGGGAATGCTCTGGCACCGATTGAAAGAACTGGTCTGAATCAGCCGCGCCAGAAGGGCTTCAAGCCTTCCCGGCGCGCCTGCTCGGCACTCAAGCCTACGTCTCGCAGTTGCTCGGGGGTCAGCTCCAGCAAGGTTTTGCGCGTATGCATGCGGTGCCAGAACAACGCCCATGAACTGAGTGTGGGGGCCTTGGTACGCGCCGCCATGCGCCGCTCCTGCCCGGCTTCCAGTTCCTGACTGTGTAACGCCAACCGCACATCGCTCATACCGCTCATTTTCCTGCCCCTCATTAACGTGTTGCCATGAGTACGTAGGATGAGCCGGCGCGTAAAACCATGACAGATTCAACCACCCTGTATTAAATCCATACAGATACTGCCTATCGGCCGCTGAATCCTGTATTTTCAGCCTATCTGTACTGGTAACCGGGAAGCACCGCCATGACCCTATACGTCAACCTCGCCGAACTGTTGGGCACGCGCATCGAGCAGGGCTTCTATCGCCCGGGCGACAGATTGCCGTCAGTTCGGGCCTTGAGTGTGGAGCATGGGGTCAGCCTGAGCACCGTGCAGCAGGCCTACCGCGTACTGGAAGACAACGGCCTGGCGATGCCCAAACCCAAATCCGGCTACTTCGTACCGGTGGGCCGCGACTTGCCGGCATTGCCCGCCGTAGGCCGCCCGGCCCAGCGCCCGGTGGAAATTTCCCAGTGGGACCAAGTGCTGGAGCTGATCCGCGCGGTGCCACGCAAAGACGCCATACAGTTGGGCCGGGGCATGCCGGATGTATTGTCGCCGACCATGAAACCCCTGCTACGCAGCCTCGCCCGGATCAGTCGGCGCCAGGACATGCCGGGGCTGTATTACGACACTATCCACGGCAACCTGGACCTGCGTGAACAGATTGCCCGCCTGATGCTCGATTCAGGCTGCCAACTGACGCCCCAGGACCTGGTGATCACCACCGGCTGCCACGAGGCCCTGTCCGCCAGCATCCACGCCATTTGCGAGCCCGGCGACATCGTTGCCGTCGACTCGCCAAGCTTCCACGGCGCCATGCAAACCCTGAAGGGCCTGGGCATGAAAGCCCTGGAAATCCCCACCGACCCACTCACCGGTATCAGCCTGGAAGCGCTGGAACTGGCACTGGAACAATGGCCGATCAAAGTCATACAGTTGACCCCCAACTGCAACAACCCACTGGGCTACATCATGCCGGAGTCGCGCAAACGCGCACTGCTGACCCTGGCCCAGCGCTTTGACGTGGCGATCATCGAAGACGACGTGTATGGCGAACTGGCCTACAGCTACCCGCGGCCACGCACCATCAAGTCCTTCGACGAAGATGGCCGCGTCGTACTGTGCAGCTCTTTCTCGAAGACCCTCGCACCCGGCCTGCGGATTGGCTGGGTCGCACCCGGTCGCTATCTGGAGCGTGTGCTGCACATGAAATACATCAGCACCGGCTCCACCGCGACCCAGCCGCAGATCGCAATTGCCGAGTTTCTGAAAGGTGGACATTTCGAGCCACATTTGCGGCGGATGCGCACGCAATACCAGCGCAATCGCGACCTGATGCTCGATTGGGTCAGCCGCTATTTCCCGGCGGGCACCCGCGCCAGCCGCCCCCAGGGCAGTTTCATGCTGTGGGTGGAACTGCCGGAAGGCTTCGATACCCTGAAACTCAACCGGCTGCTGGTGGATGAAGGTGTACAGATTGCCGTGGGAAGTATCTTTTCCGCCTCCGGCAAGTACAGGAACTGCCTGCGCATGAACTACGCTGCCAAACCAACGCCGCAGATTGAAGAGGCTGTACGCAAGGTCGGCGCGACCGCCATCCGGTTGCTGGCCGAAGCGATGGACTGACCTTTTGCGGGAAATAGCCGTCATATGCCGACAATCGCCCTGATTCGGAACCCATGTCATTGATGACCCACCGGCTATTACCGTTTTTCCTGCTGGGCATCCTGGCCCTGGGCGGCTGCGCCACCATCGACGCGCCACGCACACCCAGCGAGGCGCTGCCGGCCAGCGAATCTTCCTTCGGCCGCTCGATCCAGGCCCAGGCCGCTCCCTACAAAGGCCGCTCCGGGTTCCGCCTGCTGCCCAACAGCAGCGAAGCCTTCATGGCCCGCGCCGAACTGATCCGCAACGCCCAGACCAGCCTCGACTTGCAGTACTACATCGTCCACGACGGCATCAGCACCCGCATGCTCGTGGATGAACTGCTCAAGGCCGCCGACCGTGGCGTGCGCGTGCGCATCCTGCTGGACGACACCACCAGCGACGGCCTGGACCAGATCATCGCCACCCTCGCCGCCCACCCGCAGATCCAGATTCGCCTGTTCAACCCGCTGCACCTGGGCCGCAGCACCGGCGTGACGCGGGCCATGGCGCGGCTGTTCGACCTGTCGCTGCAACACCGGCGCATGCACAACAAGCTGTGGCTGGCAGACAACAGCGTGGCCATCGTCGGCGGGCGCAACCTGGGGGATGAGTATTTCGACGCCGAGCCCAACCTCAACTTCACCGATATCGACATGCTCAGCGTGGGCCCGGTGGCCGAGCAACTGGGCCACAGTTTCGATCAGTACTGGAACAGTGCCCTGAGCAAACCCATTGGTGACTTCGTCAGCAGCGCTTCCAAAGGCGACCTGGCCAGCGCCCGCGTACGCCTGGAAGATTCCCTTGCCGAGTCTCGCCAACAAAACCATGCCCTGTACAACCGCCTGCGCACCTACAAGACCCAGCCGCGCATGGACATCTGGCGTCGCGAGCTGATCTGGGCCTGGAACCAGGCACTGTGGGATGCGCCGAGCAAGGTGCTGGCCAAGGCCGATCCGGATCCACGGCTGCTGCTGACGACCCAACTGGCGCCGGAGTTGGAAGGTGTCAGCCATGAGCTGATGATGATTTCGGCTTACTTCGTGCCCGGGCAGCCCGGGCTGGTGTACCTGACCGGGCGTGCGGACGCCGGCGTATCGGTAAGCCTGCTGACCAATTCCCTGGAAGCCACCGACGTACCGGCCGTGCACGGCGGTTATGCGCCCTATCGCAAGGCGCTGCTGGAACACGGGGTGAAGCTATACGAGTTGCGCCGCCAGCCGGGAGACGGTGGCGGCAGCGGCCCTCATCTGTTCCGCAAAGGTACATTCCACGGTTCGGATTCCAGCCTGCACAGCAAGGCGATCATCTTTGATCGGGAGAAATCCTTCATCGGCTCATTCAACTTCGACCCGCGCTCGGTGCTGTGGAACACCGAAGTCGGGGTGCTGGTGGACAGTCCCGAACTGGCGGAACACGTGCGCAGCCTGGCACTGGAGGGCATGGCGCCCCCGTTGAGCTATCAGGCGAAGCTGCAGGATGGCCAGGTGGTATGGGTGACCGAAGACAACGGCCAACTGCACACCCTGACCCGCGAACCCGGCAGTTGGTGGCGCCGGTTCAATGCCTGGTTTGCTACATCCGTCGGGCTGGAACGCATGCTTTAAGAACAGCGACGGGACCTGTGGGAGCTGGCTTGCCTGCGATGGCGGAGTGTCAGTTTACGTACCCGGTGCTGACACTCCGCCATCGCGGGCAAGCCCGGCTCCCACAGGTGATCGCATTTCAAGTTCAGGCGGGTTGTGTGGCGCCGAATGCACCTTGGCGCAGCAACAGGATCACCAACCCCAACGCCCCCGCCGCCATCAACAACGGTAACGCATGCCCGCTGATCCACTGGCTGCCGGCACCGGCCACCAGCGGGCCGATCAGGCAGCCAATGCCCCACAGCTGCGCGATATGCGCATTGGCGCGCACCAGCGCGTCGTCGCGGTAGCGCTCGCCAATCAGGATCAGCGACAGGGTGAATAACCCGCCGGCGCTGGCCCCGAACAGCACCCACACCGGCCAGATCAGCAGCGTATCGAGCAATAGCGGAATCGCCAGGCTCGTCACCAGCAGCATCAGCGCGCAGCCGAGAAACAGCGTGCGCCGAGGCAGGTAGTCCGCCAGCGCGCCAATCGGCAGTTGCAGCAACGCATCACCGACCACCACCGTGCTGACCATCGCCAGAGCAATCTCGGCGGTGAAACCCTGTTGCAGGCAATACACCGGCAACAACGTAAGAATCATCGCCTCGAATGCGGCGAACAACGCCACCGCCCAGGCAATCGCCGGCAATCCCTGGCAGAAGCGCAGCAGGTCGCCAAAGGTCACGCTGAAAGACTCGGCAGTCGGCGCACCGGAACGGCCCAGCAGCAGGATCGGCGAGCACGTCAGCAGGCCGACACCCACCCAGAAGCCAATATCGTTGTCCGTACCCAGCGCGCCCAGCAGCAACGGGCCCGACAGCTGGCTCAAGGCATAGCTGCAGCCATACAGCGCCACCAGACGGCCGCGCCAGCGTTCGATCACCAGTTGGTTGATCCAGCTTTCGCCGAGGATAAACACGATGGTCAGGATCACCCCGATCATCAGCCGCAACACCAGCCATACCGGGTAGCTGGGCAATACCGCCAGCAAGCCGATGGAAATCGCCCCCGCCCACAGGCACAGGCGCATCAGGTTCGCCGTGCCCAGGCGCGAGGCCAGGCCGCTGGAGACCTTGGCACCCAGCAGCACACCGAAGGCCGGCATCGCCGCCATGACTCCGATGGCGAAGCTGCCATAGCCCCAGCTTTCCAGGCGCAGGGACACCAGCGGCATGCTCACGCCCAAGGCCAGGCCCACGCTCAAGACCGACGCCAACACGGCGAAATAGGTCGCCCAACGCATTTCCACGCTCCTGTGGATGATTTGGAGATCACACAAAACAGTGTGGGAGCGGGCTTGCTCGCGAATGCGGTGTACCAGTCAATACATCAGCGACTGTGATACCTCATTCGCGAGCAAGCCCGCTCCCACATTTTTTACAGCGGTGTTCCTGGAGGCTTACAACTTGATCCAGGTCGCCTTCAGCTCGGTGTACTTGTCGAACGCGTGCAGCGACTTGTCGCGGCCGTTACCCGACTGCTTGAAACCACCGAACGGTGCGGTCATGTCGCCGCCATCGTACTGGTTGACCCATACGCTGCCGGCACGCAGTGCCTTGGCGGTCAGGTGTGCCTTGGAGATGTTCGACGTCCACACCGCAGCGGCCAGGCCGTATTGGGTGTCGTTGGCGATCGCGATGGCTTCTTCCACGCTGTCGAAGGCAATCACCGACAGCACCGGGCCGAAGATTTCTTCCTGGGCGATCTTCATGGCGTTGGTCACGCCGTCGAAAATCGTCGGCTCGACATAGGTGCCACCGCTTTCCTGCAGCGTGCGCTTGCCGCCGGCCACCAGCTTGGCGCCATCGGCATGCCCGGCTTCGATGTACGACAGCACGGTGTTCATCTGCTGGGTATCCACCAGCGCACCGACCGTGGTGGCCGGGTCCAGCGGGTTGCCCGGCTTCCAGGCCTTGAGGGCCTCGATCACCAGCGGCAGGAATTTATCCTTGATCGAACGCTCCACCAGCAGGCGCGAACCGGCGGTGCACACTTCGCCCTGGTTGAAGGCGATGGCGCCGGCCGCGGATTCGGCGGCGGCTTGCAGGTCCGGGGCATCGGCAAACACGATGTTCGGGCTCTTGCCGCCAGCTTCCAGCCAGACGCGCTTCATGTTCGACTCGCCGGAGCGAATCAGCAGTTGCTTGGCGATCTTGGTGGAACCGGTGAACACCAGGGTGTCGACGTCCATGTGCAACGCCAGGGCGTTGCCCACGGTGTGGCCATAACCCGGCAGCACGTTGAACACGCCTTTCGGGATGCCGGCTTCAACCGCGAGGGCAGCGATGCGGATGGCAGTCAGCGGTGATTTTTCAGATGGCTTGAGGATCACCGAGTTACCGGTGGACAACGCCGGCCCGAGTTTCCAGCAGGCCATCATCAGCGGGAAGTTCCACGGCACGATGGCCGCGACAACGCCGACGGGCTCACGGGTCACCAGGCCCAGCTGGTCGTGAGGGGTTGCTGCGACTTCATCGTAGATCTTGTCGATGGCCTCGCCGCTCCAGCTCAGCGCTTGCGCCGCGCCTGGGACGTCGATGTTCAGGGAGTCGCTGATCGGCTTGCCCATGTCCAGGGTTTCAAGCAGTGCCAGCTCTTCGGCGTTGGCCTTGAGCAGGCCGGCGAAACGGATCATGGTGGCTTTGCGCTTGGCTGGCGCCAGGCGCGACCATGCACCGGAATTGAACGTGGCACGGGCGTTTTCTACGGCACGCTGGGCGTCGGCGACGTCACAGCTGGCAACGGTTGCCAGCAGGCGGCCATCGACTGGGCTCAGGCATTCGAACGTGTCGCCGGAAACGGCGGCGGTGTATTCGCCATTGATGTAGGCGCGGCCTTCGATCTTCAGATCCTTGGCGCGTTGTTCCCAGTCGGCACGGGTCAGGGTGGTCATGCGAGTGTCCTCCTCTTATTGAATACAAGGGCCGGGCGATGTACCCAGGCACCTTCGAAGAATTCTTGCCCGGCCAGCCAGCTGTTCGGCTCAAGGCAGCTGCCACCCTAAACCAGCGGCGATGGATGTTTCAATATATTTGACATAACGGCAGCAAACGCCCTTGCGATGTTCATTTTAATAAACATAGACTTTGAGCTCTCCAACCGCAGGCCAGACGGGACACGCCCATGAACATCCAGAATATCGTCGACTTCAGCCAGGCCAGGACCGAGCCTGATCGCTACCGTCCGGCTGCGGAGAAAATCCTCAAGGGCGACCCGGAGCAAACCGTCTACAACCACTACAACAGTCCGTGCGGCCAGATGAGCGCCGGGGTCTGGGAAGGTGAAGTCGGACAATGGAAGGTCAACTACACCGAGCATGAGTATTGCGAGATCGTGCAGGGTGTTTCGGTGTTGCGCGATGCCGACGGCAACGCCAAGACCTTGCGGGCCGGTGATCGCTTCGTCATTCCGGCCGGCTTCAGCGGCACCTGGGAAGTGCTGGAACCCTGCCGCAAGATCTACGTGGTGTTCGAAGAAAAGGCCTGATCAATTATCAGGCACAAAAAAAAGCCCGCATCGTGAGATACGGGCTTTTTTTCACAAGAAAGAAAACCAATTACTTGATTTTGCCTTCTTTGTAGATCACGTGCTTGCGAACGCGCGGGTCGAACATTTTCTTTTCGAGCTTGTCCGGGGTAGTACGCTTGTTCTTGTCGGTAGTGTAGAAGTGACCAGTACCGGCGCTAGAGATCATTCGAATCAATTCACGCATGATTTAGCTCCTTAGATTTTGCCGTCGCGGCGCAGTTCGGCCAGCACGACAGTGATGCCGCGCTTGTCGATAACACGCATGCCTTTGGCAGATACGCGCAGACGAACAAAACGTTTCTCTTCTTCAACCCAAAAGCGGTGATGCTGCAGGTTTGGCAGGAAACGACGACGGGTTTTGTTGTTTGCGTGGGAAATGTTATTCCCAGTCACCGGACCCTTACCGGTAACTTGACAGACTCTCGACATGCCTCAGCCCTCTAAAACCACATGCCCAACCCGGCATGGGTTGGCCGCTTAATCTCTCAGTCATTTGGCGCCAGGCGCCGCGTTTCTTTAGGGTCTTACCGGCTACACCTACTAGCGAAGGAACCGGGCCCCTAGAAAAGAGCGCTGCTTTATACCAGAAAGACCCCAGTGCAACAACAGGCCGTGTACTTTTATACGCGTAAATCCAGGCCATGGACGCCTGAACCGTTGCCAGGGTGGGCCGCTATAGAAGCTAACCGCTCGTCGCACAGAATGATTTACAGCGCCCGCGCGCACTGCAAAGTGCTCGGCAAAACGACCTGAGGCGCCATCAAAACAGTATTTGCGGCAAAAGCACAGGCAAAAATGGGCTAGTCATTTGTCAATCAGCCCACTACGGTAGGACTTTTCCAGACTGCACTCGCAGATGGGCCTTCGATCTGCAAAGGAAACCGAATATGCGCCTCGCTGCCCTACCGCTATTGCTAGCCCCTCTTTTTATTGCTGCACACGCCCAGGCGGCCACTACCCTGAGCGTCTGCACCGAAGCCAGCCCCGAAGGCTTCGACGTGGTGCAATACAACTCGCTGACCACCACCAACGCCTCGGCAGACGTATTGATGAACCGCCTGGTGGACTTCGACGCCACCAGCGGCAAGCTGGTCCCGAGCCTCGCGGACAGCTGGGAAGTGTCGCCGGACGGCCTCACCTACACCTTCAAGCTGCACCCGGACGTTAAATTCCACCGCACTGACTACTTCACGCCAAGCCGCAGCCTGACCGCCGAAGACGTGCGCTTCAGCTTCGAGCGCATGCTCGACCCGGCCAACCCCTGGCACAAGATCGCCCAGAGCGGCTTCCCCCACGCCCAGTCGCTGCAGTTGCCCACGCTGATCAAGAAGATCGACGCCCTCGACCCGCTGACCGTGCGCTTCACCCTGGACCACGCCGATTCGACCTTCCTCGCCGCCTTGAGCATGGGCTTTGCCTCGATCTACCCGGCGGAATATGCCGACAAACTGCTCAAGGCCGGCACCCCGGAGAAGCTCAACAGCCAGCCTATCGGCACCGGGCCGTTCATTTTCGGGCGCTTCCAGAAGGACGCGACGATTCGCTACAAGGCCAACCCGGATTACTTCGCCGGCAAGCCTGCGGTAGATAACCTGATCTTTGCGATCACCCCGGACGCCAACGTGCGCCTGCAGAGACTGCGTCGCGACGAGTGCCAGATCGCCTTGTCGCCCAAGCCCCTGGATATTGATGCCGCCCAGAAAGACGCCGACCTGAAGATCGAGAAAACCGCGGCCTTCATGACCGCGTTTGTCGCCATCAACAGCCAGCATCCGCCACTGGACAAGCCGGAAGTTCGCCAGGCGATCAACCTGGCCTTCGACAAGGCCAGCTATCTGAAGGCCGTATTCGAAGGCACCGCCGAAGCCGCCAACGGCCCTTACCCACCCAATACCTGGAGCTATGCCAAGGACCTGCCGGGCTATCCGCAGGACATTGCCAAGGCCAAGCAACTGCTGGATCGCGCCGGGCTCAAGGATGGCTTCAAGACCACGATCTGGACCCGGCCGTCGGGCAGCCTGCTGAACCCCAACCCCAGCCTGGGCGCACAACTGCTGCAGGCGGACCTGGCCAAGGTCGGCATCCAGGCTGAAATCCGTGTGATCGAGTGGGGCGAACTGATCCGCCGCGCCAAGGCCGGCGAGCACGACTTGCTGTTCATGGGCTGGGCCGGTGACAACGGCGACCCGGATAACTTCCTGACGCCGCAGTTCTCCTGCGCGGCCGTGAAGTCCGGCACCAACTTCGCCCGCTACTGCGACCCGGCGCTGGACAAGCTGATCAGCGCCGGCAAGACCACTAGCGAACAAGGTGTGCGCAGCAAGCTGTACCAGCAGGCACAGGCGCAGATCCAGCAGCAGGCGCTCTGGCTGCCACTGGCGCACCCGACCGCGTTTGCGCTGACCCGCAAGAATGTCGAGGGGTATCAGGTGAGCCCGTTCGGGCGCCAGGATTACTCCAAGGTCAGCGTCAAGCCCTGACCCCTGCCAGGGGCTGGCATGCCAGCCCCTACATCCACCCAAATTCCGCCATCGACAGCGGGTCACCCTCCCCCACAATGATGTGGTCCAGCACACGCACGTCCACCATCTCCAGCGCCTTTTGCAGCACCTTGGTCAATTTTCGATCAGCGATGCTGGGCTCGGGGCTGCCGGAAGGATGGTTGTGGCACAGGATCAGCGCCGCGGCGTTGTAGTCCAGCGCGCGCTTCACCACTTGTCGCGGGTAGACGATGGCGTTGTCGATGGTGCCTTGAAACAGCTTTTCGAAGCCCAGCACTCGATGCTTGGCGTCGAGAAACAGGCAGCCGAATATCTCGTGAGGCTCGTGGCGCAGCAGTGCCTTGAGGTAGTCGCGCACGGCCTCCGGGCTTTCCAGCACCGAATCGTTGCGCAGGCGTTCGGCCAAATGACGGCGCGCCATCTCCAGTACGGCTTGAAGCTGGGCGAACTTCGCCGGCCCCAACCCCAAATGCTGGCTGAACACCGGCTGCCTCGCCTCCATCAGCGCCCGCAGGCTGCCAAATTGCGCCAGCAGATGGCGCGCTAGGTCCACGGCACTCCTGCCTGACACCCCGGTGCGCAGGAAAATCGCCAGCAATTCCGCGTCGGAAAGGTTCTCCGCTCCCAGCTCCAACAGCTTCTCCCGCGGACGCTCTGCCGCAGGCCAATCGCGAATACTCATGGCACCTCCGTGTGCATGTGCGCCGCTGTTGCATGGCGGACGCTGTGGTATCTTAGGCCATCTTTTTGCGTGCGATTTCACCTGGGGAGGGGGCATCGCAACGCCATCACTGAACTGGAAAGGCAAGCCAATGCAGCGTCTGTATCGGAAACGCATCGTTCTCGGCGTCGGCGGCGGCATTGCCGCCTACAAGAGCGCAGAGCTGGTTCGCAGGCTTCTCGACCAAGGCGCCGAAGTGCGCGTGGTCATGACCCGTGGCGGCAGTGAATTCATCACCCCGTTGACCATGCAGGCCTTGTCCGGCCACCCGGTTCACCTCGACCTGCTGGACCCTGCGGCCGAAGCCGCCATGGGCCACATCGAGCTGGCCAAGTGGGCCGACCTGGTGCTGATCGCCCCGGCCACCGCCGACCTGATCGCCCGCCTGGCCCAAGGCATTGCCGACGACCTGCTGACCACCCTGGTACTGGCCACCGACGCCACCGTCGCGATCGCCCCGGCCATGAACCAGGCCATGTGGCGCGACCCGGCCACCCAGGCCAACACCCAACTCCTGCAAAGCCGCGGCCTTAAGGTTTTCGGCCCGGCCTCCGGCAGCCAGGCCTGCGGCGACGTGGGCATGGGCCGCATGCTCGAAGCCACCGACCTGGCCCACTGCGCCGCCGACTGCTTCCAGCACCTGGCCCTGACCGGCAAGCACGTGCTGATCACCGCCGGCCCGACCCAGGAAAACATCGACCCGGTGCGCTACATCACCAACCATAGCTCAGGAAAAATGGGCTTTGCCCTGGCGGAAGCGGCGGTCGAGGCAGGCGCCCGTGTGACGTTGATCACCGGCCCGGTGCATCTGCCGACCCCGGATCGCGTCACCCGAATCGACGTAGTCAGCGCCCGCGACATGCTGGCGGCCTGTGAAGCGGCGATTCCCTGCGACCTGTTCATCGCTTCGGCTGCGGTAGCGGACTACCGCCCCGAGGTGGTTGCACCGCAGAAACTCAAGAAAGACCCTACAAGCGGCGACGGCCTGCTCCTGCAAATGGTCCGTAACCCGGACATCCTGGCGACCATCGCCACCCGTGAGGACCGCCCGTTCAGCGTCGGTTTTGCCGCCGAAACCGAGCATTTGCTGGACTATGCCGCACGCAAATTGAAAGACAAAAACCTCGACCTGATTGTCGCCAACGATGTCGCCAACCCGAGCATCGGCTTCAACAGTGAGGAAAATGCCATCAGCGTGATCGACCGCGAGTTGCACGCTACCGTTTTCGCCCAGACCAGCAAGGGCAAGATTGCCCGCCAACTGATCTCTTTTATCGCCCAACGGCTGAACCAGGTTTAATTTCCATGCACGCTTTGCAAGCCAAGATCCTCGACCCCCGCATCGGCAACGAATTCCCGCTGCCGGCCTACGCCACTCCAGGCTCCGCCGGCCTCGACCTGCGTGCCATGCTCAAGCAGGACACCGTGCTTGAGCCAGGCCAGACCATTCTGATTCCGACCGGCCTGTCGATCTACGTGGGCGACCCGGGCCTGGCGGCGCTGATCCTGCCGCGCTCCGGCCTGGGCCACAAACACGGCATCGTCCTCGGCAACCTGGTGGGGCTGATCGACTCGGACTACCAGGGCGAGTTGATGGTGTCCTGCTGGAACCGTGGCCAGACCGCGTTCAATATCGCCGTAGGCGAGCGCATTGCCCAACTCGTGCTGGTACCGGTGGTGCAGGCGCACTTCGAGCTGGTCGAAGAGTTCGACGAAACACAACGCGGCGCAGGTGGCTTCGGGCATTCCGGCAGCCACTGACTAAGCTGAATTGACTTAGCCGAACAAGCCGGGTGCCTCACCCGGCCTGATGCCAACGCATGGCCTTTCAGGATGAAGAATGCGCGGAACTTACCAGCAAGGTTTCCCCAGTGAAATCAGGGCATTAAGGGGGCAAAAGGGCGGAGCTTCGGCGCCGATGGCACTTTTGCACCACGAACTCTATGCCAAAAACGCCGTCTTACCCTTCAGTTTGAGCCTGCCGGTCAGCACCCTTGAGGCCAGCCCAGCCCCTTATCGATGGAGTTCCCCCCCGCAATGAGCAACCCAGCCCGAGTCGCCCCGACATTTCCCGACAGCATTTTCCGCGCCTATGACATTCGTGGCGTGGTCCCCAAGACCCTGACCGCCGAGACCGCCTACTGGATCGGCCGCGCCATTGGCTCCCAGAGCCTGGCACAGGGCGAGCCCAACGTTTCCGTAGGCCGTGATGGCCGCCTGTCCGGCCCCGAGCTGGTCGAGCAACTGATCCAGGGCCTGGCCGACAGCGATTGCCACGTCAGCGACGTGGGCCTGGTGCCGACGCCTGCGCTGTACTACGCAGCCAACGTACTGGCCGGCAAGTCGGGCGTGATGCTCACCGGCAGCCATAACCCGTCGGACTACAACGGCTTCAAGATCGTCATCGCTGGCGATACCCTCGCCAACGAACAGATCCAGGCCCTGCACACCCGCCTGAAGACCAACGACCTGACCAGCGGCGAAGGCAGCGTCACCAAAGTCGACATCCTGCAGCGCTACTCTGACCAAATCACCGGCGACGTCAAACTCGCGCGCCGCCTCAAAGTGGTGGTGGACTGCGGCAATGGCGCGGCCGGCGTGATCGCCCCGCAACTGCTCGAAGCCCTGAACTGCGAAGTGATCCCACTGTTCTGTGACGTAGACGGCAACTTCCCGAACCATCACCCGGATCCAGGCAAGCCCGAGAACCTGGTGGACCTGATCGCCAAGGTCAAGGAGACAGGGGCTGACGTCGGCCTGGCCTTCGACGGTGACGGCGACCGCGTTGGCGTGGTGACGGACACCGGCGAAAACGTGTTTGCGGACCGCCTGCTGATGCTGTTTGCCCGCGACGTGGTTGCGCGCAACCCAGGTGCCGAAATTATCTTCGACGTGAAGTGCACCCGCCGCCTCACACCGCTGATCAAGGAATACGGCGGTCGCCCGCTAATGTGGAAGACTGGCCACTCGTTGATCAAAAAGAAAATGAAAGAAACCGGCGCGCTGTTGGCCGGCGAAATGAGCGGCCATGTGTTCTTCAAGGAGCGCTGGTTCGGCTTTGACGACGGCATTTACAGCGCCGCTCGTCTGCTGGAGATCCTCAGCAAGGAAAAATCGACCGCGCAGGAGCTGTTCCAGACCTTCCCGAATGATATTTCTACGCCAGAGATCAATATCCATGTGACCGAGGAGAGCAAATTCAGCATCATTGACGCACTGCACGATGCGCAATGGGGCGAAGGCGCCGACCTGACCAGCATTGATGGTGTGCGAGTCGATTACGCCAAAGGCTGGGGCCTGGTTCGCGCATCCAACACCACACCGGTGCTGGTGCTGCGTTTCGAGGCGGATACCGAGGCTGAGTTGCAGCGCATCAAGGACGTGTTCCACGCCCAGTTGAAACGTGTTGCCCCTGATCTCCAATTACCGTTCTGATTTTTTACCGGAGCCCTGAATGACCCTCGAACGCGAAGCCGCCGCCAATACCGCCAAGGTCCTTTCCGAAGCGTTGCCTTACATTCGACGCTACGTCGGCAAGACGCTGGTGATCAAGTACGGCGGCAATGCCATGGAAAGCGACGAGCTGAAAACCGGCTTTGCCCGCGACATCGTGTTGATGAAAGCCGTCGGGATCAACCCGGTGGTAGTACACGGTGGCGGCCCGCAAATCGGTGACCTGCTCAAGCGCCTGTCCATCGAGAGTCACTTCATCGACGGCATGCGTGTGACCGACGCCCAGACCATGGACGTGGTGGAGATGGTCCTGGGCGGCCAGGTGAACAAAGACATCGTCAACCTGATCAACCGCCATGGCGGCAGCGCCATCGGCCTGACCGGCAAGGACGCCGAACTGATCCGGGCGAAGAAGCTCACCGTGACCCGCAAGACCCCGGAGATGACCCAGCCGGAAATCATCGACATCGGCCAGGTGGGCGAAGTGATCGGCATCAACACCGACCTGCTGAACCTGCTGGTGAAAGGCGATTTCATTCCGGTGATCGCGCCGATCGGTGTCGGTGCCAACGGTGAGTCCTACAACATCAACGCTGACCTCGTGGCCGGCAAGGTGGCCGAGGCGCTGAAGGCCGAGAAGCTGATGCTGCTCACCAACATCGCCGGCTTGATGGACAAGGAAGGCAAGGTCTTGACCGGCCTGACGACCCAGCAAGTGGACGACCTGATCGCCGACGGCACCATCTACGGCGGCATGCTGCCGAAGATCCGCTGCGCGCTGGAAGCGGTGCAAGGCGGCGTTGGCAGCTCGTTGATCCTGGATGGCCGGGTGCCGAATGCGATCCTGCTGGAAATCTTCACCGATACCGGTGTGGGTACCCTGATCAGCAACCGCAAGCGCCCCTAAGCGCTGGTAAACAAAAAGGCCCCGTTCAATTCGATTGAACGGGGCCTTTTCTATGTACTCGGTCTAAAAATGTGGGAGCGGGCTTGCTCGCGAAAGCGGCGGGTCAGTCGACACATATATCAACTGACAAGCCGTATTCGCGAGCAAGCCCGCTCCCACATGGATCTTCTAAACGCCGAACTGCTCGCGATAGGCCTTGACCGCCGGCAAATGCTGCTTGAGCTGCGGGTCGTCTTCCAGGAACTGCAACACCTGGTTCAGGGACACGATGCTCACCACCGGAATCGCGAAATCACGTTCCACTTCCTGGATCGCCGACAATTCACCGTTGCCGCGCTCCTGGCGGTTCAGCGCGATCAACACGCCGGCCGCCTTGGCGCCGTCCTGTGAAGCGATGATCTGCATCACTTCGCGAATCGCCGTACCGGCAGTGATCACGTCGTCGATGATCAGCACGTCGCCCTTGAGCGGCGCACCCACCAGGCTACCGCCTTCGCCGTGGGCCTTGGCTTCCTTGCGGTTGAAGCACCAAGGCAAATCCAGCTCGTGATGTTCAGCCAACGCCACGGCGGTCGCGGCCGCCAGGGGGATGCCTTTGTAGGCAGGGCCGAACAGCACGTCGAAGGAAATGCCGCTTTCAACGATGGCGGCCGCATAGAAACGACCCAGCTGCGCCAGGGCAGAACCCGAGTTGAAAAGGCCGGCATTGAAGAAGTAAGGGCTGGTGCGCCCGGACTTCAAAGTGAACTCACCGAAGCGCAATACGCCGCGATCGATGGCAAAACGAATAAAATCGCGTTGATACGCCTGCATGAAAAAAGCCTCAGATACCACGGATTTAGCTAATTAGGTAGACGGCGTGTATCATACACGCACGCGATTTTTGGGGCCATTTATGCGGATCATCAGTGTGAACGTCAATGGTATTCAGGCTGCAGTCGAGCGTGGTTTGCTCAGTTGGCTGCAAGCCCAGAATGCCGACGTCATCTGCCTGCAGGACACCCGCGCCTCCGCCTTTGAACTGGACGACCCAGCCTTCCAACTGGATGGCTACTTCCTTTATGCCTGTGATGCCGAAGTTCCCGCCCAAGGCGGCGTGGCTTTGTATTCGCGGTTGCAACCCAAGGCGGTCATCAGCGGCCTCGGCTTCGAGACAGCCGACCGCTACGGGCGCTACCTGCAAGCCGATTTCGATAAGGTCAGCATTGCGACCTTGCTGCTTCCATCAGGGCAGAATGGCGATGAAGACTTGAACCAGAAGTTCAAGCTAATGGACGACTTCGCCCGTTATCTGGATAAACAGCGACGCAAACGTCGCGAGTACATTTACTGTGGCTCGCTGTACGTGGCGCAACAGAAGCTGGATATCAAGAACTGGCGCGACAGCCAGCAATCCCCGGGCTTCCTGGCGCCGGAACGGGCCTGGATGGACGAGATTGTCGGCAACATGGGCTATGTCGATGCCCTGCGGGAAGTCAGCCGCGAAGGCGACCAGTACAGCTGGTGGCCGGATAACGAACAGGCCGAGATGCTCAACCTCGGCTGGCGTTTTGACTACCAGCTGCTGACGCCAGGCTTGCGTCGCTTCGTGCGCAGCGCACGTCTGCCACGCCAGCCGCGCTTCTCGCAGCACGCGCCGCTGATCGTGGACTACGACTGGACCTTGACCATCTAAGGTCTTTTTCCAGGCACAAAAAAACCGACATCACTGTCGGTTTTTTTGTGGGCGGTGGTTATTTGATCAACCGCAACGTCCACGGATAACGATAAGCCACGCCCTTGTTGGCCTTGATGCCCGCAATGATCGTCATCACCACCGCGCCGATCACCAGCACAGTCATCAACACGAAGCCGATCACGATAAAACCCAGCAGGAAGCAGACCGCCCAGGCAATGCCCACGGTGATCTGGAAATTCAGCGCTTCCTTGCCCTGGTCATCAATGAACGGGTCTGCATCCTTCTTCACCTGCCAAAGAATCAAGGGCCCCAGCAGGCTGCCGAACGGGAACATCAGCCCGAAGAACGCCGCAAAATGACAGAGCATCGCCCACTGGCGAACTTCCTTGGACGGTGTCGGCAGTGGAAGTTGGCTGTCACTCATGGCGTCGCTCCTTGGGATTGAATCAGTCGGCCAATGCGGCGTTCTGCAGTTCGAAGATTTCGGTCATGCCCTTCTGGGCCAGGGCCAGCATGGCATTCAGGTCCGCCGGCTGGAATGGCGCGCCTTCGGCGGTGCCCTGCACTTCGATGAAACCACCGGTGCTGGTCATCACCACGTTCAGGTCGGTCTCGGCAGCCGAATCTTCAAGATAGTCCAGATCCAGCACCGGCTCGCCCTGATACATGCCGACCGATACAGCCGCGATCATCTGCTTGAGCGGATCGCCGCCTTTCAGGCCGCCACGTTTCTTGATGACCTTGAGCGCGTCGACCAGGGCAACCATGGCGCCGGTGATGGAGGCAGTACGGGTGCCACCGTCGGCCTGGATCACGTCGCAGTCGACGTACAGGGTCACGTCGCCCAGCTTGGACATGTCCAGGGCTGCACGCAGGGAGCGACCGATCAGGCGCTGGATTTCCAGGGTGCGCCCGCCTTGCTTGCCACGGCTGGCTTCACGCTGGTTACGCTCGCCGGTGGCGCGCGGCAGCATGCCGTATTCGGCGGTCAACCAACCCTGGCCCTGGCCCTTGAGGAAACGCGGCACGCCGTTTTCGACGCTGACGGTGCAGATAACCTTGGTATCGCCAAACTCGACCAGTACAGATCCCTCGGCGTGTTTGGTGTAGTTGCGGGTGATGCGGATCGAGCGGAGCTGATCGGCAGCGCGACCACTTGGACGTTTCATAGGGGATACCTGTACGGAGGACGAAAAACTGCCGAGCATTATAGAGCCGCCAGCCCTGATCGGCACGGCTAAAAAATCCTGTTACAAACCCGGGCACCGAAGCCACTGTTTGGGGCCACCCGTCCCCTTGAGCTACAATCCTGCGCCTTCGCAGCCTGTCGGCTTCAATCTACCCATCAGCCCGCCTGTTTGCGGGACTGCATCGCGAGGTACCTCCATGGTGCACAGCATGACCGCCTTCGCCCGCGTCGAAAAAGCCGGCGTCCAAGGCACCCTGAGCTGGGAATTGCGCTCGGTCAACAGCCGCTACCTGGAGCCGCACCTGCGCCTGCCGGAATCGTTTCGCGACCTCGAAGGCGCGGTCCGCGAAGCGCTGCGCCAGGGCATTTCCCGCGGCAAGCTGGAATGTACCCTGCGCTTTACCGAGGAAACCACCGGCAAGCCGTTGCAGGTGGATCGCGAGCGCGCCGCCCAATTGGTCGCCGCCGCCGAAACCATCGCCGGCCTGATCAAGCAGCCTGCCGCCATCAACCCGCTGGAAGTCCTGGCCTGGCCCGGCGTGCTGGTGGCCGATGCCACTGACCCACAGGCGTTGAACGCCGAGGCGCTGGCCCTGTTCAACCAGGGCTTGAAAGAACTCAAGGCCGGCCGCGAGCGTGAAGGGGCCGAACTGGCCCGCCTGATCAGCGACCGCCTGACCTCCATTGAAGAAGACGTGGTGACCCTGCGCGAACTGGTGCCGCAGATGCTTGCCACCCAGCGCCAGAAGGTCCTGGACCGCTTCGCCGACATGCAGGCCGAACTGGATCCGGTGCGCCTGGAGCAAGAGATGGTCCTGCTGGCGCAAAAAAGCGACGTGGCCGAAGAACTCGACCGCCTGAGCACCCACATCCTGGAAGTGCGCCGCGTGCTCAAGTCTGCCGGTGCCGCCGGTCGGCGCCTGGACTTCCTGATGCAGGAACTCAACCGCGAAGCCAATACACTGGGCTCCAAAGCCTTTGATCCGCGCAGTACCCAGGCGGCGGTCAACCTCAAAGTGTTGATCGAGCAAATGCGCGAACAAGTACAGAATATCGAGTAAGGCACCCTGACATGACCCACAGCACCGGCACCCTGTACATCATTTCCGCCCCATCGGGCGCGGGCAAAAGCAGCCTGGTCAAGGCCCTGACCGACGCTGACGAGCAGATCCGCATCTCGGTATCCCACACCACCCGCGCCATGCGCCCGGGTGAAGTGAACGGCGTGCACTACCACTTCGTCGAGCGCACCGAGTTCGTCAAGATGATCGAGCACGGTGATTTCCTGGAGCGCGCCGAGGTCTTCGGCAACCTCTACGGCACCTCGCAAAGCCACCTGCAGCAGACCCTGGACGAAGGCCACGACCTGATCCTGGAAATCGACTGGCAGGGCGCCGAGCAAGTGCGCCAGTTGATGCCCAAAGCCCGCTCGATCTTCATCCTGCCGCCTTCGCTGGAAGCATTGCACCAGCGCCTGACCAATCGTGGCCAGGACAGCGACGAGATCATCGAAGGTCGCATGCGTGAAGCCGTCAGTGAAATGAGCCACTACGTCGACTACGACTACCTGATCATCAACGACGATTTCGGTCACGCGCTGGACGATCTGAAAGCGATTTTCCGCGCCAATCAGCTCCAGCAAAAGCGTCAGCAGCAGCGTTTCGGCAAATTATTGGCCGAACTGCTCGGCTGATTGGCTCTTCCCAAAACCGCTGCAGGGGCTTTACATTGGCACTTGTAGCGCGTTTGCGATGGCCTGCGAAAAATCAGCGCTTCCCTAAACGCTGGTGATTTTTTAAACTGTTCAGTCCGCTCGCCCAACCGGGCAGCGCGCATATTGCATTCGCTCCGAGGAATACCATGGCCCGCGTAACCGTTGAAGACTGCCTAGAACACGTGGATAACCGCTTTGAGCTGGTCATGCTCTCTACCAAGCGTGCCCGTCAACTGGCCACTGGCGGCAAAGAGCCCCTGGTCCAGTGGGAAAACGACAAGCCTACCGTTGTAGCCCTGCGTGAAATCGCTGAAGGCCTGATGAGCTACGAGTTCATCGCCAACGCCGAAATCGTTGAAGACGAACCGCTGTTTGCAGCGTTCGAGGACGAGTCCAACGAGGCCGTCTAAGCCTATGCCTGGTCGACGTAGCACGGCGCGGGGTCACAGCCAACGGCAGGAGTTAATACTTTGCCGAGCATAGACGCCCTCGCCGATCGCTTATCGACCTACCTCGGCCCAGACCAGGTCAACCTGGTCCGCCGAGCGTATTTCTACGCCGAACAAGCCCACGACGGCCAACGCCGCCGCAGTGGCGAGGCGTATGTCACGCATCCTCTTGCCGTGGCCAATATTCTTGCCGACATGCACATGGACCATCAGAGCCTGATGGCCGCGATGCTGCATGACGTGATCGAAGACACCGGCATTGCCAAGGAAGCGCTCAGTGCGCAATTTGGCGAAACCGTGGCCGAACTGGTCGACGGGGTCAGCAAACTGACCCAGATGAACTTCGAGACCAAGGCCGAAGCCCAGGCGGAAAACTTCCAGAAGATGGCCATGGCCATGGCCCGGGACATCCGGGTGATCCTGGTCAAGCTGGCCGACCGGCTGCACAACATGCGCACGCTGGAAGTGCTGTCCGGTGAAAAACGCCGGCGCATCGCCAAGGAAACCCTGGAAATCTACGCGCCCATCGCCAACCGGCTGGGCATGCACGCCATTCGTATCGAGTTCGAAGACCTCGGCTTCAAGGCCATGCACCCGATGCGTTCCGCGCGCATCTACCAGGCAGTGAAACGCGCCCGGGGCAATCGCAAGGAAATCGTCAACAAGATCGAAGAATCCCTGAGCCATTGCCTGGCGATCGATGAGATCGAGGGCGAGGTCAGCGGCCGGCAGAAACACATCTACGGCATCTACAAGAAGATGCGCGGCAAGCGCCGGGCCTTCAACGAGATCATGGACGTGTACGCGTTCCGGATCATCGTCGACAAGGTCGATACCTGCTACCGCGTGCTGGGTGCTGTACATAATTTGTACAAGCCCCTGCCGGGACGCTTCAAGGATTACATCGCGATTCCCAAGGCCAACGGCTATCAGTCGCTGCATACCACGCTGTTCGGTATGCACGGGGTGCCGATCGAGATCCAGATCCGCACCCGCGAAATGGAAGAGATGGCCAACAACGGCATCGCCGCCCATTGGCTGTACAAATCCACCGGCGACGAGCAGCCAAAAGGCACCCATGCCCGCGCCCGCCAGTGGGTCAAGGGCGTGCTGGAAATGCAGCAACGTGCCGGCAACTCCCTGGAATTTATCGAAAGCGTGAAGATCGACCTGTTCCCGGACGAGGTCTACGTGTTCACGCCCAAAGGCCGGATCATGGAGCTGCCCAAAGGCTCCACGGCGGTCGACTTTGCCTACGCGGTGCACACCGACGTGGGTAACAGCTGCATAGCCTGTCGGATCAATCGTCGACTGGCCCCGCTGTCGGAACCGCTGCAAAGCGGCTCCACGGTGGAGATCGTCAGCGCACCGGGCGCGCGCCCGAACCCGGCCTGGCTCAACTTTGTGGTC
Organism: Pseudomonas sp. Ag1; assembly: GCF_000278565.1. Taxonomy (NCBI): domain Bacteria; kingdom Pseudomonadati; phylum Pseudomonadota; class Gammaproteobacteria; order Pseudomonadales; family Pseudomonadaceae; genus Pseudomonas; species Pseudomonas sp. Ag1. Next base: position 106,791 of record NZ_AKVH01000113.1, read on the forward strand.
ACCGGCAAGGCTCGCACCCACATCCGTCATGCCCTGAAACTGCAACGCCGTTCCGAGTCCATCAGCCTGGGCGAACGCCTGCTGAACAAGGTGCTCAACGGCTTCGACAGTTCCCTGGACAAGATCCCGGCCGAACGCGTGCAGGCGATGTTGCATGAGTACCGCCAGGAACTGATCGAAGACTTGCTGGAAGACATCGGCCTGGGCAACCGCATGGCCTATGTGGTCGCGCGCCGCCTGCTGGGCGAAGGCGAACAGTTGCCAAGCCCCGAAGGCCCGCTGGCGATTCGCGGCACCGAAGGCCTGGTGCTCAGCTACGCCAAGTGCTGCACGCCGATCCCTGGCGACCCGATTGTCGGCCACCTGTCCGCCGGCAAAGGCATGGTGGTGCACCTGGACAACTGCCGCAATATCAGTGAAATCCGCCACAACCCCGAGAAATGCATCCAGCTTTCGTGGGCAAAGGATGTCACTGGCGAATTCAACGTCGAGCTGCGGGTCGAGCTGGAACACCAACGCGGCCTGATCGCCCTGCTGGCCAGCAGCGTGAACGCGGCCGACGGCAATATCGAGAAAATCAGCATGGACGAACGCGATGGCCGCATCAGCGTGGTCCAACTGGTGGTCAGCGTGCACGACCGCGTGCACCTGGCCCGCGTGATCAAGAAACTGCGCGCCCTGACCGGGGTCATCCGCATCACCCGCATGCGCGCCTAGCCCATCCATTACAAGGAGTCATTCATGACCAAGACTGTTATCACCAGCGACAAGGCACCAGCAGCAATCGGTACTTATTCCCAGGCGATCAAGGCGGGCAATACCGTCTACATGTCCGGCCAGATTCCACTGGACCCAAAAACCATGGAGCTGGTTGAAGGCTTTGAAGCCCAGACCATCCAGGTCTTCGAAAACCTGAAGTCGGTTGCCGAAGCTGCGGGCGGTTCGTTCAAGGACATCGTCAAACTGAACATCTTCCTCACCGACCTGAGCCACTTCGCCAAGGTCAACGAGATCATGGGCAAGTACTTCGAACAGCCGTACCCAGCCCGCGCCGCCATCGGCGTTGCCGCCCTGCCAAAGGGCGCGCAGGTTGAGATGGACGCCATTCTGGTCATCGAGTAAAACATCCGGCGCAGCGCTTCCACGGGAAGGCTGCGCCGAATTGGTTCTTGGAAGGATTTCGTAATGCGCAAAGCGCTCGTTGCCTCTTCGTTGCTCGCCCTGTTGCTCGGCGGCTGCGCCAGCAATCCCGCCGACCTGGATGTGAGCGGCACCTGGATCAACCAGGCCGCCATCGACGCGGCAGCCAAGGGCGGCCCTTTGCGTGAAGCCCTGCAGAGCTATGGTCCGAACCTCGAATGGGAGGTGAACACCAAAGCGTCCCAGGCCCGCTACTACAACGGCTTTGAAGTAGCTGAAGGCAAATTGCTGGGTGAAAAATCCGGCGCCTGGAGTGTCGATTTCTACGGCAGCTCCGCCACTGAACTCAAGCGTAAAGGCAAGCTGCTGCTGCAAGGGGCCAATGATAACGAGCCCGAGCAACTGTTCGCCCGTGCCAAGGATCCAGCCCCCGAAGGCGCGCCACTGGGTGCCAACTTCGAACGCACCCTGTACGCCGCCTACATGGGCGGCACCTGGAAAATCAGCAGCGGCACTGGCGAAGGCGCCACCGTACAGTTCCAGGCCAATGGCCAGGTGACCGGCTTGCCCGGCGCCGATCAGTACTCGCTGTGCTTGGCGGGCGATTGCGCCTCCATGAGCGGCGGCTACGACAGTATCTGGCTACAGTTGAACGGCCAGGGCAACCCGTGGATCTTTGCGCGCAAGGGCAAGCAACTGGAGATCTTCCAGGCGATCAACACCGCCCAGGCCGACGAGGTACCCTCGTTTACCCCCGGGCCACGACAGTGGTTGCTGGAAAAACAGTGACGCAAAAAAGGAGCCCTCAGGCTCCTTTTTCTTCACGCCGCGATCAACCCTCCAGGATCGCCGCATACCCTTCGCGATAACTCGGATAACGCGGCACCCAGCCCAACGCCTTGGCCCGGGCGTTGCTGCACTGCTTGCTACCGGCGCGTCGCACGCTGGCGTTCTCGGCCCATTCGGTCACGCCAAGGTACTCGCGCAACCAGGCAACCACCTCGGCCAGCGGGGCCGGAGCATCGTCAACGCCGATGTAGCACTTATCCAGCACACCCCCCTGCTCCACGTGCTGCAGCAAAAACGCCAGCAAACCCGCCGCGTCATCCGCGTGAATCCGGTTGCCATATAAAGGCGGATCAATCGCCACGCGATAGCCTTGGCGCACTTGGCTCAACAACCACTCCCGACCTGGACCATAAATCCCGGTAAGGCGCACGACACTGGCGGGAATGCCGCTATCCAACGCCACTTGCTCGGCTTCCAGCATGACTTGGCCGGAATAACCGCCTGCCTTGGTCTCGGAGCTTTCGTCGACCCACTCACCGTTCTGCTGCCCATACACACTGCTGCTGGACACAAACAGCAGGTGCTTGGGCTCCTGGCCGTAGTCGTTCAGCCACTCCAGCACATGCCGCAACCCTTGCACGTATGCCGCACGATAACCCGCCTCGTCGTGATCGGTGGCGGCCGCGCAATACACCAGGTAATCCACCCCGCCCACCGGCCAGGTATCGGGGCAGTCTTCATTGAACAGGTCGCCGGCAATCCCGATAACGCCCTTGGGAAGGCGCGAAATATCCCGCCGCAGGCCATGAACCTCCCAGCCCTGGGCCAGCAATTGGGTGGCCAGACGGCTACCGACATCGCCGCAACCGGCAATCACCACAGAAGGCGCAGACATCACAAAACTCCGTTCTTAAAGGTCAAGGTTAGCCCCCGCAGATGACCAGCGGCCAGCAAAACGACAAATAAAGTAACTGTATTACTTCTGTTAACAAGAATTACTTGCAATAATAACCGCCCATTTGTCCTCGACCCGTTACGGTCTGGAAGGACGCTCACTCATTTTTTTCTCTCAGGTCCGGCCAGCATGACACGCAATACATCCCCCGCTTCGCCAACCAAGCCTCACAGCCCATCCCGCGCCTGGCGTGCGATTGCTGCAGTGCTGTTCAGCGTCCTGCTGGCACCGACCGCCGCGTTCGCCGACAACACCGCGCCGGCCGCCCCGCCTGCAGCGAGCGCGCCAGCTACAGAGCAAAGCGCTCCTGCGCCAGCCGCCGCACCGGCCGCGACCGACCCGGCCCTGGCCGCCGAAGGCGCACCGGCTGACGAATCCGGCGTCGTGCTGGAAGAAGACAACAGCCTGGGCATGGCCCACGACCTGTCGCCGTGGGGCATGTACCAGAACGCTGACATCATCGTGAAGATCGTGATGATCGGCCTGGCCATCGCTTCGATCATCACCTGGACCATCTGGATCGCCAAGGGCTTCGAACTGCTGGGCGCCAAGCGTCGCCTGCGCACTGAAATCGTCCACCTGAAAAAAGCCACCACCCTGAAAGAAGCCAGCGAAAGCGCGGCGAAGAAGGGCACCCTGGCGCACCTGCTGGTTCACGACGCACTCGAAGAGATGCGCCTGTCTGCCAACACCCGTGAAAAGGAAGGCATCAAGGAACGCGTGAGTTTCCGTCTTGAGCGCCTGGTTGCCGCCTGCGGTCGCAACATGAGCAACGGCACCGGCGTGCTGGCCACCATCGGTTCCACCGCGCCCTTCGTCGGCCTGTTCGGTACCGTGTGGGGCATCATGAACAGCTTCATCGGCATCGCCAAAACCCAGACCACCAACCTCGCCGTCGTGGCTCCCGGCATCGCCGAAGCCCTGCTGGCAACCGCACTGGGCCTGGTTGCCGCGATTCCTGCGGTGGTGATCTACAACGTCTTCGCCCGTTCGATCGCCGGCTACAAGGCGCAGGTGTCGGACGCTTCGGCAGAAGTCCTGTTGCTGGTCAGCCGTGACCTCGATCACCTGCCTACCGAGCGCAGCTCGCAACCGCATATGGTGAAAGTGGGGTAATCGGCCATGGGCCTGCATTTGAATCAAGGCGACGACGAGCTCGTCGAGAACCACGAAATCAACGTCACGCCGTTTATCGACGTGATGCTGGTGCTGCTGATCATCTTCATGGTGGCGGCACCGTTGGCCACCGTGGATATCAAGGTCGACCTGCCCGCTTCCAGCGCGAAACCTGCGCCGCGGCCGGAGAAACCGATATTTCTCAGCGTGAAGGCGGACCAGCGTCTGTTCCTGGGCGAAGAAGAAGTCAAATCCGACACCCTGGGCGCGGTGCTCGACGCCAAGACCCAGGGCAAGAAAGACACGACCATCTTCTTCCAGGCCGACAAGGGCGTGGACTACGGCGACCTGATGAGCGTGATGGATGCCCTGCGGGCGGCCGGCTACCTCAAGGTAGGCCTGGTCGGACTTGAGACGGCAGCCAAGAAATGATCACGACGCGCCACAAACTGACGCGTTATGGCACCAGCCTTGCCGTCGTGCTGGGCGTCCACGCCGTCGCGATCATCATCGCGCTCCAGTGGTCGGCGCCACATATGGTCCAGCTGCCTCCGGCCGCCATGGTCATCGACCTGGCACCGATGCCGGCGCCACCACCTCCGGCCCCGCCGAAGGTGATCACGCCGCCACAGCCGCCTGCGCCAGTCGAAGAGCTGCCATTGCCGAAACTGGCCGAGGCACCTAAGCCGACGATCCAGGTGCCAAAGCCGGTCAAGCCCAAGCCAAAACCACAGCCGCCCAAGCCTGTGGAGAAGAAGCCCGATCCGCCCAAGGAAAAACCTTCCGAAGAGCCGCCGAGCGAAACTCCGCAGAACAACGCGCCTACGGAAAAATCCGCCCAGCCACAACCGGGCCCTTCACCGCAGCAGATCGCGGCCAAGGCCACCTGGGAAAGTACCCTGCTGGGCCACCTGCAGAAGTACAAGAAGTACCCGCCGGGCGCCCAGGCGCGTGGCAAGGAAGGCCTGAACCGCCTGCGTTTCGTGGTTGATGCCGATGGCAACGTGCTGTCCTACGAACTGGTGGGCCGCTCCGGCAACGCCGACCTGGACCGCGCCACCCTCGACATGATCCGTCGTGCCCAGCCGCTGCCCAAGCCGCCGGCCGACATGTTGAAAGGCGGGAGCATCGAGATCGTTGCACCATTCGTTTACAACATCGAAAAACGTCGCCGCTAAACCCTACCGTGGGCACTCTCGGGTGCCCACGGCTGTTGCTCCCTCCCCCCGCATCACCGCAACCTGAACCGGGCTTGAACGAGTCAACACCTAACTCGATCTTCACTTGTAACACTTAAAGACAACGCTAATTATCCGCGAATAGTTCTCATTAGCGGACATTCGGCATGCCCAACCTTGCCCGGCTGGCTCTCCTCCTATTGGCTTTACCCGTCGCTGCACAGGCGGATCAGCTGGTCACCCTGGTCATTCAGAACCACACCTTCAGCCCCTCGACGTTCGAGGTGCCGGCCGGTGAGCGCTTTCGCATTCAACTCACCAGCCACGATGAAAGCGTCGACGAGTTCGAAAGCTACGACATGAAGTTCGAAAAAATCATCGTCCCCGGCAACACCATCACGGTGTTTGCCGGCCCGCTGCATCCCGGCACCTACACCTTCTTCGATGACTACCACCCCGACCAGGCCAAAGGCACGGTCACCGCCGTCGCGGCCAAGGAGTAAGCCATGCTGGCCTGTCTGTTGATCGTGTTTCGAGAAGTGCTGGAAGCCGGGATTGTGGTGGGCATCGTGATGGCCGCCACCCAGGGCCTGGCAAGACGTGGGCTGTTCATTGGCGGCGGAATCGCAGCCGGCGTGCTCGGTGCCGGCATCTTGGCGCTGTTTACCGGCGCAATCACCCAGGCGCTGCAAGGCTTCGGCCAGGAAATTTTCAACGCGGCCATCCTGGTGGTCGCCGTGGTCATGCTGGGCTGGCACAACTTATGGATGGCCAGTCATGGTCGCGAGCTGGCGACCCAACTGCGCAGCGCCGGCAATTCAGTACTCAAGGGTGAAAAATCACTCTGGGCCCTGGCCGTGGTCATCACCGTGGCCGTGCTGCGCGAAGGCTCGGAAATCGTGCTGTTCCTCTATGGCATCGCCGCATCCAGCCAGACAGACCCACTGTCGATGTTGGCCGGCGGCGTGCTCGGCATCGTCGCCGGCGCCGCGCTGTCCTGGCTGATGTACCGCGGCCTGGTCGCCATCAGCCTCAAGCGCCTGTTCTCGATTACCGGCTGGATGATCGCCTTGCTTGCCGCCGGCATGGCTGGCCGGGCCGCCGCGATCCTCGCCGGTATCGACCTGATTCCCGCCTGGGGCTACCAGCTCTGGGACACCTCCTGGCTGGTCTCCGATGGCAGCCTCACCGGCCGCGCATTGACCGCGCTGGTGGGCTACACCGACCGACCTCTGGGCGTTCAATTGGTGGCGTGGCTTGTCACCCTCTCGCTCCTGGTGCTGGGTAACCGTTTACTGCATTCACGCCCGACACAATCACATTAACCGCCCCAGGAGCCCCACCATGAAACACCTGCGCAACCCCTTCGCCGCCGCACTGCTGCTCGTCAGCGCCGTGGCCGCTTCCGCCCTCGCCCAAGCCCGCGAATACCCGATTGGCGGACCGGTGCAGATCAATGACATGGAGATCGCCTCCTCGTACCTGGTGGGCATCGAAATGGCGCCCATGCCGCCAGGCATGGTGATGAGCAAGGACTCGGTACACCTTGAGACCGATGTGCACGCCACCGCCGACAACAAATACGGCCTGTCCAACGGTGAGTGGGTGCCCTACCTGACCATCAGCTACTCGTTGGTCAAGCAGGGCTCGCCCGACTACAAGGAAATCGGCACGCTGTTGCCGATGGTGGCCAAAGACGGCGCCCACTACGCCAACAACGTGAAAATGGACGGCCCCGGCACCTACACCGTGGTGTTGCGCTATGAAAGCCCACAGATCAAGGGTTTCTTCCACCATGTAGACAAGGAAACCGGCGTGCCTGAATGGTGGGCTCCCTTCACCGAAACCTTCACCTTCAAGTACCCGCAAAAGTGAAATACGGGGCGGCGATACCCGATTAACCGGTGTCGCGGCCCCTACGCTGTCTGATAACGTGCGTCTATCGATTGCAGCCGGTATGCTTGGCCCGCAACCTCATGGACGCCCGCTATGACTCTTACAGAATTACGCTACATCGTTACCCTCGCCCAAGAGCAGCACTTCGGCCACGCGGCCGAGCGTTGCCACGTCAGCCAGCCGACGCTGTCGGTGGGTGTGAAGAAGCTTGAAGACGAACTCGGTGTGCTGATTTTCGAGCGCAGCAAAAGCGCCGTGCGCCTGACGCCCGTCGGCGAAGGCATCGTCGCCCAGGCCCAGAAGGTTCTGGAACAGGCCCAGAGCATTCGCGAGCTGGCCCAGGCCGGCAAGAACCAACTGACCGCCCCGCTGAAAGTCGGCGCCATCTACACCGTCGGCCCGTACCTGTTCCCGCACTTGATTCCGCAACTGCACCGCGTCGCGCCGCAGATGCCGCTGTATATCGAAGAAAACTTCACCCACGTGCTGCGCGACAAACTGCGCAACGGCGAGCTGGACGCGATCATCATCGCCCTGCCGTTCAACGAGGCGGATGTGCTGACGCTGCCGCTCTACGATGAGCCGTTCTACGTGCTGATGCCAGCGTCCCACCCATGGACGCAGAAAGACACCATCGACGCGGGCCTGCTCAACGACAAGAGCCTGCTGTTGCTGGGCGAAGGCCATTGCTTCCGCGACCAGGTGCTGGAAGCCTGCCCGACCCTGACCAAGGGCAACGACGGCGCCAAGCACACCACCGTGGAGTCCAGCTCCCTGGAAACCATTCGCCATATGGTCGCCTCCGGCCTGGGTATCTCGATCCTGCCGCTGTCGGCGGTCGACAGCCATCACTACGCCCCCGGCGTGATCGCCGTGCGCCCACTGACGCCGCCGGTACCGTTCCGCACTGTGGCGATTGCCTGGCGTGCGAGCTTCCCGCGTCCGAAAGCGATTGAAATCCTCGCCGACTCGATCCGCCTGTGTTCGGTGGCCAAGCCGCCTGCTGCGAGCTAAGTAACGGTATGACTGAGCTGTCGCAGGTATCGGTGACGGCACTCAAGGGTGTCGGGGAGGCCATGGCCGAGAAGTTGGCCAAGGTCGGGCTGGAAAATCTCCAGGACGTGCTGTTCCACCTGCCCCTGCGTTACCAGGACCGCACCCGCGTGGTGCCCATCGGCCACTTGCGCCCTGGGCAGGACGCCGTGGTTGAAGGCACCGTCAGCGGCGCCGACGTGGTGATGGGCAAGCGCCGCAGTTTGGTCGTGCGCCTGCAAGACGGCACCGGCGGCCTGAGCCTGCGCTTCTACCACTTCAGCAACGCCCAGAAGGAAGGCCTCAAGCGTGGTACCCGCGTGCGCTGCTACGGCGAAGCCCGGCCCGGCGCTTCGGGGCTGGAAATCTATCACCCGGAATACCGCGCCATTACCGGCGACGAACCGCCGCCGGTAGACACCACCCTCACGCCAATTTACCCGCTCACCGAAGGCCTGACCCAGCAGCGCTTGCGCCAACTGTGCATGCAGACTCTGACGATGCTCGGGCCAAAAAGCCTGCCCGACTGGCTGCCCCAGGAACTGGCGCGCGACTATCAACTGGCGCCGCTGGATGATGCGATCCGCTACCTGCATCACCCACCCGCCGATGCCGACGTCGACGAGTTGGCTCTCGGTCATCACTGGGCCCAGCATCGCCTGGCGTTCGAAGAACTGCTGACCCATCAACTGTCCCAGCAGCGCCTGCGCGAGAGCATGCGTTCGCTGCGCGCGCCGGCCATGCCCAAGGCCAAGCGCCTGCCTGCGCAATACCTGGCCAACCTGGGGTTTGCACCGACGGGCGCCCAGCAACGGGTCGGCAACGAAATTGCCTACGACCTGAGCCAGAAAGAACCGATGCTGCGGCTGATCCAGGGCGACGTGGGCGCGGGTAAAACCGTCGTCGCCGCCCTCGCCGCGTTGCAGGCCCTCGAAGCCGGCTATCAGGTGGCGCTGATGGCGCCCACCGAGATTCTCGCCGAGCAGCACTTCATCACCTTCAAGCGCTGGCTCGAACCGCTGGGCCTGGAAGTCGCGTGGCTGGCCGGCAAGCTCAAGGGCAAGAACCGCGTAGCCGCCCTGGAGCAGATCGCCGCCGGCGCCCCGATGGTGGTGGGCACCCACGCGTTGTTCCAGGACGAAGTGAAGTTCAAGAATCTGGCGCTGGTGATCATCGACGAACAGCACCGCTTCGGTGTGCAGCAGCGCCTGGCCCTGCGCCAGAAAGGCGTGGGCGGCCGCATGAGCCCGCACCAGTTGATCATGACCGCCACACCGATCCCGCGCACCCTGGCCATGAGCGCCTACGCCGACCTTGACACTTCGATCCTCGACGAACTGCCGCCGGGCCGAACGCCGGTCAACACCGTGCTGGTCACCGACACCCGCCGCGTCGAAGTCATCGAACGGGTGCGCGGCGCCTGCGCCGAAGGCCGTCAGGCGTATTGGGTGTGCACGCTGATCGAAGAATCCGAAGAGCTGACCTGCCAGGCCGCCGAAACCACCTATGAAGACCTCACCAGTGCCTTGGGTGAACTCAAGGTCGGGCTGATCCACGGTCGCATGAAGCCGGTGGAAAAGGCCGCGGTAATGGCCGAGTTCAAGGCCGGCAACCTGCAATTGCTGGTGGCGACCACGGTGATCGAAGTCGGCGTCGACGTCCCCAACGCCAGCCTGATGATCATCGAGAACCCTGAGCGCCTGGGCCTGGCCCAATTGCACCAATTGCGCGGCCGCGTCGGCCGGGGCAGCGCCGCCAGCCACTGTGTGCTGCTGTACCACCCGCCGCTGTCGCAGATCGGTCGCCAGCGCCTGGGCATCATGCGCGAAACCAACGACGGCTTCGTGATCGCCGAAAAAGACCTCGAACTGCGCGGCCCCGGCGAGATGCTCGGCACCCGCCAGACCGGCCTGCTGCAATTCAAGGTCGCCGACCTGATGCGCGATGCCGACTTGCTGCCCGCCGTGCGCGACGCGGCCCAGGCGTTACTGGAGCGTTGGCCGGAACACGTCAGCCCGCTGCTGGATCGCTGGCTGAGACATGGGCAGCAATACGGCCAAGTGTGACGGCTGACTCACTTAGACAACCCTCACTGGTATCAAGCTGGTTATACTCCAATGACTGTAGGAAATTGGATTCAGGCCATGTCAGAAGTTGCCCTCGCCACAGCCCCACCGACTGCACCCTCGGTGATTCGGACGCTGCTTGCAAAGCTCGCCATCAGCTACACGGAAGTTACCGAACGCCCCGGCCTGAACCCGGCGCAGAAGGTTCAAGCCGTACTGCTCGATGATGCCGTGGGTGCACTCATGGTGCTGTTTCCACAGAACCAGTTGCTGGACCTTAATCGCCTCGCCGAGCTCACCGGTCGGCGCCTCACGGCGGTGTCGCCGGAGCGCCTGGAGCGCATGCTCGGCAAGCACAGCCTGAGCCTGCTGCCCGGCCTGCCGCCGCTGACCAGTTCTCCCTGCCTCTACGAAGAAAGCCTGTTGCGTGAGCCGACCGTGCTGGTGCACTCGGGCGAAGCCGGGCTGCTGCTGGAGATTTCCAGCGATGCCTTCAAGAGCATGCTGACCAAGGCCAGCGCCGCGCATTTCGGCGAGCCGCTGAGCAACATCCGGCCAAACCTGGATCGCCCCAATGACGACCGCGAGGAAATCACCCAGGCGATGCAGGCGTTCACCGCCCGCCGTATCCAGCAGCGCCTGGAAGCCACCATCGAAATTCCACCGCTGGCCGATACCGCGCAAAAGATCATCAAGCTGCGGGTCGACCCCAACGCCACCATCGACGACATCACCGGCGTGGTCGAAACCGACCCGGCCCTGGCCGCCCAGGTGGTGAGTTGGGCCGCGTCGCCCTACTACGCCTCGCCGGGCAAGATCCGCTCGGTGGAAGACGCCATCGTGCGCGTGCTGGGCTTTGACCTGGTGATCAACCTCGCACTCGGCCTGGCCCTGGGCAAGACCTTGAGCCTGCCCAAGGACCACCCGCAACAGGCCACGCCGTACTGGCACCAGTCGATCTACACCGCTGCCGTCATCGAAGGCCTGACCCGCGCCATGCCCCGCGCCCAGCGCCCGGAAGCCGGGCTGACGTACCTCGCCGGCCTGCTGCACAATTTCGGCTACCTGTTGCTGGCCCACGTCTTCCCGCCGCACTTCTCACTGATCTGCCGGCACCTGGAGGTCAACCCGCACCTGTGCCACAGCTACATCGAGCAGCATCTGCTGGGCATCAGCCGCGAGCAGATTGGTGCGTGGTTGATGCGCTATTGGGACATGCCGGACGAACTGTCCACCGCCCTGCGCTTCCAGCACGACCCGACCTACGACGGCCAATATGCGGAATACCCGAACCTGGTGTGCCTGGCGGTGCGCTTGCTGCGCAGCCGTGGCATCGGCTCGGGGCCGGATGAATCCATCCCGGACGAACTGCTTGAGCGCCTGGGGCTGACCCGGGACAAGGCAGAGGATGTGGTGAGCAAGGTGCTGGACGCGGAAACGTTGTTGCGCGAGTTGGCTTCGCAGTTCAGCCAGGGATAAATCGGGCGCCTGTTACACCGTATTCGCGAGCAAGCCCGCTCCCACATTCGACCGAGTTCCAACTTTGGAATGGGATTGAATGTGGGAGCGGGCTTGCTCGCGAATGCAGGCGACGCAGTATTGCTGAAGAACCCCCCTAGCCTTTGGGCTTTTTCTTCGGCTTCAAATACTTGGTCAACCCCTGGAACCAGATCACCAGCGCCGGGTTGCCCTTGATCTGGATCGACTTGTCCTGAATCCCCGTCATGAACGCCAGTTGCTTGTTCTTCGCCTGCATCGTGGCGAAGCCGTAGGCGGCGTCTTTGAAGGCGATGGCAAACGCAGGCGCGGGATGAACACCCGAGCGGCTGGTAATGCGCTGGTCTTTGACGATGAAGTGACGGGCAACCTTGCCGTCGAGGGTCTGCAACTGGAACGCCAGGTCCTTGTCACCCAACTGCTGCTGGAACGCAGGGTTGGTGCGGCTGGCTTTGCCCATCAACAGGCCAAGCATCCAGAGAAGAAAACGAAATTTCATGCACACGGCCTCAGTGTAATTATTGGGTGGCCGCAGCAGTTTAACGATTTGTGCAAATAACGCTACCGATCTCCCGTTTTAGCAGGAGATCGGCTGGCGTTTAACGCTTATAGCAACAACTTTCCTCAGACGTTAGGGCAAGGAACCGGTGCCCAATCCGCCAGGTTCGGATCACGGCAAGTGCCTTCGATCTGCGCTTTACCGGCGCTGGCAACCTGCTTGCTTTCAGCTTGCTTGGTCTGGGCGGTCTGGATGGTTTTCTCGGTGGCTACGGCTTCTTTCGGCACGGTTGGCAGTACCGGCTTTTTCGCGACTTTTACCGGCTTCTTGCCTTTGGTTGGCGTCACCACCGGCGTGGTATCGGCAGTCGCAACAGTGACCACGTCAGCACGTTGTACGCCCACTTGTTGCAGATCCTGCTCGTACGCCTGGGTGTAGTTGTTCAGGTCTTCGCTGGCCTTGCCGTTCACCGCGACGATCAGGTCGTTGGACTCTTTCAGGCCCGAGACGATTTCTGCCAGGCGCTTGCGGCCTTCAACGTCGTTGACGGTCTTGGCCTTGCGGTCGGCCACCAGCTTGGTGAACGCGCTCTGGTAGCACTGCTGGGACGCCTTGGCGTACGCGGTGCTGCGGTCGATGTCGGAGGCACGCTTGTTGACGTCGGTGGCGTAGGAGGCGATGCGCTGGTTGTCATCGGTGATCTGCTTCTGGCGCTCGGTGTAGTAACCCGCAGCACCACCGGCCAGGGCGCCGCCCGCTGCACCGATGGCAGCGTTGCGGCCGCGCTTGTCGGAGTCGCCGGTCAGGGCGCCCAGCAATGCACCACCGGCCGCACCCAGGGCGGCACCGGTGACCACCGACTTGGTCAGGTCCGAATCGGTAGCACGCAGGTGCTGCACCGGCTCGTAGCAGTTCGGGTAGTACTCGACCTTGGTGGTCGAGGCGACCTTGTTGGTCGGCGACGTTGCGCAACCGGTCAGCACCGTGCTGAAGCCTGCGGCAATCAGCAGCAGATGACGCTTGGAAACCGCCTTACGGGAAAAAATCATCGTTGTGTTCTCTTTTAAGTTTGACTTGCCCAGCACGGCCCACCGCCGCCTGAGTCCCTTCCAAGCTCGCCGTACAACCAGCGGTCAAGACCGCTGACCGCTCGCTGCGAGCAATTCCTTCAAAATCGTCGCCGGGTCGGCCCGCTGTTGCTTGCGGTAGTTGCCCACATGGCGAACGAATAACGTCGCACGCGTCACCAGGCTCTTGCCCAGTACCGGCTTGCGATCCAACTCTTCCTTGATCCGTTGAAACTGCGCCTGGATCACCGCATCGGTGTAGCGCGTGCCGGTGGCCAGGTTGTCGATGTAGATCGCCACCGCGCCGTCCAGCGCACTGCGCCCATTGGTGATCGCCGTGGCGAACAGCTGCGCGCTGGCCTCGTCCTTGGCGTCGATGGCCTGCTGGCGGCTCTTCTGCAAATTGATCAGGCGGATGTTGTAGTTGTTGATGGTCTCGGCCACCAGGGCCGCGGACTGAATCAGGTTGCCGGCCGCTTCTTCGCGCTGCTGGGCGATCAGCGAGACGTTGCGCTTGAGCTCTTCGTTGACCAGGCCGAGCTCGGCTTGCAGGCGCGGGTCGACGCTGGCGGCAATGATGCTGTCCAGGCGCTTGGTCGGGTCCTGGGCGTCGTCGATGGCGTCGGTCAGCGAGGCCAGGCGGCCGTCCTTCTGCCACTGGGCAAACAGTTCCTTGTAGCGCGAACGCGGTGCCGACAAGGCGCCAATCGCCACGCGAAAGCCGGTGGTCTCGTTGCTTTGTTCGGTACCGTCGGCGGCGAACAACGGGTACTCGCGGCGCATGCCGGTGAACAGCGTGCCCTCGCCTTCCAGGTAGTTGCCGCCCTTGACCACGAACCCACCATAGGTGCCCTGGCGACGCCCGGCGTGCACCAGTTGAAAGGATTCCTGGACCATTTCCGCTGCGTTGCCGATCACATCGAACATGCCGATCGGGTTGGGCAGCTTGGTGCCGATGGGCATCAGCCGTGCGGCCTGGCCGGTGCCACCCGCGACCTGATTGAACACCGCGTAATCGGCAAGGGGACCATCGCTTTCGCTGCCCTCGGTACGCCGTGGAAACAGCCGGCCTTCCAGGTCCTGACGGCTGACCGCCTGGCCACCGCGCGCGGCAAACTCCCACTCCACTTCGGTAGGCAGGCGCACAAAGCCCAGGCCGCCGTCGTCCGCCGAAGCACCGCGACCACTCACCGGCAGCAGCTCGCGGTGATATTTCATCAACCAGGCGCTGTACACCGCCGAGAAGCGTTCGGCTTCAAAGCGCGACAACTTGACCTTGGGCAAGCGCGCCGCCATCCCGGTAGGTACATCGCACGCCGGGGCGGGTTCGCCACTGGCCAGGGATTGCGCCTGGGACATGACCTGCGCATATTGCCGCGCAGTGACTTCGTACTTGCCGATGAAGTACAGCATCGGCTTGAGCGGGGTCTTGGCGTCGGTCTTCGGCATCAGCGGCGCGATGACCTTGTTCCAGTCCTTGGGCAGGTCCTTGAGGGTGAACTGGCCGTTGATGAAGTCGCGGCGATAACCGGAAATGAACGACTGCTGATAGCCCGCTTCACCTTCGCTGAACGGGTAGCCGAGGCTGATCTCGCGGTCATCCAGGGTGCCCTGGGCCAGCACGTAGGCATAGCGGAACACCATGTTGCCTTCGCAGGGCAGCGGCAGGCTGACGTCGTCCGGCAACGGCTTGGGGTTGTCCAGCTTGTCGCTCGCCTCATCGGCCCAGGCCACACAGGACAGGGTCAGCGCCATGGCGGCGCCCAGTAACTTATACATCTCTGATTCCTTCAGAAGCCTGGATACGCGCCACACGCCAACCACCACACGCCGCCGCCACGGCGCTGACGCCGAGGACAGCTGCCAGGGCCAGGCCGTAGTGACGCGCCAGCAGGTGGCTGGCGTATTCGCCCGGCACCTGCACGAATAATTGGTTCAGGCCGGACTCTGCCAAGCCATATAAAAGCCCACTCAATGCAGCGGCAAACCCCGCGCTGTAGAGCGCCTGCAACACCACAAACAGCAACAACCCGGCGGTGGAAAACCCCAACAACCGCAATACCGACAGCTCCCGGCGCTTGCGTGCAACCGACGCCAGCGCCGCGGCAAAGATCGCGGCAAACGCGCCCGCCAACGCCAGCCCGGCGATGATCCAGAACACGATCGACAGGTTGCGGCTCAACGACTGCACCTGGGCGATGGTCTGGGCCTGGGTCGACACCAACAGATTCTGCCCGGCGAAATACACCCGCAGCGGCTCCACATCCACCAGGCGCCGCGCATACAAACGGAACGCCGGGTATACCCGTTGCTCGCTGACGCCCACCGCATCGCCGTCCCAGCCAAACGCCGGCACCGCGCGGCCATCGCGATAATCTTCCGCTGCTTCCAGCAAGCCCAAGGGCGCAAACAATCCATCCCGGGCGAAGGCTTCCAGCGGCGCTACCTGCAGCACTTGAACCCGCAGGCGTTGCGACTCGACGCGCCCCGCCACCTGGCGCCCAAAACTCGCCTCCAGCCAATCCCCGGCCTTTGCCCCGAGCTTTTCGGCAGCGGTGTGGCTCAGCACGATCTGATCCAGGCCCTTGGGCATCGGCAGGCCGGCCAGCAATGGGTCGTTGGCGGCGGTCGGCAGCATCTCCACCGTCACCGCCTCCAACTGCGCCGTCGCCGCAATCTGCCGGGTGCGCGGCAAGGCGAACGCCACGTCGCTGCGCTGGCGGAGCTGCTCGACAAATTCACTGCTGAATCGACCACCGCCCAACGGAATAATTTCCCGGGTGGCCGGGTCGTTCTCCAAACGTTCGGTCAAACTGCTAACCAGTCCAAATTTCAGGCCGAACAACACCAGCAACGGCGCGATCACCGCCACCAGCGCCAGCACCGAACACACCGACAGCCACGCATCGTTGCGGTAATCCTGCCAGGCCAGGGAAGCCACCAGGGCGATACGCATCAGCACGCCTCCCCAAGGGTGGCGGTGACGCCGCCGTCGGCGTCGCGACGGCAACTGATGCGCCGCACCTGCAAGCCGCTGGCCCGGGCCAGGGGCTCATCATGGGTGGCGATCACGCAGCACGCGCCGTTATGCCGGGCCTGGGCCAACAGCGCTTGCATCACCCGCTCGGCGTTCAACGGGTCGAGCGCAGCGGTGGGCTCATCCGCCAGCAACAGCTGCGGACCGTGGGCCAGGGCTCTTGCGCAACTGACCCGCTGACGCTGGCCGACGGACAACGCCGCCGGCTTCTTGTCCAACTGATCAGTGATTTCCAACTGCTCGGCCAACCGCGCCACGCTGCCGTCGTCTTTCAAACCCAGGAGTTGCCGCGACAACGCAATGTTGCCGCGCACATCGAGAAAGCCCAGCAGGCCGCCAGTTTGCAGCACGTAACCCAGGTGCCGACTGCGTAGCTCCGCCAGCGCGCTTTGCTGGTCACCACGCCAAAGCCCGGCAATGTCGACGCGGTTGAAATCGAACTGCCCGACCTGATCCGGCGCCAACACCAGCGCGAGCAAATCCAGCAAGGTGCTCTTGCCACAGCCACTCGGCCCGACCACCGCCAACTGTTCACCCGCACGCAGTTGCAAGCCCGGTATCACCAGGCTGTAGCGCTGGGCACCAACGCCCCGGCTCTTGTGCACTGCGCTCAAGTTCAGCATTACGGCAGCGTCGACAGCGGCACGCGGTACAACGCATCACCCGGCTCGGCATCGCCGAAACGGACCCAGTTGGCCACATCGTTATGGAAGGTTTCGTAGAGGCGGATCTTCGAATCCAGCTCGTCGATAAAGTCTTCCTGCTCGGCCACGCTCAACGACAGCCACAAATCCTGGGTCATGTTCAGCGACTTGCTGCGGTACGGCAGGCCTTCCAGGTATTCGCCAAGGATGCCGCCTTCCGCCAGGTTGCCGCCTTTTTTCAAGGCCTGTGGATCGCGGCTCATATAGGCCGAGGCGCTGGCGATTTCCTGGAAGAAATCCTTCGGTGAGGTCTGGGTTTTACGCGCGGCGTCGACGATCAGTTTCAAGGACTGCTGCAAATCGTTGAGCTGCAATTTGGTCAGCATCACGCACACCTGAAAGGCCGGCAGCGCGGTGTTGGTCAGGTCGCGATCGGCGGTCCAGGCACTCACCAGTTGCGGTGCCTGGCTCGCGGTTTTGCGGCCAAGGAAATCCATGTGCATCGCGTAACCGACGGCGGCGGATTTGTCCGCCAGGGTCGGCGCGGCACTGAGCAGCGGCACCGGCTGCGGCGTGTTGCTGCGCACCTGATGCACCAGGTTGGCGAACACCGTGCCGATCTCGTCGACCCGCTCGCCGAACTTGCGCACATCGCCACCGGGCACCGGCGTGTACAGGTCGCCGATCTGCGGGTTGGCGTCGGCGGTCAGGGTGCGGTACTGGGTTTCGGCGCCGCTGTGGGTTTTCTTCCCGGCGTCGGTGCGCAGGTGCAAGGCATAGATCTTGATCTGCTTGCCCAGCGCCGCCTGGCGCACTTCGGCTTCGTTCATCTGGGTGGTGGCAAACGGGTCGTTCTTGCGCAACGCACCGGCGTCGGTCACCAGCAGGATCAAGCGCCCGCCGTAGCCGGACCAGTCCATGCCTTCCACCGCCTGCATGACACCGGCGAACGCGTCTTCGTTGAACGAGTGGCTGGACACCGTCGACGCTTTGACCTGCCGCGCCATGTCGAGGAAGCGCTGCGGGTCGCGCCCTTGGTCGAGGGTGATCAGGGTCTTGGCCACATACTCCAGGCCGGGGGTTTTCTTGATGCTGTTGCGAAAACCCACCAGGCCAAAGCTCACGCTGTCCAGTTCGCCACGCTCGGCGATGCGGGTTTGCAGTTCGTGGACCACATCGCGAACCTGGTCGATGTAGGGCTGCATCGACACCGTGGTGTCGACCACCAGCACCACCGCAGTGCGGAAGGCATCGGCGCTGGCGTCGGTCACCGGCGTTCGAGCGACAGCCTTGGCGATGACATCAGGTGTGCTGCCAGGGTCGATGGAGGCGACGTTGAGCAGCTGCACCGGCTGGCCGTTTTCGTCGAAGCTCTCCTTGGAGTCGAAGATCGGCAGCAAATAGAACTGGTTCTGCGGGACGGCGCTTGCGGTCGGCTCCAGGGCCAGCACCTGCTGGTTGTCCTCGGTGTTTTTCTGCACCTTGAGCAGCAGGTTTTTCGCCGCTGCGGGATCGGCTAAAAGCTTCTCCACTTCAGCGGACTGACGCAGGAACATCACCGGCGCCCGGCCCGAACGCTCGGTGAACTTGAGCACCAGGCTCTGCTTCCAGTCGCTGGCTTGCGCCGCCGGCAGCCAACCGTCGCTGCGCCCGTCGGTGGCGGCGCCAACCCGCAGCCAGGGGCTGCCGTCGACGTCCTTGCGTTGGTAGACATAGAGCACGGAAAACGCCGGCAAACCTTCGCCAGGCGCCCCGCCCGCTTCGTGGGAAAGCTTGGCGCCAGGCTTGCTCAGTACCCGCTGGAACAGGGTTTTCTTGCCGGCCATCAGCAACGGGCGTTGACCGCCGTCAACCTGCGCCGCTACCGGTTGCGCGGCAGGCGGCGCGATGGTCTTGGCCGCCTCGGCAACCGGCGGCGCGGCGGCTGGCGCGTCATCTTTCAACCACCAGTAACTTGCGCCCGCAATTGCCAGCGCGACCGCCACGGCAACTGCCGCCAACGCCAGCACCGGCCCACGGTTTTGTTCGGACACGGCGGAGTGTTGCGTCGGCGTCACCACCGGTTGACGCACCGGTTGCGGCTGCGGCTTATCGGTCGGGATTTCGATGGAGACCGGCGTGAGTCCGGCCAGGTCATTCGAGACCGCCACCGGAATCGGCAGAGGCCGAATCAACGTCGCCTCGACCTGCTCTTCCTTCGGCAACTGATCCAACGCCCGCAACAACTCCGCCGCATCCGGGAAGCGTTCCGCCGGGTCTTTGGCCAGCAGCTTGCGCAGCACCTCCTGATAGCGCCCGTGGTGCACCGGCAATTCCGGCAGCGGTTCAGTCAGGTGTGCCAGTGCTGTGGAAAGCGCATCGGTGCCGTTGTAAGGCAACTTGCCCACGAGGATTTCATAGAGCACCACGCCCAACGCATACAGGTCGGCGCGCCCATCAATCTCCTGGCCCCGGGCCTGCTCCGGGCTCATGTAGCTCGGCGTGCCGACGGCAAATCCGGCCTGGGTGAACTGCGTGCGGTCATCCAGGGACTTGGCGATGCCAAAGTCCGACAGCACCGCCGTGCCATCCGCGCGGAACAGAATGTTCGCCGGCTTCACATCGCGGTGCACCAGGCCCTGGGCGTGGGCATAACCCAGCGCCGACGCAATCTGGCGGATATACGTCAGCCCTTGCTCCGGCGTCAGGCCCGCGGCGATGCGCTCCTTGAGCGTGCCATTGGGCAGGTATTCCATGGCCATGTAGTACAGCTCACCGACATTGCCGATGTCATGGATGGTCACGGTGTGCGGGTGGGACAGGCGCGCCAGGGTCTTGCCTTCGCGCAGGAAGCGCTCGCAGAAACTCGGGTCGGCCGCCAGCGCCGCCGCCATGATCTTCAGCGCCACCTTGCGCTCCAGGGAACGCTGGGTCGCCAGGTACACGCTGGCCATGGCGCCAACGCCGATTTCGCCTTCGATGTCGTAGCCGGGAATGATGATGTTCATGTCGACACCTTCACAACGATGGCGGTGATGTTGTCCGGCGCGCCGCGATTGAGCCCCAGGTGCACCAGGCTGCGGACGATTTCGTCCGGCTCGGCATGGCTCAGTACTTCGCGGATCTCGTGGTCTTCGACGGTCTTGTTCAGGCCGTCGCTGCACAGCAGGTAACTGTCGCCGGGGGCGATCAACAGGTCGACCGACGACAACGCCAACTGTGCTTCCACGCCAATCGCGCGGGTGACGATATTCGCCCGTGGATGCACCCGCGCATCGGCTTCGCTGAGCAGGCCGCTGTCCTGCAAGTCCTGCACGTAGCTGTGGTCGCGGGAGATGCCTTCCAGCACGCCGTCCCGCAGGCGGTACAGGCGGCTGTCGCCGGCCCACAGGCACACGCCGCGCAAGCCTCGGGTGGCGAGCAACACCACGGTGCTGCCCATCATGGTCACGCCACGGTGGGCGGTTTCTTCGCGCACCGCGCCGTTGACTCGCAGCAGGTCGCTGCGCAACGCCGCCGTGTATTCCTCAAGGGAACGGCCCACGGGAATGCTGCGCAGGCTGTCGACAATCAGGCTGCTGACGTAATCTCCCGCCGCGTGCCCGCCCATGCCGTCGGCCACCACCCACAGGCCGTTTTCCGGCAGGTCGAGGCAAGCGTCTTCATTGACTTGGCGAACCATGCCGACGTGGCTTTTGCTGGCGGATTTGAACGTGGACCGCATCTACACAACACCTTCTTGGCCGAGCAAAAATTGCGCAAAATCGTCGGCAGCAGGCAAGCCCTGACACCGCATTAAACCGGGAGAAATCTGTTGCGAACCACGGCCCCACCACAGGCTCGCGCCTTCGCAGGCCTGTTCGGCAAGCGCAGTCATCCGCGCCTGCGGGTCTGTGGCGTTGACACGCTGCAAGCCCGCAAAGCGACTACCCAAGGTGCGAGGTTGGCAGGCTGGAGCGCCGAGGGATTCGATCCCGCCGCTGAAACCTTCGAAGCTGGCGCCGGCGTCCAGCGTGCTCAGCAACAACTCTTCCACCTGTTCAAACCAGGTGTCCGGGCCGCCAACGACGGAGGCCGGGTCGGTGTCGTGATCCAACAGCGCAGCCACCGTCAGCGGGAAATAGCGCCCCACCCGGTCAATGCTCGGCATCACCACGCCCACCGCCGCGTCCGGCCCGCACACACCCGGCGCCAACACGAAGCGCCACAATGGGCTGACCAGGTAAGCATTCAGCCAGTCAGCCCCGAGGCGGGTCTGGCTGGCGAGCAATCCGGACGCCAGCCAACTGTCCCAAGGGCCGATAAAACTCTGGGGCAGCGCGCGGCTGACAAAGTCGCCGCGGCACGCCAACTTGCCGTAGAAACCCAGCGTGGTCATAGCCGCTCCGGCAGGCTGAAGCCGTTAAGCACGCGGCTCTTGAACGGGTTGAACGCACTGTTGGCCCGCAACTCGTAGGAGATGCTCGCGCCGTCGACCCGCAGACGCAGGTTGAAGCGGTCCGGCGAATTGCCGGCGGTCAGGTCCGATTGCTCCAGCAGGCGAAACCAGGCCCACGGGCCGTCCAGCGTTACACCGGAGCGCCCGCTGGCTGACGGCGGCATGATGGAAATGCGCACCACGCCAATGCTGCCGGGATTCGGCCACTGCATCGCGACCGGGCGGCTCGGGCCGTGGTCGTAGCTCAGTTGCTGGCCGTCCAGGTCCAGCAGGAACTGGGTGATGGTCGCGTCCATCGCCACCGGCTTGAGTTCAAAGCGCACGATCGGCTGGGTGCCACCGGCACGGAAAAACGCATCACGAATGGTCGCCGCGCGCTGGAAGGTTTGCAGCACGCCCGGCGCGATGCCGAGTTTCTGCGCCGCGCCCGGCTGCCAGCGCCAGGTTTGCGTGGAGGTGTCGACGTAAGGTTGCAGGTACTTGCGGAAGTAGTTGTCCATCACCCCGCCCACCCCGAAGAACTGCCCGAAGTCATCCAGGGTCGCGTCCCGCGCACTGCCAGGCGACATCGGATAACGCCCGGCCAGGGACTGGCGATACACGTTCACCACTTCACTGACCCACGCCGCATTCAACTGGTTACGCACCCCGCCCATCATGCTGTTGGTGGTGGAGTTGACCACCGACTTGACCATGCCCTGCACCAGCGGCGGCTGGCGTTCGGCATTCAGGCTGACCCGCGTGGCCGCAGCCGCCGCCTGGTTTTTCGCTTCGCCGAGCAATGCATCGCCGCTGGCGCCGACCATGGCGCTGACCTGCACATACAACGCATTCATGTCCGCCAGCAGGCCATCAATGGCCGCCGGTTCGCCTTCGTTCTTGCTGACGATGCTGTTGAGTTCGGCGAAGTGCGCCGTCACCGGATCTTCACTGGCCGCTGGTGCATTCGCAGTTGGCTGGTCCTGGCCAAGCAGGCTGCCGAGGCGTTCCTTGAGCTTGTCCACGCCACCTTCCACCGGCGCGCCCTTGGCGGCCAGCAAGCGTTCTTCCGCCTGCAGGTCGGTCTCCTTGGAGACTGCCACCAGCAGCTTCTTCAGCGGCGAGGTCGGCCCGGAAATCACCCGCAAAACGTCGGCCGCCTGGGCCACGCTGGTGATCGGCACAAAGTCGATGTCCGCCAGCAAGGCGTCCCACTGGCGTTGATAGTCCTGGAAGTACAGGCGACGCACGTCCGCCGCGAGGCTGACCACGTTCTGTTGATCGGCCGGCTCGCGGCCCAGCACCCATTGCTCTTCAGCGAGGGTGCCGGTCTGGTTCAGGCTGGTCAGCAGGAAGCCCTGGCGATAACCCTTGGCGGTGAAGAAGCCGCTCAACGGCTCACCCAACGGCTTGCCACTTTTGCGACTGAACACCAGCGCGGCATCACGGCCCGCCGCTTCGTTGATGCGAAAGTCCGGCACGCCTTCCGGCAGTTTCTGGCGCTTGATACGGTCGTAGACGCGCTGGGCCACCGGCAGTTGCTGCAGTTGCCGACGCAGGTCGTCGATCAAGCGCGGGTCGAGACGGGCGCTGGGCGGATGCCGCTCGAACAGGGCCTGCAAGTGCCCGATCAGGGCCTGGCGTTGGTCCGCCGGCAGGTCGCGCGGCAGGTTGCGGTCCCAGTCGAGGGCGATCCAGGCCTTGATGAAGTCCGGGTCGTAATGCTCGCTGTCGGCGAGCATCAGGTAGGCCTTCAAACCTTCGTAGAGGAAGTCGGAATTGCCGCCGCCGTGCAGTTGCTCTTCGATGCGCGTCACCAAACGGGGCGCGAACACGGCGATCAACAGCTTGCGGTAGACGCTGGCGGATTCGGCTTCGAGCATGTCGCCCTGATACAGGCCCAAGCCTTCGGACCAGCTCGGCGAGTCGCCCGCCAGGTTCTTCACGGCGTTAAGCAGGGGCAGCACCGCGAGTACTTCGCGCTGTGCCGGACTGAGGTTCTGCACGGTTTGGCCCAACGGTGCGACCTTCTGGTCAACCTGGGCGATGTAGGCCTGGTTGGCGCGATAACTCACCCACCACAACGTGCTGACGACCAGTACCAGCGCCACGGTTGCGGCCAGCACACCCCGGGCAATCCACTTGCGACGGCGCTCGACCTTCGGGTTGACGCCCACCAGGCCACGCTCGGCAAACGCCACGGCGGTGAACAGTTTTTCGATGAAGTAACTGCGCCCGGTGCCGGTCTGGCGCGCCAGGTGCTGGCGGTCCAGGTTCATGCTCTGGGCCATGGCGCCGATCAAGCGGTCAATCGGGCTGCCTTCCTGGGTGCCGCTGGTGAAGTACACACCGCGCAGCAAGACGCGCTCTTCAAAGGCGTTGGGTTTGAACACGCCTTCGAGGAAGCCTTGCAGGCAATCCTTCAACGCGCCGAACTGCTGCGGGAAACCGTAGATCAGGTCGCGCCGCGCCGGGTCGCGTTCCTGTTGCAGGCGCTCCACCAGGCGCTCGTTGAGGCGCTGTTCCAGGCCGGCGAACTCGCTTTGCAGATGGGCCAGCGGGCTGTCGCTGTTCTTGCCGTCGTCCAGGGCGAAGGTCATGCCCCACACTTGGGCGCGCTCTTCCTTGCTCAGGTTGTCGAAGAACTCCATGAAGCCCGGCACCAGGTCGAGCTTGGTGAGCATCAGGTAGATCGGGAAGCGCACGCCCAGTTGGGTGTACAGTTCCTGGATGCGCAGGCGGATCGCGGCGGCATGGGCGGCACGCTCGGCGTCGCTGCCCAGCAGCAGGTCCGAGAGGCTGATGGCGATAAACGCACCGTCAATCGGGCGCCGGGATCGCTGCTTTTTCAGCAGGTCGAGAAAGCCCAGCCAGGCGGCTTTATCCACCGTGGAGTTGCTGTCCTGGGTGGTGTAGCGGCCAGCGGTGTCGAGCAATACGGCCTGGTCGGTAAACCACCAATCGCAATTGCGCGTACCGCCCACGCCCCGTACCGCACCGGCACCCAACTGCGCCGCCAAGGGAAAGTGCAGCCCGGAATTGACCAGCGCGGTGGTCTTGCCCGAGCCCGGCGGGCCGATGATCACGTACCACGGCAGCTCATACAGGTTGCGGCGCTCGTCACCGCCCAGCTTGGCCTTTTTCAACAGGGCCAGGGCTTCGTCCATGCGCTGGCGCAGGGTCGCCAGCTCTTCGGCGGTGGCGACGCTGGCAGGGTCTGGCGGGGTTTCCGCCGCGAGGCTGCGCATCACTTCGGCGGCCTGGCGGCGGGCCTGGATAATCCGGAAAACGCGGTAGGCAATCCACACCGCGAACACCAGGATGATCAGCGCCCAGCGGCGCCCTTCCGGCACCAGCACATCGAGCAACGGGCCCACAAACCAGATGATCAGGCTCAAGGCGATCAGGCCCAGCAGCGGGATCACCCAGCGAATCACAAAACTGAAAAACGCCTTCACTCGACGCCCTCCGCCAATACGGTGATTTCTACCCGGCGATTGCGCGCACGGCCTTCGGCTGTGGCGTTGGTCGCCACCGGCTCGGTGTCGCTGCGGCCTTCGGCGCTGAAGCGTTCCGGCTGGCCGGTCTTGGCCGCGAGAATCTCCAGCACCGACTTGGCCCGCGCTTCGGACAGCGCCCAGTTGGACGGAAAGCGCAGGGTCGCAATCGGACGGTTATCGCTGTGGCCGGTGACCCGCACCTGGCCCTTGACCTTGCGGATGGCGTCGGCAATACGCAGCATCAGCGGCTGGAAGTCATCGACGATGCTGGAGCTGGCCGAGGCGAACAGTTCATCACCACGGATGGTCACCACGGAGCGGTCGACGGCATCTTCCACGGCTACGCGACCGGCCTTGATGTCTTCCACCAGGAAGCCTGCCAGACGCGGTCGCTCAATGATTTTCGGCTGGGCCACCGGACGGTCGATGGCCTGCACCGGGATCTCCCCCAGGGCATGAATATTCTTGAACACCGGCTCGGCATCCGACGCCAGTTTCATCCGCAACCCGAACAGCAATGCCAACAGCAGTGCCAGGCCGATGGCCACGGCGATCCATGGCGGCATGAACTGCGCCAGGCGATCACGGGCCACGGTCACGCCGCGCCAATGGGGTGACAGCTCGCGCTCATGCTCGCCACGGGCACTGCGAATCGCCGCAGCGGTACGCTCGCGCAAGGCTTCCAGCTGGCTGCGGCCATCGTTCATCACGCGGTAGCGACCTTCGAAACCCAGGCACAGGCACAGGTACAGCAGTTCCAGCAGGTACAGGCGTTCCCGCGGGCTTTGCAGGCAGTGATCCAGCAACTGGAAGACCTTTTCGCCGCCCCAGGCTTCGTTGTGCACGGTGATCAGCAGGCTCTGCTTGCCCCAGTCACTGGCACTGCCCCACGGCGTACTCAGCACGGCTTCATCGAGGGCGGTGCACAGCGCGTAACGCGCCAGCAGCACATCGTTGCGGGCCACGCCGGCCGCCTCGGCACGTTCTTCGAACTGGCGCAGGTAAGCCAGCAACTGCGCACGCAGGCTCGCTGGCGCAGGGTGCGAGATCGTGTTGCGCAGGCGCGTCAGCAGCGACAACAACGGGCCGGCAGCGCTTTCCAGCGGGTTCAGGCCCTGGGCCTTGCCGGTCAGGATCGGCGCAGCGGGCATCGACAGCGGCGCCGGCTCTGCGCGAACAGGCTCCGGCGCGCGGCCACCGGGACGCGGCATGAACTGGGTGCGGTCATCGTCATTCGGATGCATCGCGGATTACCCTCGGATGGCCCAGAAAGCCAGGTTCAACCCCGGGAACTGGCCGGCGATGTGGAACGCAAAGCCACCGGAATTACCCAGTTGCTGCCAGTGCTCGCTGCCCCGGTCCAGCTCGTAGTAGGTGGAGCCCGCGTGGTACGGAATCTGCCGTGGCGCCACCGGCAGCGGCAGCAGGCCGATGCCCGGCAGTTGCAGGTTGACCAGGTCGCGGATGTGTTCCACCGAGCCGACTTTGCTTTGCTGGCCGAAGCGTGCGCGCAGGGTTTCGCCCGGCACATCGGCGCGCACCACCAGGATGAAACTGGCGCTGTCGATCAGGGTTTTGTCGGCCAGCATCGCCACGTGCACGCCGTAGGCTTTCTCGACAATCGGGATCGGCGTGGCCTTGCTGTCGATCAGCATCGACAGCGCCTCGCGCAGGGCCAGCATCACCGGGGTGAAGCTCAAGGCCAGCTCGTCATGCTGGTATTGCGGGTATTCGTGGGGGCGGCGGCCCGTGGTGGAGAAGGTCGAGAACTCGCCGGCCAGGCTCACCAGCTCACTGAAGAAACGCTCCGGGTGCAGCGGGCTCAACTGACTCAGGTGCTGGATCAGCGGCTGGGCGCGGTTGACCAGTTGCAGCAGCATGAAGTCGGCAATCTCCGAAGCACCACCGGCGCCCGAAGCCACCACGCGCCCGGCCAACGCTTCGCCGCGCTGGTGCAGCAGGCCCAGCAGTTCGCTGCGAAACGCGGTCAGCGGTTTGCTGGCCGTCACGTCGAGGACCGGCGGGATGTAGCTCTCGTCCAGCACCAGGGCGCGGTCGGCGCGTTTTTCCTTGATGCGCACCAGGCCGATAGCCGCGTAATCGCTGATGCCATCCTGGGCGGTCAACAGGCGCAAGGCGCGGGAGCCGACCGCCACCGGCGCACGGTTTTCGAAGGGCGCGTTGTCGTCGCGCACTTCACGCACCTGGCTGACATAGCGCGCGGCTTCCAGGGCCTCGCCTTCGTCGACGGTGTCGCGGGCGCCGGCACGCTTGAGGGGCAACGCCAGGTACACCAGGCCATCGCGCAAGTTGTCGTCGATATTCAGCGGGCTCGGCGCCAGGTCGTCCTGGGGGATATTGAACGGTGTGCCATCCGGTAACAGGCCGCGTGCCGAGACGATCGCCAGCTTGCCCTGGGCCAGCAGGCCCTGGTCGATCAACAGTTCGGAAAAGCCCCAGGCCCCCGCCGACAAAGGGCGGCTGCGCGCATCGATCAGGTTTTCCAGGTAACGGTCATGCTGCTGGAAGTGCTGCGTTCCGATGAACATGCCTTCCGACCAGACCACGCGATTGTTCCAGGACATGGGGGCTCCGATTCTTATTGGGCAGGGCTGGATGGGGGGACCACGACGTCGGCACGCACGGCATGCACATCGAGGCTGATCTGGTATTCGGTGTATTGGCGTGCCGGCACGTTGAGCACCGTGCGCCACTCGGCACGGTCCAGTTCGCGATAGCCCACCAGCAGGCCGATCTGGCGGGTGGACGGGTCGAGGTCGCGCTGGATGCTCAATTGCTGGCCGGGCAGGATCACCACTTCGTCCTGGTCGAGCAGGTCGAGGCCGAGGGTCGACTGTGCGCGATCGGCCAGGGCGAAGTAGTCGGAACGGCTGAAGGTGGCGGCGTTTTTCAGTTCGAAAATCCGCACCCGTACCGGGGCTGCCTGGCCATTGGCGCCGGGGTTGAGCCCGGCGATGGCATGGAAATGCAGCTCGACGGCGGCGGTGTCTGCCTCAGCTTCGGCGGCCTCGGGCTTGGCCGCATCCTTGGCACACGCCGTCAGCAGAAGCGCGGTGGCGACTGCGAGTAAAAACCTGGGAATCATCCTGCGTCCTCAATGACGTACTTAGCTATCCGTTGTTCCATGTACTGCGTTGTTAGTGACGCTGTCGGCTGCTGTGCGCTTCGTAGGCACGGCTGAATTCACGCCCGAACAGGTCCTGGAAATCTTCCTGGGCCTCGCGGGAAATATTGCTGTAGAGCTCGGTGAACTGCTGCCAGTACTGGGCCTGGCGCGAGCCGTTGAAAATGCTCGACAGCCCGCCGGGCTTGCCCATGCGCTCTTCGAGCTGCGCCGGTTCAAAGCGCGTCAGCAGGTGCTTGATGGCGGCTTCGACCCCGGCCATGACGGCCAGTTGGTGGGCGCGCAGATCGTCGAAACTGTCGCGCACGGCCAAGTCCGGCGCCATAAACGCCTGATTGCTGTGGCGTAGGAGCAGCAGTAGCGCTTCATCGGCATTCGGGGCGAATTTCAACGGATTGTTTTCCACCGGTTGGATCACCGTCTGCTGCATGCGGAACTCGCCCTTGAGGCTGCTGCGGGCACGCAACACGTCGATCAGGCCTTCGACCATCAGCCGGTAACTGCGGCCGATGCTTTCCATCTGGGCTTCGGCCTGGGCCTTGTCCAGGCGCAACTGATCGAGGCCCGCACCGCGCAGGAAGGCTTGCAACAGGTCGGGCTGGCTGGCATCAGCCACCGGGAGCGGGCGCTCGACCTTGGGTGGCTCGATGACCGGCGGCTGTGGCGGTGTTGGCGGCGGCGGTGCGACAGGCCTGGGTGCCGGGGCATCGCCGAACAGATCCCAGTCTTCGGGGATTACTGAGCCCGAGACCACCGGCGCAGGCGGCTCAGCCACGGGCAGCGGTGTCGGCGGGCGGAAGTCGTGCTGCTCGGCCGGCACGTGATCGTGCACGGTGGCCGGCGGTACGCTGGTGGGCGCGAGGAAGTCGAACAGGTCCGGCAGGGTGTCCATCGACGAGGCGCCCTGGAACTGCGGCGCGATCACCGGAGGTGGCGTCGGGGCCTTCACGGCGGCGCCCATCAGGGCTTCGAAACTGTTGGAGGCGTCACCGATGAAAGACGGGGTATCTGTCACTTTCAGGTTGAAATCGATACGCGCCTGGATCTCGTAATCGCCGATGCGGATCAGTTCGCCGTCCTGCAATGGCTCGCTGCTTCCCCGCCGCAAACGAATACCGGCATGCACTAACTCAACTCCATTAGTGCTGTTATCAGTTAAGTAGTAACGACCATCTTTGTACTGAATAACGCAATGTTGCGTGGAAACAAGACGTTCTGGATCAGGCAGTACCCAGTCATTTTCGGAACCGCGGCCAATAGCCATCACTCCCTGGTCCAGGGACTTTTCAGAACACTGGCCAGGGGTAATCTTGTGATAACTAGTGATAGTCAAGCACAGCGACATCTTGCCTCCTTGCTGATACTTCGCGCGCGGCCGTTCCCTGGGAGAAATGCTCCGAGAGATCCACGACAGATCCTTTCAAAACCTTGAAAGCCTGCTTCAACCCGCGTAATTGCTGATCTTAACCGGCCTGTATGACAAAAATCCTGCCTCGGCACCTGCTTCGACTGATCAGTCGCACAAGATGTTAAGCACCGCACATCTGTCATAGAGGGCGAATAGCTTACCTTGACAAGGCATAAGTACTACACCAAAAATGCACAACTTCTTGAACACCAATGATGGCACTTTGAAATCAGCATGATGTCAAAGCGCTAAATAAGACCAAGAAAACATGCAAAGTTCCTCGCGCAACTAATGCATGAGTTGCCCGTCATCTAACGGGCTGATAGGGAGATCGAATTTAGTGGATGTGCCTCTGCTGCTCGCCGCCGTTTCCGCGACTTCGCCCTGTGGCGAAGACTTGGAATATGACGCCGATTACTTGCATCTTGAGCGTGCCGCACAGGGTCAACCCGAGCGCAGCATGGGCGACTCGATCCTGCCTGCCGAACCTCCGGAATGGCGCAGCATCCAGCAGCAAAGTCTCGACCTCCTGCAACGCAGCAAAGACCTGCGCATCACCCATTTCCTGTTGCAAGCCGCCCTCGCCCTCCAGGGCATTGCAGGGCTTGCCGACGCACTCGCACTGATCAACGCGCTGCTGCGCGAATACTGGGCCGACCTGCATCCGCGCCTGGATGCCGATGACGACAACGACCCCACCGTGCGCATCAACGCCCTCAGCGGCGTGGCCAGCGACGCGAACATCCGCCTGCTGCGTGAGGCCATTCTCACCCGTTCGCGCACCTTCGGGTCCGTCAGCCTGCGCGCCGCGCTGAATGCCAGCGGGCTGCAGAGTTTCCCCGGCGAAAACCTCGGTGCCGAACAGCTTAACGGCGCATTCCTCGACAGCGATGCCGAGCAATTGCAAGCCACCCGCGACGCGCTGAACGCCGCCCGCGACGCCTGTGAGGCCATCGAACAATACGTCAGCGACCAGGTAGGTTCCGCCCAGGGCGTGGACCTCGGCCCCTTGAAGCAACTGCTCAAGCAGGCCGTGCAGATACTTAACCAATACGCCCCGCACAGCGGCGCCGCCAGCGAGCCCGAGGTTGTCAGTGACGACAATGCCCCCTCGGTTGAATACGCCGCCGCGCCCGTTGCAGCACGCCCGACCGGCGACATCGCAAGCCGCGATGAAGTGCTGCGCAGCCTCGACAAGATCCTTGCGTACTACACCCGGCACGAGCCTTCGAGCCCGCTGCCGGTGCTGTTGAACCGGGCGAAGAATCTGGTGCACGCCGACTTTGCGGCCATCGTGCGCAACCTGATTCCCGACGGCATGTCCCAATTTGAAAATCTGCGCGGGCCGGACAGCGAATAAGCGTACGGATCACGCAGTTACAACACCGTCGCTCAAGCGACCAGGAGCAGCAACGTGGCGAAGCAAAGTTCTCAGAAATTCATCGCGCGCAACCGTGCGCCTCGGGTGCAGATCGAGTACGACGTCGAGCTCTACGGCGCCGAGAAAAAGGTCCAGCTGCCCTTCGTCATGGGCGTGATGGCCGATCTCGCCGGCAAGCCCGCCGAACCTCTGGCGCCTGTGGCCGACCGCAAGTTCCTTGAAGTGGACGTCGACAACTTCGACTCGCGCCTCAAGGCCATGCAGCCACGCGTCGCGTTCCACGTGCCCAACGAGCTGACCGGCGAAGGCAACCTGAGCCTGGACATCACCTTCGAAAGCATGGACGACTTCAGCCCCGCCGCTGTGGCGCGCAAGGTCGATTCGCTCAAGCAACTGCTCGAAGCCCGCACCCAGCTGGCCAACCTGCTGACCTACATGGACGGCAAGACCGGCGCTGAAGAAATCATCATGAAGGCGATCAAGGACCCGGCACTGCTTCAGGCACTTGCCAGCGCGCCCAAGCCTGCAGGGGAGCAGTAATCATGACTGACAATACCGCCCGCGAAGGCACCCAGATCCTGGGTACCACCGAAGAAGCCAGCGAGTTCGCGAACCTGCTGCTGCAAGAATTCAAACCCAAGACCGAGCGTGCCCGCGAAGCCGTGGAAACCGCTGTGCGCACCCTGGCCGAGCAGGCTCTGGCCCAGACCGACCTGGTGTCCAACGACGCGATCAAGTCGATCGAATCGATCATCGCCGCCATCGACGCCAAGCTCACCGCCCAGGTCAACCAGATCATCCATCACCAGGATTTCCAGCAGCTGGAAAGCGCCTGGCGTGGCCTGCACTACCTGGTGAACAACACCGAGAGCGATGAGCAGCTGAAGATTCGCGTGCTCAACATCTCCAAGCCGGACCTGCACAAGACCCTGAAGAAATTCAAGGGCACCGCGTGGGACCAGAGCCCGATCTTCAAGAAGATGTACGAAGAAGAATACGGCCAGTTTGGCGGCGAACCTTACGGTTGCCTGGTGGGCGACTACTACTTCGACCAGTCGCCTCCCGACGTGGAGCTGCTGGGCGAGCTGTCGAAAGTCTGCGCCGCCATGCACGCACCGTTCATTGCCGCCGCTTCGCCAACCGTGATGGGCATGGGCTCGTGGCAGGAACTGTCGAACCCGCGCGACCTGACCAAGATCTTCACCACCCCGGAATACGCCGGCTGGCGCTCGCTGCGTGAATCGGAAGACTCGCGCTACATCGGCCTGACCATGCCGCGTTTCCTGGCGCGCCTGCCGTACGGTGCCAAGACCGATCCGGTGGAAGCCTTCGCCTTCGAAGAAAACACCGACGGTGCCGACAGCTCCAAGTACACCTGGGCCAACGCCGCTTACGCGATGGCGGTGAACATCAACCGTTCGTTCAAACACTTCGGCTGGTGCTCGCGCATCCGTGGCGTGGAGTCGGGCGGTGAAGTCGAGAACCTGCCGGCCCACACCTTCCCGACGGATGACGGTGGCGTGGACATGAAGTGCCCGACCGAAATCGCTATCAGCGACCGCCGCGAAGCGGAACTGGCGAAGAACGGTTTCATGCCGCTGCTGCACAAGAAAAACACCGACTTCGCTGCCTTCATCGGCGCCCAGTCGCTGCAGAAACCGGCCGAATACGATGACCCGGATGCCACCGCCAACGCCAACCTGGCCGCGCGCCTGCCGTACCTGTTCGCCACCTGCCGTTTCGCCCACTACTTGAAATGCATCGTGCGCGACAAGATCGGTTCCTTCAAAGAGAAGGACGAGATGCAACGCTGGTTGCAGGACTGGATCCTCAACTACGTCGACGGTGACCCGGCGCACTCCACCGAAACCACCAAGGCCCAGCATCCATTGGCTGCCGCCGAAGTGATCGTGGAAGACGTCGAAGGCAACCCGGGGTACTACAACTCCAGGTTCTACCTGCGCCCGCACTACCAACTCGAAGGGCTGACCGTGTCGCTGCGCCTGGTATCGAAGCTGCCTTCGGCGAAAGGCGCGTAACACCGTCGCTCGTTCCCACGCTCCGCGTGGGAATGCCGCCCGGGACGCTCCGCGTCCCAGTGACGCAGAGCGTCACAAGATGCGTTACCACGCAGAGCGTGGGAACGATCAGCGTTAACAAATTCTGTGGCTGAGACCACACAGGGAGAAAACATGGCTGTTGATATTTTCATCAAGATCGGCGACATCAAGGGCGAGTCCATGGACAAGGCCCACAAGGACGAAATCGACGTGTTGAACTGGAGCTGGGGCATGGCCCAGTCCGGCAACATGCACGTGGGCGGTGGCGGCGGTGCGGGCAAGGTGAACATCCAGGACCTGTCGCTGACCAAGTACGTCGACAAGGCCTCGCCCAACCTGATGATGCACTGCGCGAGCGGCAAGCACATCGACAAGGTCACGCTGACCGTGCGCAAGGCCGGCGGTGAAAGCCAGGTCGAGTACATGATCATCAACCTGGAAGAAGTGCTGGTCACCTCCCTGAGCACCGGCGGTTCGGGCAGCGATGACCGCCTGACCGAAAACGTGACCCTGAACTTTGCCCAGGTGATGGTGGACTACCAGCCACAGAAAGCCGACGGCACCAAAGACGGCGGCGCGATCAAGTTTGGCTGGAACATTCGCTCCAACACCAAACGCTGATTGCCCCTGTAGCCGCCACCCCAAGTGGCGGCTGCAAGCCCCCTGTTCCTCTCGCAACCCGTCCGTGGAGCTGCTTTGGTGGTAACTGAAATTGCTTCCCGCGATCGCCTGCAACCGTCCCTGCTGGACCGGTTGACCGACGATGACCCGACCAATCCCAAGGAAAGCGCCGACAAACGCGTGCTGTCCCTGAGCCAATTGAAAGCCTCGGTGCTGCGTGACCTGACGTGGCTGCTCAACACCACTTCACTGCTCAACGCCGATGCCACGCTGCACACGCCTGCCGGTACATCGGTGGTCAATTACGGGCTGCCGGCGCTGGCGGGCAACAGTGTCTCCAGTGTCGACATCAGCGCCCTGGAAGCCTTGATCCGACAAGCCATCGCCACCTTCGAGCCGCGCATCCTG
This sequence comes from Pseudomonas sp. Ag1, assembly GCF_000278565.1. NCBI lineage: Bacteria > Pseudomonadati > Pseudomonadota > Gammaproteobacteria > Pseudomonadales > Pseudomonadaceae > Pseudomonas > Pseudomonas sp. Ag1. Next base: position 140,626 of record NZ_AKVH01000113.1, read on the forward strand.
CGCCACACCTTGCGGGTCAAGGCACGCGTCGGCCACGGTGAGATGAACCACAACGCCCTGAGTTTCGAGATCGAAGGCGACCTGTGGGCGCAGCCGGTGCCGTTGCGCCTGTTGCTGCAAACCGACCTGGACCTGGAGTCCGGCCATGTGCGTGTGGTGAACGCCGACCAGCGGAGACGCCCATGAACCCGCGCTTGCTGGAGCTGTATAACCAGGAACTGCACCACGTGCGCGAAAGCGCCGCCGAGTTCGCCAAGGAATACCCGAAGATCGCCAGTCGGCTGACCCTGACCGGCATGGACTGCGCCGACCCGTACGTCGAACGCTTGCTCGAAGGCTTTGCGTATCTCACGGCCCGGGTCCAGCTCAAGCTCGACGCCGAGTACCCGACCTTCACCAACAACCTGCTGGAGATCGCCTACCCGCACTACCTGGCGCCGACCCCGTCGATGACCGTGGTGCAGTTGCAGGCCGATCCCGATGAAGGCTCCCTGGCCAGTGGTTTTCCACTGCCCCGCGACACCGTCCTGCGCGCCGCCTTGGGCCGCGAAACCCAGACCTGCTGCGAGTACCGCACCGCGCACCCGGTGACGCTGTGGCCGTTGCAGGTCGCCCAGGCCGAGTACTTCGGCAACCCGTCCGCCGTGCTCGGGCGTTTGGCTGCCAGCGAACCCAAGGCCAAGGCCGGCCTGCGCCTGACCTTGCGTACCGGCGCCGAGCTGCCGTTCAACAGCCTGGCGCTGGATAATTTGCCGCTGTACCTCAGCGGTGCAGACGAACAACCGTTCCGCCTTTACGAACAACTGCTGGGCAATGCCTGCGCGGTGTTCGCGCGCAAGCCCGGCGGTGATTGGGTTGAACGCCTGCCGCCGGATGCCTTGCGCTCCCGGGGTTTCGACGACGCCGATGCGGCAATGCCGGTGGTGCCTCGGGCATTCCAGGGTTATCGCTTGCTTCAGGAATACTTCGCCCTGCCCCACCGTTTTCTGTTCGTCGAATTCGCTGAACTGAGCCGTGCAGTCAAACGCTGTGACGGCCAGGAACTGGAACTGATCGTGCTGTTCGACCGTCACGATCCAAGCCTGGAAGGCAGCGTCGGCAAGGCGCAGTTCGTGCCGTTCTGCACCCCGGCAATCAACCTGTTCCCCAAGCGCGTGGACCGGATTCACTTGTCCGAGCGGGTCAACGAACACCATGTGATCGCCGACCGCACGCGGCCGATGGATTTCGAGATTCACTCCTTGAGCGGCATCACGGGCCACGGCACCGGGCCCGAGCAACCGTTCTTGCCGTTCTACGCAGTACGCGATCCGTCGCGCTATGGCCGTGACCAGGCTTACTACACGGTGCGCCGCGAACCCCGCGTGTTGTCCAGCGACCAGCGCCGCAACGGGCCGCGCTCCACCTATGTGGGCAGCGAAACCTTCGTCAGCCTGGTGGACACCCAGCAAGCCCCGTACCGCCATGACCTGCGCCAACTGGGCGTGACCGCACTGTGCACTAACCGCGACTTGCCGCTGTTCATGAGCGTGGGCAACGGCAAGACCGACTTCACCCTGGCCGACAGTGCGCCGGTCTTGGCCGTGCGCTGCGTCGCCGGGCCAAGCCGCCCGCGCGCCAGCCATGCCCATGACGCCAAGGCCTGGCGCCTGATCAGCCAGTTGTCGTTGAACTACCTGTCGCTGAGCGAGCAAGGCCAGGGCGCCGCCGCGCTGCGTGAACTGCTGCGCCTGTATGGCGACAGCAACGACGCCGCCCTGCAATTGCAGATAGAAGGCCTGCGGGAAGTCAGCAGCAAGGCGGTGACCCGGCGCCTGCCGATGCCCGGCCCGATCGTGTTTGGCCGCGGCCTTGAGATCACTCTGGAATTTGATGAAAACGCGTTCCGCGGCACCGGCGTGTTCCTGCTCGGTGCGGTGTTTGAACGGTTCCTGGCACGCTACGTGTCGATCAACAGTTTTACCGAGACGGTGATCCGTACCACCGAACGCGGCGAGATCATGCGATGGAAAGCCAAGCCCGGACGCCGTCCGACCCTGTGAGTACCCTGGATGCAATGCATCAGGAGCCCTGGGAATATGACTTCTTCCAGGCGCTGCGGCGTATCGAGTGCGAATCGCCGGACTTGCCACGCCTGGGGCATTCCCTGCGCCTGGCGGATGACCCGCTGCGTCTCGGGCAGCAGGCCGATTGCACCTTTGCGCCGGCCACATTGGCCTCGGTCGAACCTGGGGCTGAAGGCCAGCCGGCACGGCTGGAGCAGTTCTTCTTCGGCCTCGGCGGCCCCAACGGCCCGCTGCCGCTGCACATCACCGAGTACGTGCGTGAGCGCCAGCGCAACAACGCTGACAGCACCAGCAAGCGCTTCCTGGATGTGTTCCACCACCGCCTGCTGACCCTGTTTTATCGCGCCTGGGCCGAGGCGCGGCCGACCGTCAGCCATGACCGCCCGGACGATGACTACTGGTCGGCGCGCCTCGCCGCATTGAGCGGTCGCGGCACCCCGAGCCTGCTCAACCAGGGCCTGATCCCCGACACGGCGAAGCTGCATTACAGCGGCCACCTGTCGGCACAAACCCGCTATCCGGACGGCCTGAAGGCGATTCTCGGCGAGTACTTCGGCCTGCCGGTGGAGATCGAAGAGTACGTCGGCCAATGGCTGGAGCTGCCCGAACGCAGCCGCGTGAGTGTCAGCGCCAACCAGCTGGGCGTGGACTTTTGCCTGGGCAGCCACGTGTGGGACCGCCAGCATAAATTCCGCATTCGCCTGGGCCCGCTGAAGCTCGATGACTACATGGGCATGCTGCCCGGCAGCCAGCCGTTCAACGAGCTGGTGGCGTGGGTCGCCGAGTACCTGGGCCACGAACTGGACTGGGACCTGAACCTGATCCTGCAACAACCGGAAGTGCCGGCCCTGCAACTCAACGGTCAGTTCCGCCTGGGCTTCAACACCTGGCTCGGCCAACCCGAGCATGACGCCAACGACCTAATCCTGGCCCGGCATTACGCCGAACACGCCAACACCTCAAGGAATCCAGAGCATGGGTGAAATCAGTCGCGCCGCACTGTTCGGCAAACTCAACAGCGTGGCCTACAAGGCCATCGAAGCCGCCACCGTGTTCTGCAAGCTGCGGGGCAACCCGTACGTGGAACTGGCCCACTGGTTTCACCAGTTGCTGCAACTGCAGGACTCTGACCTGCACCGCATCATTCGACAGTTCAATGTCGAGCCGGCGCGTCTGGCCCGCGACCTGACCGAAGCCCTGGACCGCCTGCCCCGTGGCTCGACGTCGATCACTGACTTGTCGTCCCATGTGGAAGAAGCGGTCGAGCGTGGCTGGGTCTACGGCAGCCTGATGTTTGGCGAAAGCCAGGTGCGCACCGGTTACCTGGTGCTGGGAATTCTCAAGACGCCGAGCCTGCGCCATGCGCTGTTGGGCTTGTCCGGTGAGTTCGACAAGATCAAGGCCGAAGCCCTGAGCGAACGCTTTGACGAATACGTCGGCGACTCGCCGGAGAATGCACTGAGTGCCAGCGACGGCTTCAATGCCGGTGCTGTACCGGGCGAGGCCAGCGGCGCCATGGCCCCGAGCGCGATGGGCAAGCAGGAAGCCCTCAAGCGCTTCACCGTCGACCTGACCGAACAGGCCCGCAGCGGCAAGCTCGACCCGATCGTCGGGCGTGACGAAGAGATCCGCCAACTGGTGGACATCCTCATGCGTCGCCGCCAGAACAACCCGATCCTTACCGGTGAAGCCGGCGTCGGCAAGACCGCCGTGGTCGAAGGCTTCGCCCTGCGCATCGTCGCCGGCGACGTACCACCCGCGCTGAAAGATGTGGAACTGCGCAGCCTCGATGTCGGCCTGCTGCAAGCCGGCGCGAGCATGAAAGGCGAGTTCGAACAACGCCTGCGCCAGGTCATCGAAGACGTCCAGGCTTCGCCGAAACCGATCATCCTGTTTATCGACGAAGCCCACACCCTGGTAGGTGCCGGTGGCGCCGCCGGGACCGGTGACGCGGCCAACCTGCTCAAGCCTGCCCTGGCCCGTGGCACCTTGCGTACCGTGGCCGCCACCACCTGGGCCGAGTACAAGAAGCACATCGAAAAAGACCCGGCCCTGACCCGCCGTTTCCAGGTGGTGCAAGTGGCCGAGCCGTCGGAAGACAAGGCGTTGCTGATGATGCGCGGCGTGGCTTCGACCATGGAAAAACACCATCAGGTGCAGATCCTCGACGAAGCGCTGGAAGCGTCAGTGAAGCTGTCCCACCGCTACATTCCGGCGCGTCAATTGCCGGACAAATCCGTGAGCCTGCTGGACACCGCCTGCGCCCGCGTCGCCATCAGCCTGCACGCGGTGCCGGCAGAAGTCGACGACAGCCGCCGCCGTATCGAGGCACTGGAAACCGAGCTGCAAATCATCGCCCGCGAGCACGCGATCGGCATCGCCATCGGTGCGCGCCAGACCAACAGCGAAGCGCTGCTGAGCGCCGAACGCGAGCGCCTGGCCACCCTGGAAAGCCGTTGGGCCGAAGAGAAAACCCTGGTGGATGAGTTGCTCGCCACCCGTGCGACGTTGCGCGAAAAATCCGGTGTCGTGGACAGCGGCGATGACCAATTTCGTGCCCAATTGGTAGACCTGCAACAACGCCTTAGCACCCTGCAAGGTGAAACTCCGCTGATCCTGCCGACCGTGGATTACCAGGCCGTGGCCTCGGTGGTCGCCGACTGGACCGGCATCCCGGTGGGCCGCATGGCCCGCAACGAACTGGAGACGGTGCTCAACCTCGACCAGCACCTGAAGAAACGCATCATCGGCCAGGACCATGCCTTGCAGATGATCGCCAAGCGCATCCAGACCTCCCGCGCCGGCCTCGACAACCCGAGCAAGCCGATTGGCGTGTTCATGCTCGCCGGCACCTCCGGCGTGGGCAAGACCGAAACCGCCCTGGCCCTGGCCGAAGCCATGTACGGCGGTGAGCAGAACGTGATCACCATCAACATGAGCGAGTTCCAGGAAGCCCACACCGTGTCCACCCTCAAGGGTGCGCCACCGGGCTACATCGGCTATGGCGAAGGTGGCGTGCTGACCGAAGCCGTGCGGCGCAAACCCTACAGCGTGGTGCTGCTGGACGAGGTGGAAAAAGCCCACCCGGACGTGCATGAAATCTTCTTCCAAGTGTTCGACAAAGGCGTGATGGAAGACGGCGAAGGCCGGGTGATCGACTTCAAGAACACCTTGATCCTGCTGACCACCAACGCCGGTACCGAGCTGATTTCCCGGGTCTGCAAAGACCCGGCGAACATCCCCGAGCCCGAGGAAATCGCCAAGGCCCTGCGCCAGCCGCTGCTGGAGATTTTCCCGCCGGCGCTGCTCGGCCGCCTGGTGACCATTCCGTACTACCCGCTCAGCGACGAGATGCTCAAGGCAATCACCCGCCTGCAACTCAACCGCATCAAGAAGCGTGTGGAGAACACCCACAAAGTCGCCTTCGATTACGACGACGACGTGGTCGACCTGATCGTGTCCCGCTGCACCGAAACCGAAAGCGGCGGGCGGATGATCGACACCATCCTCACCAACAGCCTGCTGCCGGACATGAGCCGCGAATTCCTCACCCGCATGCTCGAAGGCAAGGCGCTGGCGGGGGTGCGGATCAGCACGCGGGATAACGAATTGCACTACGACTTCAACGATTGACCTGACGGAATGCGATCAAAACTGTGGGAGCGGGCGTGCTCGCGAAGGCGGTGCATCAGTTGATGCATCCAGTGGCTGATTCACCGCATTCGCGAGCACGCCCGCTCCCACAGTTGGAGCCGGTTCCTACAGTTATTACGCTATTTACGGGTTAACCGATGTTATTCAACCAAGCCTCACGCCTGGCCAAGATCACCAGCCCCCTGGGGCCGGATGTGCTGCTGCTCAATGAAATGGGTGGCGGCGAAGAGCTGGGTCGGCTGTTCAATTTCGAACTGCAGCTGACCTCGCTGGACGCCAACATCGACCTCAACCAGTTGCTGGGCAAGCCCATGAGCCTGAACCTGCAACTGGCGGACGGTGGCGAGCGACACTTCCACGGCATCGTCGCGCGCTGCAGCCAGAACATCGACCAGGGCCAGTTCGCCAGCTATCAGGTGACTTTGCGCCCGTGGTTGTGGCTGCTGAGCCGCACCTCCGACTGCCGGATTTTCCAGAACCTGAGCATCCCGCAGATCATCAAGCAGGTGTTTCGCGACCTGGGTTTTTCCGACTTCGAAGACGCCTTGAGCCGCCCGTACCGCGAGTGGGAATACTGCGTGCAGTACCGCGAGACCAGCTTCGATTTCGTCAGCCGCCTGATGGAACAGGAAGGCATCTACTACTTCTTCCGCCACGAGCAGGACCGCCACGTGCTGGTGCTGGCCGATGCCTACGGTGCCCACGCCAACGTGCCCGGCTACGCCTCGGTGCCTTACTACCCCAAGGACGAGCAGCAGCGCGAACGCGACCATATGCACAACTGGCACCTGGCACAGGAAGTACAGCCCGGCTCCCTTGAGCTCAACGACTACGACTTCCAGCGCCCCAGCGCGAGCATCGACGTGCGCTCGGCCATGCCGCGCCCGCACACCGCCGGCGACTACCCGCTGTACGACTACCCCGGCACCTACGTCAAAAGCGAAGACGGCGAACACTACGCCCGCACCCGCATCGAAGCCCTGCAAACCCTGCACGAACAAGTGGAGTTCAGCGGCAATGCGCGCGGCCTGGGTTCCGGCCACCTGTTCAGCCTCACCGGCTTCAGTCGCCGCGACCAGAACCGCGAATACCTGATCGTCGGCGCCCGCTACTACATCTCCCAGGAAAGCCTCGAAAGCGGCGGTGGCGCGCCTTCGGCCCAGTTCGAAAGCACCCTCACCTGCATCGACGCACAACAGAGTTTCCGCCCGCTGGCCAACACCTACCGGCCCATCGTCAAAGGCCCGCAGACCGCGCAGGTAGTGGGCCCCAAGGGCGAAGAAATCTGGACCGACCAATATGGCCGGGTCAAGGTGCATTTCTATTGGGACCGCCACGACCAGTCCAACGAAAACAGCTCATGCTGGATTCGCGTATCGCAGTCCTGGGCCGGAAAAAACTGGGGCTCGATGCAGATTCCACGGATCGGCCAGGAAGTGATTGTGAGCTTCCTGGAAGGCGATCCCGACCGGCCGATCATCACCGGCCGCGTGTACAACGCCGAGCAGACCGTGCCTTACGATCTGCCGGAAAACGCCACCCAAAGCGGGATGAAAAGCCGCTCCAGCAAAGGCGGCACGCCGGCCAACTTCAATGAAATCCGCATGGAGGACAAGAAGGGGTTGGAGCAGTTGTACATCCATGCCGAGCGTAATCAGGACATCGTGGTGGAGGTGGATGAAAGTCATTCGGTGGGGCATGACCGGAACAAAAGCATCGGGCATGACGAGACGGTGACGATTGGGAACAATCGAGTGCGCATCGTCAAGCATCAAGACATCCTCTCGGTGGGCCAGAGAAAGACCGACAGCATCAGCCAGAGCTACGTGATTGAAGTGGGCGAAAACCTGCGATTGGTCTGCGGTAAAAGCATCCTGGAGTTGAACGCCAGCGGGCAGATCAACCTGAGTGGCGTAAATATCAGCTTCCACGCCAGCGGCGATGCCGAATTCAATACCGGCGGCGTCCTGCACCTGAACAACGGCGGCGGCCCCGGCGCAACACCCGATGGTCAGGGCATGAAAGCCAGCATCGACGCCAATATCAAAGCCGCGTTCCCCGCGCCTAAAAGCTCCTGACGAGACCTGTTTTCCATGACGTACCGAATTAACGAATTTCAGTTCCAACTGCCGGCCGGCGAGCTGCAGGACGCTACGATCAATATCCTCAAGTTCCCCGAGCTGGGCACTTCCTTGATCATCAGCCGCAGCTTCCTCACCGATGGCGAAACCCTGCACAGCAACTTCGACGAACAGCTCAAACGCCTGGAAAAACAGGTGCAGGATTTGCGCTATCAACCGGGCGTCGGTGTCCGTCTAGGTGCAACAAAGGAAGTAGAAGGCATAGAGCTCCGCAGCCAGTTCAGCAAGGGCAGTGACAAGGTGTTCCAGTACCAACTGGCTCTGGTAATCCCGGGCACACGCAAGATGCTCGCCTTGAGTTATGTGAAGGCAGACAAGCTGGGCGATGCCGAGGCGGCGCACTGGGCGACGATCAAAAACTCATTGTCGTTCGACGCGATTTCCTGATGGGCACCATGCATGTCTGATGCTCTATGGGCCGCTCGCATGGGCGACGCGCTCTCCCACACCTCAATGATGGCCGACATCCTCGGCGGTGTGTTGGAGGTGGCGGCCAATATCGCGATCACTGCAGTAGCGACTGCTGCCGTGGTGGCTGCTACCGGTATCACCGTCGCTACCGGCGGACTCGGATGCGTCCTGCTCGGCGCAGTGGTGGGCACAGTTGTCGGCCTTCTCATGAGCAAGAGCGGGGCGGACAAAGGCCTCACCAATTTATGCGACAGCTTCAGCAACGCCCTGTTTCCGCCCACGGTACAGGCGAATATTCTCACCGGTGCCACCGATACCCTGACCAACAACCTTCCCGCCGCACGTGCCGCGGGGGCGATCAGCTCGCATGTCGCGCCAGCCGGAACCGAACTGGAAGAACCCGCACCCGAACCAGAAGCCAGTTATCTGGATATGGCCGAGAGCTTCTTCTCCCAAATGTGGCGCCCCACGGTGGCTACTCCCACACCAGGAGCCGTGCCCAAGCCTCTGGACTTGGTCACCTGCATGAAGCATCCACCGATGCCTCCGCAGTTCCTGGCCGAGGGTTCGGATAAGGTCACGATCAATGGCCAGCCTGCGGTGCGCAGTGGTGATCGTAGTACCTGCGATGCAACAGTGGTGTCGTCCGGGTTGATTTCATCGAACGTGACCATTGGCGGCGGGTCAGTGGTGGTGCGGGAAATACGCAGTGGCAAGACGCCGGGCGTGGGGTTGGCGGTCACCGCGTTACTGATGCTCAAGGGCGGCAAGGGCAAGTTCTTCAGCAAGTTGCCGTGCATGCTGATTGGCGGGGCTACTTCGATGGCCGTCAGCAGCGCGATGGACGCGATGACCAACGCTGCCATGGGCTCGTCGAATCCGGTGCATGCTGCAACGGGAGCGAAGGTGCTGGGCGGCACCGATGAACTGGATTTTGTACTGCCCGCCATCCTGCCGATTGACTGGCAACGCTTCTACAACAGCCGCGACGAACGCCCAGGCACACTGTTCGGTACAGGCTGGAGTGTGGCTTATGAAGTATGCGTCGAAATCCAACCTCATCCAGAAGGCGGTGAAGCGCTGGTCTACACCGACGAGCAGGGGCGCCCTATCGACATGGGCTCGATCCCGTTGGGGGGGGCGGTGTTCAGCCCCGGCGAAGGGCTCTCTGTGCGTCGGCACCTCAACGGGCAGTTGCTGATTGAAAGTGACGACGGCCTATATCGTTTGTTTGAGCCCACAGCCAACCCGTCGCTGCTGCGCCTGATTCAACTTGGCGACCGCAACGACAACCGCATTCATCTCGACTACGACCAGGCCGGACGCCTGGTACGCCTGCGCGATACCTTCGACTTGGTGCAGGTCGAGTTGATACGCGAACATGAGCACGTCACTCGCGTCGAACGCCTATTCCCAGATCAACGTCGCGAAGTGCTCGTCAGCTACGGCTATGACGCCAGGGCCAATCTGGCAGAGGTGCGCGATGCCTCTGGCCAGGTGCAGCGGCGCTTCACGTACGATGCCGGGCACCGAATGGTGGAGCATCAGTTACCCACCGGGTTGCGGTGCTTCTATGAATGGGCACTGATTGAAAACTCAGAGTGGCGAGTCGTCCGACACTGGACCGATGAAGGTGACTGCTACCAGTTCGACTATGACTTGAAGGCGGGCCTCACCCGTATCATCGACGGCTTACAGCGCGTCAGCACCCGACATTGGAATACTCAGCACCAGATCATTCAATACAGCGATAAGCTGGGGCAAACCTGGCTGTTCGAGTGGAATGACGAACGCCAACTTCTCAGCGCCACCGACCCGCAAGGTGGACGCTATGAATACAAGCATGATGACGCCGGCAACCTGATCGGCGAAACGGACCCGTTGGGCCGCAGCGATTCAACGTTGTGGCTTGAACACTGGGCGTTACCCCTGGTGGAGACCGACGCCGCCGGCAACAGTTGGCAGTATCGCTATGATCCTCGCGGCAATTGCGTTGCCGAAACCGACCCGCTGGGCCACATCACCCGCTATCGCTATGACGCCCACGGCCAGGTCGTGGAAATCATCGACGCCTCCGGTAAAAGCAAAAAACTGCGTTGGAATCCGTTCGGGCAATTGGTCGAACACATTGATTGCTCGGGTTATCCCACGCGTTTCAGCTACGACGAGCGCGGCTATCTGCAGGTGATCACCGACGCGCTTGGCGAGCGCACTCAATTCAGCTACGACCTCCAGGGGCGCTTACTCAGCAACCAACTGCCGGACGGTCGCATCGAGCTGTTTCAACGCGATGTCAGCGGCCAACTCGTGGGGTACACCGACCCTGCCGGACATACCACGCTCTACCAGCACAATCGACGTGGCCAGATAAGCCTGCGCACCGACGCTCATGGCCGGCAGGTGAAGTTCGGCTATGACAGCTATGGGCGCCTGCAAGCACTGACCAACGAGAACGGCGAACGTTATCTCTTTGCCTGGGACGCCGGGGATCGGCTGACTGAGCAGCAAGACCTCGATGGCAGTGCCAAAAGCTACACCTACAATCCACTGGACCATATCACCACGGTGACCGCCACTCCGGCCCCCTACGGCAACGGGCTAGGCCTGGTTCCCGAGACGCCGCCAGCGCCCATTGTCCATCAAATGGAACGTGACGCAGTAGGTCGGCTGATCGCCAAAACCACCGACGATGGGCGCACCGACTACGCCTACGACCCGCTGGACCAGCTCACCGCCGTCACCTTCACCGACCTGCTGGGCAATACCCAAGCCCTTGGTTTCGCTTACGACGCCCTCGGCCAAATGCTTGCCGAACAGAGTTCTATGGGCACCCTGCAGCACCACTACGACGAACTCGGTAATCTTATCCAGACCCAGATACCCGACGGACGCTGGCTCAATCGCCTGTACTACGGCAGCGGTCACTTGCATCAGGTCAATCTCGACGGCCAGGTCATCAGCGACTTTGAACGCGACCGCCTGCACCGCGAAGTACTGCGCACCCAAGGCCGACTCAGCACCCGCAGTGAGTATGACCGCAGCGGCCGTCTACGCTCACGCCAACACCGCCTTACAGGCCTGCCATCGTTGATGCCAGCGACAGCGCAAAAGCAGTTCGAGTATGACCCTGCCGACAACTTGGTCGGCAAGTTCGACCAGCAATCTGCCATACAACATCGCCAACTGCTGCACTACGATGCCACTGGCCGCATCATCGCCAGCCAGGACAGCCTGCACGGCCAGCGCGAAACGTTTGCCTACGATGCCGCCGCCAACCTGCTGGATGGCCCGCAGTCAGGCGCTGGGCTGGTCGTGCATAACAAACTGCTGACCTATCAGGACAAGCGTTATCGCTATGACGCGTTCGGTCGGATGATCGAAAAACGCAGCGCAGCGCGTGGCTTGCAACGCTTCGCCTACGATGCAGAAAGCCGGCTGATTGAAGTGCGCAATGAAAACGGCAGCGTAGTCAGGATGATCTACGACCCGTTGGGCCGACGCATTGAGAAAACCGAACATGGCAACGACGGCTATCCCCTGGGGGAAACCCGGTTTACCTGGGATGGGCTGCGGTTATTGCAGGAGCATAAACACAGCCAGACCAGTCTTTACATCTATGAAGATGAAGGCAGCGAACCCTTGGCTCGCGTTGACGGCACCGGGCCGCTGCAGAAAATCCGCTACTACCACAACGACCTCAACGGACTGCCGGAGCAACTGACTGAAGCTGACGGGCATAATGTCTGGCGCGCGACATATCGTGTGTGGGGCAATACGGTTGAGGAAGTGCGCGAGCCGTACTACATCGAAGAACAGAACCTGCGCTTTCAGGGGCAGTATCTGGACCGGGAGACGGGGCTGCATTTCAATACTTTCAGGTTTTATGATCCGGACGTGGGACGGTTTACGACACCGGATCCGATTGAGTTTGACGGCGGGATCAATTTTTATCAGTACGCCCCCAATCCAATATCCTGGATTGATCCATGGGGACTGGCCCCCGAGCTTTATTACCTGATTGCGAAAAAGGACGGCTTTTATGACGAGATGGCATGGGGCCATAAAAAGCCAATAGGCCAAGTCTATTTGAAAAAAGGTGAAGTTTGGAAAGTCGGTGAAACCGTCAATCCGAATCGGCGATATACCCAAAAGTGGCTGAAATCCAAAAATCTTGCCTACAAAAGGGTTATGGCAGCACCGACGAAGGGCAATATGCAGGTATGGGAAAGATTAAAAATCGGAAAATATTTTAAACGCCGAGGAAAACTACCCCCGGGCAACAAATGCAGGCACTGACATAAGGAATACTTTATGCGAGTCGATACGACATCGGACTCACCGAGTTGGACAAAGGTCTTTGAAATCACCGACGAGCTAAATGGCCTGAGTGAGATTCTTGAAAAAAAGTATCCCACCCTCGACTGGGAACTGGCGGTCTGCATGCGATGCCTGCCGAAGAACCTGGAACGAAAAACATTTTGCCGTTATTACGCAAAAGACAAAATGTTCGGTCTGGATATCGCCATGGACGAGGAAGATTTTGTTCCACTGAAAAAAGACATAGCTGCTCAGCGCAAATTAATAGGTGCGGCATTCATTACATTTTTTGTTGAAAGTATTAAGAAATACGAGGAAAAACTCCCCAATCTGCAACCGGTATCGGCGCAACTAATTGCGGATGTACAGCAATGGTGTATTGAGAACGAGTGGACAGCTTGAAGCTCAACGATTGAGCAAGGATTGCCCACCCACAAAAAATGGGCACCCGACCCAGTCGGCGTGCCCATTTTTCATCCCGCGCTCACACTCGCATGTGCGTAGCGCGTTCTACATGACTTACGGATTGACGCTGTCTTTAAGCGACTTGCCTGGCTTGAACGCAACGGTGTTGCTCGCCTTGATTTTCACCGGCTCGCCGGTTTGCGGGTTTTTGCCGGTGCGGGCGCCGCGGTGGCGCTGCAGGAAGGTGCCGAAGCCCACCAGGGTGACGCTGTCCTTGCGATGCAGCGCGCCGGTGATTTCTTCGAGTACGGCGTTGAGTACGCGGTTGGCCTGTTCTTTGGTCAGGTCTGCTTTTTCTGCAATAGCGGCTGCGAGTTCTGGTTTACGCATAAGTGAAGCCTCTTTGACGGTTTTTTGTTGTTATGTCCGTGCTGCTCTCTATCGGAGCAGCGCCCAAGGCGCCGCAGGCTCTACTCTGCGGCAGACGGGAGTGAGGATGGCATGCCATCGGGGCCTGCGCCAGTCTCACGGCGACCTTTCTACGGTCAAAATGATGCTTATTCCGACAGAACGACCAGCATTTACGCCAGCAGCGGCGGAAGTTCTTTGTTGAGGGCCAGTTTTTCCATCACGGCCGTGCCGGTCAGGGCGTAGCCCAGCAGGCGCCCGCTGGCGTCGCGGCACAGGGCCTTGATGTCGCTGCCCTGCCCTTCGACGCTCCACACACCTTCGGTGCCCCGTGGCGGTGGCGAGACGACCAGCGGGCAGATCGGGGTTTTTACCGTGACGGGCATCGGACCGTAGCTGACGGCCGTCGCGTTACCCGCCAGGGTCTGGGCCAGGGCGCGGGCGCAGCTCATCAGGGGCATCACGTACAGCAGGTTCAGGCCATCGACCTCGGCGCAGTCGCCCAGGGCGTAGATGTTGGCGTGGGAGGTCTTGAGGTGGCGGTCGACCATGATCCCGCGGTTGATCTGCAACCCGGCGGCGGCGGCCAGGTCGACACGCGGGCGCAGGCCGATAGCAGACACCACCAGGTCACACTGGATCACTTCGCCATCAGACAAGTGGGCTTCCAGGCCGTCAGCGGTGCGCTGCAGGCGATTGAGCACCGGGCCCAGGTGGAAACGCGCCCCCAGGCCTTCCAGACCGGCCTGCACCGCTGCGGCGGCGGCCGGGTGCAGCAGGGTCGGCATGACTTGCTCGCACGGCGCCACCAGGTCGATCTCGTAGCCGCCGAGGATCAGGTCGTTGGCGAACTCGCAGCCGATCAGCCCGGCCCCCAGCAACAGCACCCGGCGTTTTCCGGCCGCAGCGGCACGAAAGCGTGCGTAGTCTTCGAGGTCGTTGATCGGGAAAATCAGCTCGGCGGCGTCGCCCTGTATCGGCACCCGCACGGTTTCTGCGCCCCAGGCCAGGATCAGGTCGCGATAGGCCACCGCTTCCTCACCGATCCACAAGCGCTTGTGGCCCGGGTCGATGCCGCTGATGCGGGTGTGGGTACGCACTTCGGCCTTCAGTTGCTCGGCCATGGCGCCCGGTTCAGCCATGCTCAGGCCATCGGCTTCCTTGTTCTTGCCAAAACCGGTGGAGAGCATGGGCTTGGAGTAGGAGCGCCCGTCATCTGCGGTGATCAGCAACAGCGGGGTTTCGCTATCGAGCTTGCGAAACTCCCGAGCCAGGTTGTAACCGGCCAAACCCGTGCCGACGATCACGACAGGTGCGTTCATTCCTTTCTCCTTGTAGTACGTTTCTTGAATTGCGATTTAAATCAGCAATCAGCCGATTTCGATCATTTCGAAATCCATTTTGCCCACGCCGCAGTCCGGGCACAGCCAGTCTTCGGGGACGTCCTGCCACAGGGTGCCCGGCGCGATGCCGTCATCCGGCCATCCGTCTTTCTCGTCGTAGATCAGGCCACAGACGACACATTGCCACTTCTTCATTACTTGTTTCCTCAGGTCCAGGCGCGTTGGCCGACGGTCGATAGATGCAACCTTGCCGTGCGGCTCAGGGCGTTTTGTACTGATCAGCAGGCGCAGATGCAAGCATGATCGACGCATGGGCCTGGCGCACTCCGGCAAAAGTCCAGGGCACCATGGTAAGCTCGCCGCCTCATTAACTGCCAATAATGACCCTCCGTGCCGCATTCAAACGCCCTTCCCGATGCTTGCCGATGGCTGACCCAGAGCCTTCTGAGCCCACTGCCCGCGCCGCTGACACTCAACTGGCTGTTCGATGAAGGTTCGCTGACCCGGCGCCTGACGCGCCTGTCCGACGATGGCTTCAGCGTGACGCCGTTGTTCGAAGGCTGGCAGCCACTGCGAGACGACGAATGCGCCACCCTGGACTTGCCCGCCGCCAGCATCGGCTGGGTGCGCGAGGTGTATTTGCGTGGCCATGGCCAGCCGTGGGTGTTTGCCCGCAGCGTGGCGGCCCGCAGCGCCTTGCAGGGCGACGGCTTGCACATGGATGAGTTGGGCAGCCGGTCTCTCGGGGAATTGCTGTTTTGTGACCACGCCTTCACGCGCCAGGCCATCGAGGTACGCCGCTACCCACGGGAATGGCTGCCCCCGGCGGACCAGGCCGATCACCTGTGGGCACGCCGCTCGCGCTTCGACCGCGGGCCGCTGAGCGTGCTGGTGGCCGAGATCTTCCTGCCCACCCTGTGGCAAGCCGTGCACGACCATCCGGAGCGTTTCTGATGTACCAGCGCCTGCTCAAATCCCTGAATCACCTGAACCCAAGGGCCTGGGACTTCATCCAGTTGACCCGCATGGACAAGCCCATCGGCATTTACCTGCTGCTATGGCCCACGCTGTGGGCGCTGTGGATAGCCGGCAAGGGTTCGCCATCGCTGCTCAATATCCTGATCTTCGTGCTCGGCGTGGTACTCACCCGGGCCGGCGGTTGCGTCATCAATGACTGGGCCGATCGCAAGGTCGACGGCCATGTGAAACGCACCGAGCAGCGCCCGCTGGTCAGCGGCAGGATCAGCTCGAAAGAGGCCCTGGTGTTCTTCGCGGTGCTGATGGTCATCAGTTTCCTGCTGGTGTTGCTGACCAACTCCATGACGATCTGGCTGTCCCTGGGCGGCCTCGCGCTGGCGGCCAGCTACCCGTTCATGAAGCGCTACACCTATTACCCGCAGGTGGTATTGGGCGCGGCGTTCTCGTGGGGCATGCCGATGGCGTTCACCGCCGAGACGGGCAGCCTGCCCGCCGCGGCATGGCTGTTGTACATCGCCAACCTGTTGTGGACGGTGGGTTACGACACGTACTACGCGATGACCGATCGCGACGATGACCTGAAAATCGGGGTCAAATCCACCGCGATTCTGTTCGGCGATGCCGACCGGGTGATCATCCTGACCCTGCAGGGCCTGGCACTGGTGTGCCTGTGGCTGGCGGGGATGCGTTTTGAGTTGGGCGGCTGGTTCCACCTGGGCTTGCTGGCGGCGGCCGGGTGTTTTGCCTGGGAGTTCTGGTACACCCGGGACAAGGACCGGCTCAAATGCTTCAAGGCGTTTTTGCACAACCACTGGGCCGGGTTGGCGATTTTTGTCGGGATTGTCGCGGACTACGGATTTCGGTGAGAGGCCAAGCCCCTCACCCTTATCCGGCTCACATCAAGGCTTGGCGACCTTCCACGCCCCGTCCATTTTGCCTTCGCCGGTCATGTCACCGGCCTTCTTGTCCATGATGAAGGTGTAGAGCGGCTTGCCGCTGTAGGCCCACTGGCTTTTCTGGTCGTCACGGGTGATCACGGTCCACTTGCCCATGGGCTTGTCGGTGGATTCTGCCATCAACGGCGGCCAGTTGGTGGCGCACTTGTCGTTGCACATGGATTTGCCATCAGCGTCCTTGGCAAAGGTGTAGAGGGTCATGCCGTTGTGGTCCACCAGCATCCCGTCCTTGGTCATCGCCGGGTCTGCCGCAAACGCCAGTGTCGGCAGCGTTAACGCGGCCGTTACCAGCAGGGCTTTCCAGGAAAAAGTACTGTGAGTCATGGGAACCTTCCTTTTGTGGTTGTCAGGATTCGGACCCAAAGCGTAGCCCAGAGAGGCAAGGATTGCCCAGGCGACTAAATTACTGTCACACGACTGCAATAATTCCGTTATCTAATGCGGCGCAAGACAGTTAAATGACAAGAGGATTTAGCATGGTTGGCAGGAGCATTCTGATCGTTGACGACGAAGCGCCCATTCGCGAGATGATCGCCGTTGCGTTGGAAATGGCCGGCTATGACTGCCTGGAGGCGGAGAACTCCCAGCAGGCCCATGCCATTATCGTCGACCGCAAGCCGGACCTGATCCTGCTGGACTGGATGCTGCCCGGCACCTCCGGCATCGAACTGGCCCGCCGCCTCAAGCGTGACGAGCTGACCGGGGATATCCCGATCATCATGCTCACCGCCAAGGGCGAAGAGGACAATAAGATCCAGGGCCTGGAAGTCGGCGCCGATGACTACATCACCAAGCCCTTTTCCCCACGGGAACTGGTCGCCCGTCTGAAAGCCGTTCTGCGCCGTGCCGGCCCCACCGATGGTGAAGCGCCTATCGAAGTCGACGGCCTGATCCTTGACCCGATCAGCCACCGCGTGACCATCGACGGCAAACCCGCCGAGATGGGCCCTACCGAATACCGCCTGCTGCAATTCTTCATGACCCACCAGGAGCGCGCCTACACCCGCGGCCAACTGCTGGACCAGGTCTGGGGCGGCAATGTGTATGTGGAAGAGCGCACCGTCGACGTGCATATCCGCCGCTTGCGCAAAGCCTTGGGCGACGCTTACGAGAATCTGGTACAAACCGTGCGCGGCACCGGCTACCGGTTTTCCACCAAAGGCTGAGCCAGCCCGAACTGCCCAGACAGCTGAAAGGACGCGTGTTTAAGTGAACCAAAACTGGCATGGCACCCTGATCCGCCACATGCTCCTGTTGATCACCGGCTGCCTGCTGGTGGGCCTGGTCAGCGGCTATTACGGCTGGAGCCTGGCCGTCGGCCTTGGCCTTTACCTGGGATGGACCCTCAAGCAACTGCTGCGCCTGCACGAATGGCTGCGCCAGCACAAACCCGACGAAGCACCACCCGACGGCTACGGCCTGTGGGGCGAGGTGTTCGACAGCATCTACCACTTGCAACGCCGCGACCAGCGTGTACGCGGGCGCCTGCAAGCGGTGATCGACCGGGTACAGGAGTCCACCGCCGCACTGAAAGACGCGGTGATCATGCTCGACAGCGACGGCAACCTGGAATGGTGGAACCGCGCCGCAGAGACCTTGCTGGGCCTCAAGACGCCCCAGGACAGCGGCCAGCCGGTGACCAACCTGGTGCGCCACCCGCGTTTCAAGGAGTATTTCGAGCAGGACAACTACGAAGAAGCCCTGGAAATCCCGTCACCGACCAACGACCGCGTGCGTATCCAGCTGTACCTGACGCGCTACGGCAATAACGAACACTTGATGCTGGTGCGCGATGTCACACGCATCCATCAGCTGGAACAGATGCGCAAGGACTTCGTCGCCAACGTCTCCCACGAACTGCGCACACCGCTGACAGTGATCTGCGGTTATCTGGAGACGCTGCTCGATAACGTCGAAGACGTGAACCCGCGCTGGACCCGTGCCCTGCAACAGATGCAGCAGCAAGGCTCGCGCATGCAAACCCTGCTTAACGACCTGCTGTTGCTGGCCAAGCTGGAAGCCACCGATTACCCCTCGGACAACCATCCGGTGCCGGTGCAAAGCCTGTTGCAGACGATCAAGAGCGACGCCCAGGCATTGTCCGGGCAGCGTGAACAGCAGATCACCCTTGAAGCCGACCCATCGATCCTGCTCAAGGGCAGTGAGGGCGAGTTGCGCAGCGCGTTTTCCAACCTGGTGTTCAACGCCGTCAAATACACCCAGGACAAAGGCAACATCCGCATCCGCTGGTGGGCCGACGACCAGGGCGCACACCTCAGCGTGCAGGACTCCGGGATGGGCATCGACGCCAAGCATTTGCCGCGCCTCACCGAGCGTTTCTACCGCGTCGACTCCAGCCGCAACTCCAACACCGGCGGCACCGGGCTCGGCCTGGCCATCGTCAAACATGTGCTGCTGCGCCATCGCGCGCGGCTGGAAATCAGTAGCGTGCTCGGCCACGGCAGTACCTTTACCTGCCATTTCCCGCCGGCCCAGGTGACACGTTCCCGGGTCCTTCATCAGGACGAGTGACCCTCCGCCCGGCAGCCGCCACTAGGCAAGCGCCCCGTCAGCCGCTACATTGGCGGACTTGCGCCTGCCTTTCAGGCCCACCTGCTCACCCTTTTCGATTAGACGGAACCCGCAAAACCCCATCATGGACCCTTCCCCTGGCATCACCCTCGCGACACTCTTCGCCGACTTCGGCATGATTCTTTTTGCACTGATCCTGGTACTGCTCAACGGCTTTTTCGTTGCGGCGGAATTTGCCATGGTCAAACTGCGCTCGACCCGGGTCGAGGCCATCGCCCACAAGAACGGCTGGCGCGGGCAGATCCTGCGCACCGTACACAGCCAGCTCGACGCCTATCTGTCGGCCTGCCAGTTGGGTATCACTCTCGCCTCCCTGGGCCTGGGCTGGGTCGGTGAGCCGGCCTTCGCGCACATCCTCGAGCCGTTGCTGGGCGCGATTGGTGTGCAGTCGCCGGAAGTGATCAAGGGCGTGTCGTTCTTTGCCGCCTTCTTCGTGATCTCTTACCTGCACATCGTGGTCGGTGAACTGGCGCCCAAGTCCTGGGCCATTCGCAAGCCCGAGTTGCTGTCGCTGTGGACCGCCGTGCCGCTGTACCTGTTCTACTGGGCCATGTACCCGGCGATCTACCTGCTCAACGCCAGTGCCAACGCCATCCTGCGCATCGCCGGCCAAGGCGAGCCTGGCCCGCACCACGAGCACCATTACAGCCGTGAAGAACTGAAACTGATCCTGCACTCCAGCCGTGGCCAGGACCCGAGCGACCAAGGCATGCGCGTGTTGGCCTCCGCCGTGGAAATGGGCGAGCTGGAAGTGGTGGACTGGGCCAACTCCCGGGAAGACCTGGTGACCCTGGACTTCAACGCACCGCTCAAGGAAATCCTGGCGCTGTTCCGTCGCCACAAGTTCAGCCGCTACCCGGTGTACGACGCCGTGCGCAACGAGTTCGTCGGCCTGCTGCACATCAAGGACCTGCTGCTGGAACTGGCGGCCCTGGACCACATTCCCGAGTCGTTCAACCTGGCCGAGCTGACCCGCCCGCTGGAACGCGTATCGCGCCATATGCCGCTGTCGCAACTGCTCGAGCAGTTCCGTAAAGGCGGCGCGCACTTCGCCCTGGTGGAAGAGGCCGACGGCAAGGTCATCGGCTACCTGACCATGGAAGACGTGCTGGAAGTACTGGTAGGCGACATCCAGGACGAACACCGCAAGGCCGAGCGCGGCATCCTCGCTTACCAGCCGGGCAAATTGCTGGTGCGTGGCGACACGCCGCTGTTCAAGGTGGAGCGCCTGCTGGGCGTCGACCTGGACCACATCGAGGCCGAAACCCTGGCCGGGCTGATCTACGACACCCTGAAACGGGTGCCGGAAGAGGAAGAAGTGCTGGAAGTCGAAGGCCTGCGCATCATCATCAAGAAGATGAAAGGGCCGAAGATCGTGTTGGCCAAGGTGCTATTGCTCGACTAGGGCACACCCCCTGTAGGAGCGAGCTTGCTCGCGAAGGACGTTAACAATAACGCTGGGACCCTGACACCCGGCAGCGCCCTCAGGTTTTTCGCGAGCAAGCTCGCTCCTACAAAAGCCTTACCGCGTGCCCAGCGCAAAGTTGGGCAACGCCTGCACCGGCTGGTTGAATTCATAGGGAATCGA
The DNA here is from genome assembly GCF_000278565.1 of Pseudomonas sp. Ag1. NCBI lineage: Bacteria > Pseudomonadati > Pseudomonadota > Gammaproteobacteria > Pseudomonadales > Pseudomonadaceae > Pseudomonas > Pseudomonas sp. Ag1. Next base: position 161,485 of record NZ_AKVH01000113.1, read on the forward strand.
CACCAGCCCCGACGCCGTCGTGCGCTGCACCACAAAATGCAGATGCGGCCCGCTGCTGTTACCGGTATTGCCCGACAACGCCAGCGGACTGCCCACCGCCACTCGCTGCCCTTCCCTGACGCTGACCGACCCTTGCTTGAGGTGCAGGTACACGCCTTGCGTGCCGTCATCGTGCTGCACCCGCACGAAATTGCCCGATGGATCGCTGCCGCGCCCGCTCTGCTCATTCTCGGTTTTCAGTACGACACCGCCACGTGCCGCGATGATTGGCGTGCCTTCAGGCATGGCAATGTCCATCGCATAACGGCTTTTGAGCTCAGAGTGGCTGAAGGTACCGTTGGGGCCTTGGGTGAGACGGAACGGCCCGCCACGCCAGGGCAAGGGATAACGATAGGAAGCGGGTTGCGACGGATATACAGGCTTGGGAATCACCCGCTCCTGATACACAAACGCCTGCGCCCCGGGCGTGTACCGGTCGCTGAAGACCACAGCGCCGTCGGCGTCGATGGATTTGTAGAGGGTCATGGACATCGCCGGCATGACAACGGCGAACAGTCCACACAACAGCAGTGAGCGCACGAGCATCGGGTTGGCCTGCCAGGGACGACTGAATGGCAGGCTAACAAGGGATCATGACAGTGCTATGTGAACCTTCCACTGCCCCTGTGGCGAAGGAGCTTGCGTGGCGAGGGAGCTTGCTCCCGTTGGGGCGCGAAGCGCCCCTGATAAAGTCACTGCAGTTCTGCAGCCAACGGGAGCAAGCTCCCTCGCCACAGGTAAAGCGTTAACGCTGTCACGCACCCGGCACAAAATGCTTCTGTGCGGTCCCGCGGGCGATCAGCCGCGAAATGTAGTCAAGCTTCTGCGCATCCTGGTCGATAAACCGGAAGGTCAGTTGCAGCCAGTCACTGTCGGGCTTGGGCTCGTAGGCCACCACGGCATGCAGGTAGCCATTCAGACGCGCCACTTCAGCGTTCTCACCCTGCTCCAGGTCGAGCACGGCGCTTTCCAGTACCTGAGGCAGGATTTCACCACGACGCACCACCAGCAGCGCCTCCTTGATACTCAGGGCCTTGATCACACACTGCTGGGTGCCACTGGACAAGCGCAGCTGGCCCTGGCCACGACCGCTGGCAGGCGACGCTGCCGCAGCCACCTGCACCGGCGGGCTGTTGAGCAGGCCTTTGCTGGGCGCGGCCACCGGGGCCGGCTTGACTGCGTCAGGCTTGCCACCAGTGAGGGCGCTGAGGGAATCGTTACCGAACGCCGAGTTCATCTTGGTCGGTGCGCTGGCGATCAGCGCGTCGAGGCGGCCAATCTTGTTCAGTGCCTGCTTGACCTTGTTCAGCAACTGCTCGTTGGTGAATGGCTTGCTGACGTAGCCGGAAACCCCGGCCTGGATCGCCTGCACCACGTTTTCCTTGTCGCCACGGCTGGTCACCATGACGAAAGGCATGGCTTTGAGATGAGGCTGTTCACGGCACCAGGTCAACAGTTCCAGGCCGGACATTTCCGGCATTTCCCAGTCGCACAGCACCATGTCGAAGGTTTCGCGCATCAGGATGGCCTGGGCCTTTTTGCCGTTCACCGCATCTTCGATCTTGATCCCCGGGAAGTAGTTACGCAGGCACTTCTTCACCAGGTCGCGAATAAACGAGGCGTCATCCACCACCAATACACTGACTTTGCTCATCGACCCTTCATCCTATAAAAACCCCGGCAAGCATAACGCTTCGCTGATGGCGTTTTGCCAAAAATTCCAACACCACAAACGAAAACGCCCGACCAAAGGCCGGGCGTTTATTTCTCGGGCAATCTTACTTATCGTCAGGAACGCCCGGAACATTAGGGATTTGATCGGTCGTACCTTCAACTTCTGCTTTCATCCGCTTGAGGCCCATGTGCCGCACGTCAGTACCCCGCACCAGGTAAATCACCAGTTCCGAGATGTTGCGTGCGTGGTCGCCGATGCGTTCCAGCGAACGCAGTACCCAGATGATGCTCAATACCCGCGAGATAGAGCGCGGGTCTTCCATCATGTAGGTCGCCAGTTCGCGCAGCGCCGTCTTGTATTCGCGGTCGATGGTCTTGTCGTATTGGGCCACCGACAACGCCAGCTCGGCGTCGAAACGGGCAAACGCGTCGAGGGCGTCGCGAACCATGTTGCGCACCTGGTCACCGATGTGGCGCACTTCGACATAACCACGCGGCGCTTCGCCTTCCTCACACAACTGGATGGCGCGGCGGGCGATCTTGGTGGCTTCGTCACCGATGCGCTCCAGGTCGATCACCGACTTGGAGATGCTGATGATCAAACGCAGGTCGGACGCCGCCGGCTGACGACGGGCCAGGATGCGCAGGCATTCTTCGTCGATGTTGCGTTCCATCTGGTTGATCTGGTCATCGATCTCGCGCACTTGCTGGGCCAGGCCCGAGTCGGCCTCGATCAGCGCGGTGACGGCGTCGTTGACTTGCTTCTCCACCAGCCCGCCCATGGCCAGGAGGTGGCTGCGCACCTCCTCAAGCTCGGCGTTGAACTGCGCGGAGATGTGATGGGTAAGGCCTTCTTTGCTAATCATGTAGGCGTCCTTGGAACGTCCAGTAAGGTGCGGTCGACCGCAGCATCAGTTCAGTGAGCAACCAGCCACCTGCTAGCCGTAGCGACCGGTGATGTAGTCTTCGGTCTGCTTCTTCGCCGGGTTGGTGAACAGGGTATCGGTGTCGCCAAATTCCACCAGCTTGCCCATGTACATGAACGCGGTGTAGTCGGAAACCCGCGCCGCCTGTTGCATGTTGTGGGTCACGATGACGATGGTGAACTTGGATTTGAGTTCGTAGATCAGCTCTTCGACTTTCAACGTGGAGATGGGGTCGAGTGCCGAGCACGGTTCATCGAGCAGCAGCACTTCCGGCTCCACGGCGATGGTGCGGGCGATCACCAGGCGTTGCTGCTGGCCGCCGGACAAACCGAGGGCCGACTCGTGCAGGCGGTCCTTGACCTCGTCCCACAGCGCCGCGCCTTTCAGTGCCCACTCAACGGCTTCGTCGAGGACGCGCTTTTTGTTGATGCCCTGGATGCGCAGGCCGTAGACCACGTTTTCGTAGATGGTCTTGGGAAACGGGTTGGGCTTCTGGAACACCATGCCCACCCGGCGCCGCAGCTCGGCCACGTCTTCGCCCTTGCGGTAGATGTTGGTGCCGTACAGGTTGATCGCGCCCTCGACGCGGCAGCCGTCCACCAGATCGTTCATCCGGTTGAAGGTGCGCAGCAGGGTCGACTTGCCGCAACCGGACGGGCCGATGAAGGCGGTCACGCGCTGCTTCGGAATGTTCATGCTGACGTCGTACAGCGCCTGCTTGTCGCCGTAGTACAGGCTCAGGCCCGGTACTTCGATGGCCACGGTTTCCTGGGCCAGGCTCAGGCTCTGCTTGTCGCGACCCAGGGCTGACATGTTGATGCCGTGGGAATGGGTTTCATGTTGCATGGGATGCTCCCTGTGCTACCAATTCGTTTTGTGGGAGCGGGCTTGCTCGCGAAGGCGTCAGGTCAGTTGACCCATGTATGACTGATACACCGCATTCGCGAGCAAGCCCGCTCCCACATTTAGTCCGCGTTCACTTCAATTAACTGTCCAGCGCTTTGTATTTTTCGCGCAGGTGGTTACGAATCCACACCGCCGACAAGTTGAGCGTGGCGATCACCAGCACCAGCAGCAAGGCGGTGGCGTACACCAGCGGCCGCGCGGCTTCGACGTTGGGGCTCTGGAAGCCGACGTCATAGATATGGAAGCCCAGGTGCATGATCTTCTGGTCCAGATGCAGGTACGGGTAGTTGCCGTCCACCGGCAGTGACGGCGCCAGTTTCACCACACCCACCAGCATCAGCGGCGCCACTTCACCCGCGGCGCGGGCCACGGCGAGGATCATGCCGGTCATCATCGCCGGGCTGGCCATCGGCAGCACGATCTTCCACAGCGTTTCCGCCTTGGTCGCGCCCAGTGCCAAAGAACCTTCACGTACGGTGCGAGGAATCCGCGCCAGGCCTTCTTCAGTGGCCACGATCACCACCGGCACTGCCAGCAGCGCCAGGGTCAGGGATGCCCAGAGCAGGCCAGGCGTACCGAAGGTCGGTGCCGGCAAGGCCTCGGCGAAGAACAGCCGGTCAACCGAGCCGCCCAGTACGTACACAAAGAAGCCAAGGCCGAACACGCCGTAAACGATGGCGGGTACACCGGCCAGGTTGTTCACCGCGATGCGGATGATCCGCGTCAGGGTGTTCTGCTTGGCGTATTCACGCAGGTACACCGCCGCCAGCACGCCGAACGGGGTCACGATCATCGCCATGATCAGGGTCATCATCACGGTGCCGAAGATCGCCGGGAAAATCCCGCCTTCGGTGTTGGCTTCCCGTGGATCGTCGCTGAGGAATTCCCAGACCTTGCTGAAGTAGAAACCAACCTTGGTCATGTAGCCCATGGCGTTCGGCTGGTAAGCGTGCACCACCTTGCCAATGCCGATTTCGATTTCTTTGCCGTTGGCATCGCGGGCGGTCAGGCTGTCGCGGTTGAACTGGGTGTGCAGGTCGGCCAAGCGGGCTTCGATATCCTTGTAGCGGTTGTTCAGTTCGGCGCGGCCGCTGTCCATGTCGGCCTGGGCGGTGGCGTCCAGCTTGCCTTCCAGCTCCAGTTTGCGACCGTGCAGGCGGATGCGTTCGAGGCCGGCGTTGATGGCGCCGATGTCGGACTTCTCGAGGGTCTTGAGCTGGGCCGCGAGCTTGTTGACGCGGTCTACGCGGGCTTGCAGTTCCGGCCAGGCCGCCTCGCCTTCGGCGATCACCTTGCCGTCCTGCTTGACGTTGACCAGGGTGCCGTAGAAGTTGCCCCACTCACGACGCTCGATGGCCATCAACTCGACCGGCTTGGTCTGGTTGGTCAGCCACTCGCCGACGATCCAGGTGAAGTCATTGCCGTTCAAGTCACGGTTGCCGACCTTGATCAGCTCGCGGGTCATGAACTCCGGGCCTTGGTCCGGCACCGGCAAGCCAGCGCTTTTCAGGCGCTCGCGGGGCACTTCTTCTTTCTGCACCACTTCGCCGACGACGATGTGATTTTCCTGGCCCGGCACGTTGTAGTTGGCCTGGATCAGGTCGGCCGGCCAGAAGTGGCCCAGGCCACGCACGGCAATCACGGCCAGCAAACCAATGGTCATGATGACCGCGATGGACACCGCGCCACCGCTGATCCAGACGCCCGGGGCGCCGCTCTTGAACCATCCATTCAGGGAGTTCTGTTTCACAGACTTCTACCTTTCTTAAAGCGACGAGTATTTCTTGCGCAGACGCTGACGAATCAGCTCGGCGAGGGTGTTCATGATGAAGGTGAACAGCAGCAGCACCAGCGCCGAGAGGAACAGCACGCGGTAGTGGCTGCCGCCGACTTCCGATTCGGGCATTTCCACCGCGACGTTGGCTGCCAGGGTGCGCAGGCCTTCAAACAGGTTCATCTCCATCACCGGCGTGTTGCCGGTGGCCATCAGCACGATCATGGTTTCACCGACCGCGCGGCCCATGCCGATCATCAGCGCCGAGAAGATGCCTGGGCTGGCGGTCAGGATCACGACGCGGGTCATGGTCTGCCATGGCGTGGCGCCCAGGGCCAGGGAGCCCAGGGTCAGGCCGCGCGGCACGCTGAACACGGCGTCTTCGGCGATGGAGTAGATGTTCGGGATCACCGCGAAACCCATGGCCAGGCCGACTACCAGGGCGTTGCGCTGGTCGTAGGTGATGCCCAGGTCGTGGGAGATCCACATGCGCATGTCGCCGCCGAAGAACCAGGTTTCCAGGTACGGGCTCATGTACAACGAGAGCCAGCCCACAAACAGGATGACCGGGATCAGGATCGCGCTTTCCCAGCCATCCGGGACCCGCAGGCGGATCGACTCAGGCAGGCGGCTGAAGACGAAGCCGGCCACCAGGATGCCGATCGGCAGCAGCATCAGCAGGCTGAAAATCCCCGGCAAATGCCCTTCGACATACGGCGCCAGGAACAGGCCGGCGAAGAAGCCGAGGATCACCGTCGGCATCGCTTCCATCAATTCGATCACCGGCTTGACCTTGCGGCGCAGGCTCGGGGCCATGAAGTAAGCGGTGTAGATCGCAGCGGCAACGGCCAGTGGCGCGGCCAGCAGCATGGCGTAGAACGCGGCCTTCAGGGTACCGAAGGTCAGGGGCGCCAGGCTCATCTTGGGTTCGAAGTCGGTGTTGGCGGCGGTCGATTGCCAGACGTATTTAGGTTCGTCGTAGTTTTCGTACCAGACCTTGCTCCACAGCGCGCTCCAGGAAACTTCCGGGTGCGGGTTGTCCAGCAGCAGCGGTTGCAGCTTGCCGCCGGCCTCGACGATCACCCGGTTGGCCCGTGGCGACATGCCGAAGATACCGTTGCCGTCGACCACCTGGTCCACCAGCAACGTACGGTGGGCAGTGCTGTGGAACACACCGAACTTGCCGGAAGCGTCGAGGGCGGTGAAGCCTTTGCGACGTTCTTCAGCAGTGATTTCAACGATAGGCGCGGTGCCCATCTGGAAGGTACGGATCTGCTTCAGGCGTTGTTCGCCGTCCGGGTCGCGGGCCATGAACCACTGCGCCAGGCCACCGCTGGAGTTACCGATGATCAGCGAGATGCCGCCCACCAGCTGGGTGCTGGCCGTGACTTGCGCCACGCCGTCTTCCAATAACTTGTAGCGACCGTTGAGGCTCTTGTCCCGCAGGCTGAAAACGTCGGCCTGGGCGCGACCGTTGATCACGTACAGCCACTGCTGGCGCGGATCAACGAAGATGGCTTTGACCGGCTCGGTCATTTGCGGCAGCTCGATGCGTTTCTGCTCGGTGGTGACTTCCTCGGTCATCATGTTTTCTTCACGGCTGATGGACAGCACGTTCAGATGGGCACCACTGGAACCGGCCACCACCAGCGTCGAGTCGGTCGCGTTCAAGGCGACATGCTCAAGGGAGCGGCCCTGTTCGTCGAGGACGATTGGTGTTTCGCCGTAAGGGTATTCGACGGCGGGCGAGATGGTCTTCTTGCCGTCCGGGTACGACACTTTATAGGTGTGGCGGAACACCAGGGACTGGCCGTTGGACAGGCCCAGGATCACCAGCGGGCTGCCGGGCTGGTCTTCACCAATGGAGGCGACTGTCACGCCCGCCGGCAACGGCAGGTCAACGCGCTTGAGTTCGGCACCCGTGTCAACGTTGAAGAACAGCGCCTGGCCCTTGTCGGAAACCCGCATGGCGACCTGGTTCTGTTCTTCCATGGAGATCATCAGCGGCTTGCCGGCGTCCTGCAGCCAGGCAGGCGCGAGGGCCTCTTCCTTGGTCAGGTTGGCGCCGTGGAACAGCGGCGCGACCACGTAGGCGAGGAAGAAGAAGATCAAGGTGATCGCGCCCAGGACGGCAAGGCCGCCCACCAGCACGTACCAACGGGTCAGGCGATCCTTGAGCGCGCGAATGCGGCGCTTGCGTTGCAGCTCAGGCGTATTGAAATCAATGCGCTTGGGGGGAGAAGTCGTCGTCATGGTGGAATTGGCCAGATCATTCATGCGCACACCCTAGCGATCCTGTATGACAGAAAGATGACAATGCAGTGACGCAAGAAATCCGCCGCGTAGCAGGGCTGGCAGCGGATTAAAAAATGGGAGGCGAGGTCCAGGTCTTACAGACCCCGCCCGGGCCTTGAACCGTGGGTAAACCGCGGTTCAAGGCAGGTTTACCGGCGGCTTATTTGCCACCTTCTTTCAGGCCCAGGTCAGCCAGTGCCTTGGCGGCAACTTTGGCTGGCAGCGGGATGTAGCCGTCTTTCACTACCACTTCCTGGCCCTGTTTGGACAGAACCAGCTTCACGAACTCGGCTTCCAGCGGGGCCAGAGGCTTGTTCGGGGCTTTGTTGACGTAGACGTAGAGGAAGCGCGACAGCGGGTATTTGCCGTTCAGGGCGTTTTCTTCGCTGTCTTCGATGAAGTCAGTGCTGCCTTTCTTGGCCAGGGCCACGGTTTTCACGCTGGCGGTTTTGTAACCGATGCCCGAGTAACCGATGCCGTTCAGCGAGGAGCTGATGGACTGCACAACCGACGCCGAACCAGGTTGTTCGTTCACGTTAGGCTTGTAGTCGCCTTTGCACAGGGCTTCTTCCTTGAAGTAGCCGTAGGTGCCGGATACCGAGTTGCGACCGAACAGTTGCACTGGCTTGTTGGCCAGGTCGCCGGTCACGCCCAGGTCGCCCCAGGTCTTGACGTCAGCTTTGGCGCCGCACAGACGAGTCGAGGAGAAGATCGCGTCGACTTGCTCCATGGTCAGGTGCTGGATCGGGTTGTCCTTGTGCACGAACACGGCCAGGGCATCCACGGCAACCGGGATCGCGGTTGGCTTGTAGCCGTACTTCTGCTCGAAGGCAGCCAGTTCGGTGTCCTTCATCTTGCGGCTCATCGGGCCCAGGTTGGAGGTGCCTTCAGTCAGTGCAGGAGGTGCAGTGGCGGAGCCGGCGGCCTGAATCTGGATGTTGACGTTCGGGTATTCCTTTTTGTAACCCTCAGCCCACAGGGTCATCAGGTTTGCCAGGGTATCGGAACCAACGCTGGACAGGTTGCCCGACACACCAGTGGTCTTCACGTAAGCCGGAATCGCCGGGTCAACACCAGCGGCTACCGCGTTAGCGGTCGCAACGCCAGCAGCGACAAAAGTCATTGCCGCCATCAAACGTTTCAGTTTCATGCCTTGCTCCTAGCAGATAGGGATAGTTGGATCGGGGCCAAGTATCGGTAGGCCGTGTGAACACTCTATGTCTGGAATATGACAATTAGATGAAAGGCCAGCATTTATGAAAAAGCTGACAGGAAGGAGAAACGCCAATAAATCCGGGGCTTGCGAGGAGGTTGGAGCGATTTCGTGGAAACAATCTGTAATCGTTGTAAGGCAAAATCTGTGGCGAGGGAGCTTGCTCCCGTTGGGTCGCGTAGCGGCCCCCAGAATGGAACGGCTGCGCAGTTCAACGGGAGCAAGCTCCCTCGCCACAAGGTTGTCCGGCAGTTTTCAAAAACGTGTCAGCGCCCGCGCTTCCACAGGTACCCACCCACCGCCATCCCCATCACGCACAGGGCAGCCACGTAGTAAGCAGGGCCCATCGGGCTTTCCTTCATCAGCAGCGACACCGCTAACGGCGTCAGGCCACCGAATACGGCGTAGGCGACGTTGTAGGAGAACGACAAACCGCTGAAACGCACCACCGGCGGGAACGCTTTCACCATGACATAGGGCACCACGCCAATGGTGCCTACAAACAGGCCGGTCAAGGCGTACAGCGGGAACAGCCAGTCCGGGTGAGCCATCAGGCTGTGATAGAGCGTCCAGGACGTTGCCAGCAACAAGGCACAACCGATGATCAGCACGCGCCCGGCACCAAAACGGTCGGCCAGGGCGCCGGAAGCAATACACCCCAGGCTCAGGGTGACGATGGCCAGGCTATTGGCCTGCAGCGCCACCGTTGGGCTGAAGTGGTAGATCGTTTGCAGCACGGTCGGCGTCATCAGGATAACCACGACCACACCGGCCGACAGCAGCCAGGTCAACAGCATCGACAGTACGATGGCGCCACGATGGTCACGCAACACCGCGCGCAACGGCAGCTCGGCCGCCAGGGTCTTGCGCTGCTGCATCTCGGCGAAGATCGGGGTTTCGTGCAGCCAGCGACGCAGGTACACCGACAACAGGCCGAACACGCCACCCAGCAGGAACGGAATGCGCCAGGCGTAATCCGACACCTGTTCCGGGCTGTAGAGCGTGTTGATGGCGGTGGCCACCAGCGAACCCAACAGGATGCCGGCCGTCAGGCCGCTGGTCAGGGTGCCGCAGGCATAACCGATGTGACGGGGCGGCACGTGCTCGGATACGAACACCCACGCGCCCGGCACTTCACCGCCAATCGCCGCGCCCTGGATCACGCGCATCAGCAGCAACAGGATCGGCGCCCACAGGCCGATCTGCGCGTAGGTGGGCAGCAGGCCCATGATCAGGGTCGGTACGGCCATCATGAAGATGCTCAGGGTGAACATCTTCTTGCGCCCCAGCAGGTCGCCGAAGTGCGCCATGATGATCCCGCCCAGCGGCCGCGCCAGGTAGCCGGCGGCGAAGATGCCGAAGGTCTGCATCATGCGCAGCCATTCGGGCATGTCCGCCGGGAAGAACAGCTTCCCGACTACCGTCGCAAAAAATACGAAGATGATGAAGTCGTAGAACTCCAGCGCCCCGCCCAAGGCAGACAGCGACAGGGTTTTGTAGTCGTTGCGGGTCAGCGGGCGCGACGGTTGCGCACTGCTTGCGGGCACGGAGGACATGGCAAGGCTTCTCTTATAGTAGTCAGGACGGCAAGCCCGGGACTTGCGGCAGGTTTGGCAAGATAGCAAATCGCTTGAAAAAGCACAGCGTTGAGCCGTTAACAGTTCAGATCCGCGAAATATTTCCGTAGCAGACGTGCAATTAATATGAGCAGGAGCACAGTTGCCGGAAAAAGCCGCGATACAGCGTCTATTTACCGACCAAATGAGCGTCGGGAGGTCGTCGTGGCGCCGACGGCTCGATATACTCGGCCCTTGCAAGCGCCAGACCCGCATCCTTGAGGGGCTGCTGTGCCAAAACGCCGTTGGTTATTCACCAGCCGATTTGGCAGAGTTTCCCTTTAGTACGCCTTACGAGAAACGCATCGAGCGGTGTATGTTGGTGCTGAAACGTTTTTCCAGAAGACGGCTATCCACTTGAAATACCCATGAAGCGTCACGGGTCAGAGGCACCGGCATGATCGAACTCGAACAAGAAGATCCTATCCCGCAAGGCGATCTCGCCCTGCAAATCACCGCACTCCCGCGTGAAACCAACGGTTTCGGCGACATCTTCGGCGGCTGGCTGGTCGCGCAGATGGACCTGGCCGGCACCGCCATGGCGAGCAAGGTTGCCGGTGGCCGCGTAGCCACCGTGGCGATTGATCGCATGGCATTCCTGGTGCCCGTGGCCGTCGGCGCGCAGTTGTCCTTCTACACCCAGGCCCTGGAAATCGGCCGCAGCTCGATCCAGATGATGGTCGAAGTGTGGAGCGACGACCCGCTGTCCAGCGAATGGCGCAAGGTGACCGAGGCGGTGTTTGTGTTCGTTGCCATCGATGGCAGCGGCCGCACCCGCTCGGTTCCGTCGCGGGCGCGTTAAACATCGCGACGTTTTGACGGTCCATTGCCCCATTGTCTGCCATTGAGAGCGCGCGCCTATGTCTACGCCCAACATTGAAACCGTAAAACTGGATGAGCTGAACGCTTGGCGCATCCGCCACAACGGCGCCGAATTGGTGGTGGCCCAGCAAGGTGCGCATATCGTCAGCTACCAGCGCGCTGGCGAGAAGCCAATCATCTGGCCCAACGATCAGGTGGTGTTCAAGAAAGGCAAAGGCATTCGTACCGGCGTGCCGGTGTGCTGGCCGTGGTTTGGTGTGTTCGATCGCAACCCGCAGAGCGTCAAGGCCATGTACCAGGGTGCCGAGCCGGCCGGTGCCCATGGTTTCGTGCGGACCGCTGACTGGACGTTGGCTGGCGTTGAGGCTGAAGGCACAGCGCTGAGGGTTGAGCTGGAACTGCCAGTGCCTGAAGGTGGCTTCCCGGGTTGGCCGCATCAGGTTGACCTGAAGATGAGCATCCTGCTGGATGATCAACTGCACATCCGCCTGACCAGCCACAACCACGGCGCCGAGACCGTCAGCCTCAGCCAGGCGCTGCACAGCTATTTTGCGGTCAGCGATGTACGCAACGTGCAGGTCGACGGCCTGGACGGGCGGGACTATATCGATACGGCCGACGGCTGGACCCCAAAGCAGCAATCCGGGCTGCTGCACTTCACCGCCGAGACCGACCGCATCTACCTCGACACCCCGGCTCAAGTGAACATCGTCGATAAAGACTGGCAGCGCCGCGTTCAGCTCACCAGCACAGGCTCGCGCTCGACGGTGATCTGGAACCCGTGGACCGAACGCGCCAAGGCCTTCAGCGACATGGCCGACGACGGCTGGCAGGGCATGTTGTGCATCGAGACCGCGAATGTGCTGGACGATGTGGTGACGCTGGCGCCGGGTGAAAGCCATACCCTGGGCGTGAGCGTCAGCGGTATCGCCCTGTAACCCCAATCAAAAATGTGGGAGCGGGCTTGCTCGCGAATGCGGTGTTCCAGTTAGTGCATGTGCTGACTGACACACCGCATTCGCGAGCAAGCCCGCTCCCACATTAGGTGCTGCGTCAGATCAGAGATCCGATTCCTTGACCGCCCGCACCTTCCCCGCATCCAACGCATACGCCGCATCGGCCAGGTCATTGTTGACCTTCTCCACCTTCAGCGTGCCCGTCACCCACAGCGGCGTGTAGATGTCATCCAGCTTCAAGCCCTTGGGATAACGCACCAGCACCAACTGGTTGGGCGGCGGTGGCGGCACGTGGATGCAGGCGCCCGGATAAGGCACCAGGAAGAACAGCGTGCTGCGGCCCTTGGCGTCGGTTTCCAGCGGCACGGGGTAGCCGCCAATGCGAATATTCTTGCCGTTCATGGCAGCCACCGTCTTGGTGGAATACATAACCGCCGGCAAACCCTTGCTCTGCTTCAGGCCACCCTTTGCGGTGAACGTGCCTTGGGCTTCCGGGGAGTTGTGGTCGATTTCCGGCATTTCTTCGAGGGCTTTCTGGTCCGACTTGGGCATCAGTTCCAGCCAGTCGGTTTCCGGCAGTTCGCCAGCGTGGGCCAACCCGGTGCATAGAAGAAGGGATAACAGAAGACGGCGCATGGAGAGGCTCGGCAAGGATTACAGTGCCGGCATTCTAGCCCTCTGCGCCTGCGCAGCGCAGAGGGCCTGGTCGCTAAATTACTTCTTTTTCAGCAGACCGTAGATCACCAGCAGCACCACGGCACCCACCAGCGCACCAATGAAGCCTGCGCCCTGGCCCGCCTGATAGATGCCCAGTGCCTGGCCACCATAAGTCGCAACCAGCGAACCGGCGATACCCAGCAGGATGGTCATGATCCAGCCCATGCTGTCGTCGCCTGGCTTCAGGAAACGCGCCAGCAGGCCGACGATCAAACCGATAAAGATGGTCCCAATGATACCCATGGCATTTCCCTCTGATTGAAGTGAATTCAGTCAAAGCCTAGTCAGACTTTGGCTTCCTGCAATCAGAGGGTGGCGGGTACCAATGGTTCCGCCCGGCCTTGGGTTATTGCTCGGCGATCAGCGCTTCGACCTTGAGGATCTGCTCTTGCAGCGTCGCGCGATCCTTGCAGCGCAGGTTGGCGTGGCCGACCTTGCGCCCGGCCTTAAACGCCTTGCCGTAGTGATGCAGATGGCAGTCATCAATCGCGATCACGCGATCAACCGGCGGCACCACGCCGATGAAGTTGAGCATGGCGCTCTCGCCGACTTTTGCCGTGGAGCCCAATGGCAAGCCCGCTACCGCCCGCAGGTGGTTTTCGAACTGGCTGCACTCGGCGCCTTCGGTGGTCCAGTGCCCGGAGTTGTGCACGCGCGGGGCGATTTCGTTGGCCTTGAGGCCACCGTCGACTTCAAAGAACTCAAACGCCATCACGCCGACGTAATCCAGTTGCTTCAGCACACGGCTCGAATAATCTTCGGCCAGGGCTTGCAGCGGGTGATCGGTGCTGGCCACGGACAGCTTGAGGATGCCGCTGTCGTGGGTGTTGTGCACCAGCGGGTAGAAACGCGTTTCGCCATCGCGGGCACGCACGGCAATCAGCGAGACTTCACCGGTGAACGGCACGAAGCCTTCCAGCAGGCAGGCGACGCTGCCCAGTTCGGCGAAGGTACCGACCACGTCGGCGGCGGTGCGCAGGACTTTCTGGCCCTTGCCGTCGTAACCCAGGGTGCGGGTCTTCAACACGGCCGGCAGGCCGATGGAGGCGACTGCGGCGTCCAGGTCAGCCTGGGACTGGATGTCGGCGAAAGCCGGTGTCGGGATGCCCAGGTCCTTGAACATGCTCTTCTCGAACCAGCGGTCACGAGCGATGCGCAAGGCTTCGGCGCTCGGGTATACCGGCACGAACTGCGACAGGAAGGCCACGGTTTCAGCCGGGACGCTTTCGAACTCGAAGGTCACCAGGTCGACTTCATCGGCCAGTTGGCGCAGGTGATCCGGGTCGCTGTAGTCCGCACGCAGGTGTTCACCCAGGGCAGCTGCGCAGGCATCTGGTGCCGGATCCAGGAACGCGAAGTTCATCCCCAGCGGCGTACCCGCCAGGGCCAGCATGCGGCCCAGTTGGCCGCCACCGATTACACCGATTTTCATCAATCAACCACCTCAGGCAATGCGTGGGTCTGGATTGTCCAGGACGCTGTCTGTCTGCTCAGCACGGAATTTTTTCAGCGCCGCGTGGAACTGCGGGTGCTTGGCGCCGAGGATGCTGGCGGACAACAAGGCAGCGTTGATCGCGCCGGCCTTGCCGATCGCCAGGGTAGCCACCGGAATACCGGCGGGCATCTGCACGATGGACAACAGCGAATCCACGCCCGAGAGCATCGACGACTGCACCGGTACGCCCAGCACTGGCAGGTGAGTCTTGGCCGCACACATGCCTGGCAGGTGAGCTGCGCCGCCGGCACCGGCGATGATCACCTCGATGCCACGGGATTCTGCTTCATCGGCATACTGGAACAGCAAATCCGGAGTGCGGTGGGCGGAAACCACCTTCACTTCGTAGGGAATGCCGAGTTTTTCCAGCATATCGGCGGTGTGGCTAAGGGTGGACCAATCGGACTTGGAGCCCATGATCACGCCAACCAATGCACTCATCGTCGTGCCTCTTCTCTCTGGGCGCCCGCAGGCGCGTCAAAAAACAACAAGCCACGCGGGAAATCCAGCGTGGCTTGTTGTACGAATTAAGGCCGGTTGGACCGGCCGAAGGCCGCGCAGTATACCGTAATAACGCAGATAAACAGCCCCTGGAATGACCATCTGTCTTACACCGCAAACAGGCGGTTTTATTGACTTCCAGGTCAGCGAACACACCAGAAAACTAATGTGGGAGCGGGCTTGCTCGCGAATGCGGTGGATCAGCCACAGATGGGTTGACTGACACTCCGCTTTCGCGAGCAAGCCCGCTCCCACATTTGATCTGTGTGGGCTCAGGTATTCTGCGCCGCGCCGCCTTCCAGCTTGCGCCACAACAACCGCACGTTCGCCTTGCGCACCAATGCACAGCGATACAACCGGATCTCCAGCGGCACATGCCATTGCGGGCCGCCGCACACCACCAGTTCACCCCGGGCCAGCTCGGCGCGCACGCTCAACTGCGGCACCCAGGCAATGCCCAAGCCCTCAAGGGCCATGCTTTTCAGGCTGTCGGCCATGGCCGTTTCGTAAATCGTGGTAAAGCGCAGCGCCCGCTGGCGCAGCAGCAGGTTTACCGAGCGCCCCAGGAAAGCTCCGGCGCTGTAGGCCAGCAGCGGCACGCTGCCCTCGCCTTCCAGGTCGAACAACGGCTTGCCGTCGGCATCGGCGGCGCACACCGGCAGCATCTCGGTGTTGCCCAGGTGCAGCGACGGGAAGATCTCCGGGTCCATCTGCATCGCCGCATCCGGGTCGTAGAACGCCAGCATCAAATCGCAGCCGCCTTCGCGCAGTGCATGCACGGCGTCGCCCACGTTGGTGGCGACCAACCGCGTGGCGATGTTCAGCCCTTCGTTGCGCAACTGCGCGATCCAGCGCGGGAAGAAACCCAGGGCCAGGGAGTGCGCCGCCGCCACTTGCATGACTTCACCCTGCCCGCCTTCCAGGTGATGCAGGTGGCGCAGCACCTCGCCGAGCTGCTCGACCACGGTCCGCGCGGTGACCAGGAACAACTGCCCCGCCGCCGTCAGTTCGACCGGCGTGCGCGAGCGATTGACCAGGGTCAGCCCCAGCGCCGCCTCCAGGCTGCGGATGCGCCGACTGAACGCCGGCTGGGTGACGAAGCGCCGCTCAGCCGCCTGGGAGAAGCTGCGGGTGGCAGCCAGGGCGCTAAAGTCTTCCAGCCATTTGCTTTCAAGGTTCATCACATCCTCCCGGGGCACGCACCATTTTGGCACACACGTCCGTCATGGTAACGGGGTCACACCGACATTATGCCGTTTATGCATAGGCCAGTGTTTAACAGCATTGGCCCAAAATCTCCTGCAAGCCTAGCATTCACAGCGTTCCGGCCTAGCCCGGGTCCATATCGAGATGATTTCCGTCATGTCCTCCGCTGCATCTTTCCGCACAGAAAAAGACCTGCTTGGCGTACTCGAAGTACCCGCTCAAGCGTATTACGGCATCCAGACCCTGCGAGCGGTGAACAACTTCCGTCTCTCGGGCGTTCCGATTTCGCATTACCCGAAATTGGTGGTCGGCCTGGCAATGGTCAAGCAGGCAGCTGCTGACGCCAACCGCGAGCTGGGCCAACTCAGCGAAGCCAAGCACGCTGCCATCAGCGAAGCCTGTGCCCGTCTGATCCGCGGCGATTTCCACGAAGAGTTCGTGGTGGACATGATTCAAGGCGGCGCTGGCACTTCAACCAACATGAATGCCAACGAAGTCATCGCCAACATCGCGCTGGAGGCCATGGGCCACAGCAAGGGCGAATACCAATACCTGCACCCCAACAACGACGTGAACATGGCGCAGTCGACCAACGACGCCTACCCGACCGCGATCCGCCTGGGTCTGCTGCTGGGCCACGACGCGCTGTTGGCCAGCCTCGACAGCCTGATCCAGGCGTTCGCTGCCAAGGGTGAAGAATTCAGCCACGTCCTGAAAATGGGCCGTACCCAGCTGCAAGACGCCGTGCCGATGACCCTCGGCCAGGAATTCCGTGCCTTCGCCACCACCCTCGGTGAAGACCTGGCCCGCCTGAAGACCCTGGCGCCTGAGCTGCTGACCGAAGTGAACCTGGGCGGCACCGCCATCGGTACCGGCATCAACGCCGACCCGCGTTACCAGGCCCTGGCCGTCCAGCGCCTGGCGACCATCAGCGGCCAGCCGCTGGTACCGGCTGCCGACCTGATCGAAGCCACCTCCGACATGGGCGCTTTCGTGCTGTTCTCCGGCATGCTCAAGCGTACCGCGGTGAAGCTGTCGAAGATCTGCAACGACCTGCGCCTGCTGTCCAGCGGCCCACGCACCGGCATCAACGAAATCAACCTGCCGGCGCGTCAGCCAGGCAGCTCGATCATGCCCGGCAAGGTCAACCCGGTGATCCCGGAAGCCGTGAACCAGGTGGCGTTCCAAATCATCGGTAACGATTTGGCGCTGACCATCGCGGCCGAAGGCGGCCAGCTGCAACTGAACGTGATGGAGCCGCTGATCGCCTACAAGATCTTCGACTCGATCCGCCTGCTGCAACGCGCCATGGACATGCTGCGCGAGCACTGCATCGTCGGCATCACTGCCAACGAAGCCCGCTGCCGCGAGCTGGTGGAACACTCCATCGGCCTGGTCACCGCGCTGAACCCGTACATCGGCTATGAAAACGCCACCCGCATCGCCCGTATCGCCCTTGAAAGCGGCCGCGGCGTGCTGGAACTGGTGCGCGAAGAAGGCTTGCTCGACGACGCCATGCTCGACGACATCCTGCGCCCCGAAAACATGATTGCCCCACGCTTGGTGCCTCTGAAGGCCTAAGCGTTTGTTGCACCGCTCACCAGGTTGAGGGACTAGACACCTCTCACCTTTTGAGGGCCTGAAGGCTCGTTCTTCAGGCCCTTTTTTTTGCCTCAAGGTTGTGAAATGACGCCAATAAAAACTCCAAGATCGCCCAACAAACCCGCCTTGCCCGTAACGCCTTGGCTGAAACCTTTAATCGCCTCGTGCAGACGGATCACCCACTCCTAGGTATAGTGCCGCCCCTCTTCGCGTCAGCGGTCGTCGGTAACGAGACCCTGGGAAGCGCGAAACCGCATGAATAACAACACCCGCAAAAGGATTGGGGTCGAAGCGTCGTGCACTGCCTGGTGCCGAGCGATGCGTCGGACCGTCCTGCGTTTGCCATTAGAAAAATCAGCGAGGAACACTCCATGCTAGAAGTCATCAACGACTTCCTCTCAGGGAAAGTATTGATCGTGCTCATTGTCGGGCTCGGTGGTTACTTCACGATCCGCTCGCGTTTCGTTCAGTTGCGTCACTTTTTCCACATGTTTTCGGTGTTTCGCGACAGCCTGAAAAGCAGCGCCGGCCAGCTCAGTTCGTTCCAGGCGCTGATGCTCAGCCTCGCCGGGCGCGTGGGTGCCGGCAACATCGCAGGCGTCGGCATTGCCGTGACCCTGGGTGGCCCGGGCGCCGTATTCTGGATGTGGGTCACCGCACTGGTGGGCATGTCTTCGAGCTTTATCGAGTGCTCCCTCGGCCAACTGTACAAACGCACCGACGCTGAAGGCACCTACCGTGGTGGCCCGGCGTATTACATCCAGCACGGCCTGCACAAACGCTGGCTGGGCATGGTGATGGCGTTCCTGCTGCTGGTGACTTTCGGCTTCGCCTTCAATGGCCTGCAAGCCCACGCCGTCACCCACTCGCTGAACAACGCGTTTGGCCTCGACACCACCTACACCGGCCTGGCCCTGGCGGTGTTGCTGGGCCTGGTGTTCATCGGCGGGATCAAGCGTATCGCCTCGATCGCCGACCTGCTGGTACCGGTCAAGACCCTGGTCTACATCGCGGTGACCCTGTACGTGATCGTGCTGCAATTCGACCACGTGCCGGCCATGCTCGCGACCATCGTCAAGAGCGCTTTCGGCCTCGACCAGGCCTTCGGTGGCCTGGTGGGCAGCGCGATCATCATGGGTGTGAAACGCGGCGTGTTCGCCAACGAAGCCGGCCTGGGCAGTGCGCCTAACGTGGCGGCAGTCGCCTCGGTTGAACACCCGATCGCCCAAGGCGTGGTTCAGGCGTTCAGCGTGTTCCTCGACACCTTCGTCATCTGCACCTGCACCGCGCTGCTGATCCTGCTCTCGGGCTTCTACACCCCGGGCTTTGAAGGCGACGGCATTGCCCTGACCCAGAACTCCCTGGCGGCGGTGGTGGGTGACTGGGGCCGGATGTTCATCTCGGTGGCCCTGGCGTTGTTCGTGTTCACCTCGATCATGTACAACTACTACCTCGGCGAGAGCAACCTGCGCTTCATCGTGGGCGACAACCGCAAGGTGCTGATGGGCTACCGTGCGCTGGTGCTGGTGCTGATTTTCTGGGGTTCCATCGAGAACCTGAGCACCGTGTTTGCCTTCGCCGACATCACCATGACCATGCTGGCGTTCGTCAACCTGTTCGCCCTGGCGTTCCTGTTCAAGATCGCCATGCGCATCCTGAATGACTACGACGGCCAGCGTGCTGCGGGCATCAAGACCCCGGTGTTTGATTCCAGCAAGTTCCCGGACCTGGACCTGGACCGCAAGGCCTGGCCGGCAAATCCGGTGAAGCCTGAGCCAGCCGCTCAAGCGACCGCAGAACTGAACGCTCAAGCGCAACGCTAAACCTAGATAGATGACACGCCGCCCGGCCTTGGGCATGCTCTGGGCCCGGCGGCGTTTTTCGTTCAGGAGATTCTTCAATGCAACCAGCCAACAACGTCATGGTGCTCTACACCGGCGGCACCATCGGCATGCAGGCCAGCGCCAACGGCCTGGCCCCCGCTTCGGGGTTTGAAGCGCGCATGAGCGAAGCCCTCGCCCAACTGAATATGCCAGCCTGGCGCTTTCGGGAAATGTCCCCGCTGATCGACAGTGCGAACATGACCCCCGCCTATTGGCAGCGCCTGCGCGTCGCCGTGATCGAGGCGGTGGACGAGGGTTGCGACGCCGTACTGGTGCTGCACGGCACCGACACCCTGGCCTATAGCGCTGCGGCCATGAGTTTCCAACTGCTGGGCCTGCCCGCGCCGGTGCTGTTTACCGGCTCGATGCTGCCGGCCGGTGTGCCCGACAGCGATGCCTGGGAAAACGTCAGCGGTGCGCTGGCAGCCCTGGGCGCTGGCCTGGCGCCGGGCGTGCAACTGTACTTCCACGGCGCACTGATGGCCCCGACCCGTTGCGCGAAGATCCGCAGTTTTGGTCGCCATCCGTTTGCCGCATTGCAGCGTAACGGCGGCGTCGCCCAAGCCGAGTTGGTTCCGGCGGCGCTGCATTACCGCCAGGCCAAGGCGCTGGCCAATGTGGGTGTGCTGCCACTGGTGCCGGGCATCGCCGCCGCGCAATTGGACGCGTTGATCGACAGCGGCATCCAGGCGCTGGTGCTGGAATGCTTCGGCAGCGGCACCGGGCCGAGCGACAACCCACAGTTCCTCGCCAGCCTGCAGCGCGCGCAGGATAACGGCGTGGTCGTGGTGGCAATCACCCAATGCCATGAAGGCGGTGTGGAGCTGGACGTGTACGAGGCCGGCAGCCGCTTGCGGGGCGTCGGGGTGTTGTCAGGTGGCGGGATGACCCGTGAAGCCGCGTTCGGCAAGCTCAATGCGTTGATCGGCGCCGGGCTGGACACCGCCGAAGTCCGCCGCCTGGTCGAACTCGACCTGTGCGGCGAACTGAGCTGACCGGCATATAACTTGCTCCTCTTCCAGCCATCCCCTGGCTGGAAGCACCCATGTTGCACTCCCACCTCACCACCCTCAATGCCGTCTCGTTGGTGCTCAATACCTTCAAGGCCGAAGGCCAACCCGCCGAGGCCTTGCTGGCCGGCAGCGGTATTTGCGCGGCGGACTTGAGCCGCGCCGACACCCGCATCACCACCAACCAGGAGATGCGCGTGTGCGCCAACGCCGTGGCCCTGCGCCGGGATATCGGCCTGGAGCTGGGCCGGCAAATGCACGTTTCTTCCTATGGCATGCTCGGTTACGCACTGCTCACCAGTGCCACCTTCGGTGACGCTTTGCGCCTGGCGCTGCGGTATCCGGCGCTGCTGGGAACACTTTTCGAGCTGGACCTTGAGGAAGACGGCACGCGCATCTGGTTCAGCGCTGCGGATTACCGGGAAAATCCGGCGCTGGAAACGTTCAACGTCGAACTCTGCCTGGCCTCGTTGAAGGTGATCTGCGACGACCTGCTGGGGCATGCCCTGCCGCTGCTGGGGGCGCGCTTTGAACACGACGCCCCGGATTACCGCGCACGGTACGCCGAAATCTTTGCCTGCCCGCTGCAATTCGGCGCCATCGCCAACGCGTTTGCCTTCGACCGAAGCTGGCTGGACCAGCCCCTGCCATTAGCCGACGCCGTCACCCACCAGGCCATGACCGAGCGCTGCCGCAAGCAAAACACCGAGTTCACCGGGCGCCAGGCCTGGCTGGGCAAGATTCGCCACCTGCTCGCCAGCCAACTCAGCGCCGCGCCGGGCCTCGACGGCCTGGCCGAGCAGATGAACTGCTCCCCGCGCACGCTACGCCGGCACCTGCATGACTTGGGCTGCAGCTATCAGGAGTTGCTGGACGAGCTACGCTTCGAGCGGGCCAAGCGATTGCTGGGCGAGGATGAGCTGCCCATTTACCGAATTGCCGAGGCGCTGGGCTTCAGCGAAACCGCGAGTTTCCGTCACGCCTTTGTCCGCTGGAGCGGCGTCGCACCCAGCCAGTTCCGCCCCTGAAGCCACTTGCTGGGGCACGGCCGCGCCATTTCGGGGCGAATTGCGGTCACACACTTTGGCCATATTTATCCCCTTTTGGCCGCTCCTGCCATTCTCATTAATCCCACCCGCCGCAAGACTGGACTCACCGATTCAGCCTGCGGAGAACAACAATATGCTGACGATCTACTCGGACGATCACCACCTGCACCATGGCCGGTGCGAGTTGATGGACGGGCAACTGATGCCCTGTTTTGAAATGCCCTCGCGCGCCGACCATGTGTTGCAACGGGTCAAGGACCGCGAACTGGGCCCGGTGCAAGCGCCTGAGGATTTTGGCCTGGCGCCGCTGCAACGCATTCACAGCCCCGCGTACCTGGACTTCTTCAAAGGCGCATGGCAACGCTGGACCGCATTTGGCCAGGACGGGGACTTGTTGCCCTACACCTGGCCCGCCCGCACCTTGCGCCGGGTCATCCCCACCAGCCTGCACGGCCAGCTCGGCTATTACAGTTTCGACGGCGGCGCGCCGATCACCGCCGGCACCTGGCAAGCGGCCTACAGCGCGGCGCAAGTCGCTCTCACCGCGCAACAGGCGATCCAGCAAGGCGCCCGCAGTGCCTTCGCCCTGTGCCGTCCGCCCGGGCACCACGCCGCCAGCGACTTGATGGGCGGATATTGCTACCTCAACAACGCGGCGATCGCAGCCCAGGCGTTTCTCGACCAAGGCCACACAAAGGTGGCCATCCTCGACGTGGACTACCACCACGGCAACGGTACCCAGTCGATTTTCTACGAGCGCGACGATGTGCTGTTCACCTCGATCCACGGCCATCCGGAGGCGGAATTTCCGTTCTTCCTAGGCTACGCCGACGAGTTGGGCGAAGGCGCCGGTGAGGGTTTCAACTTCAACTATCCGTTGCCCGCAGGTTCTGGCTGGGACCGCTGGAGCGCCGCGCTGGAGCAGGCCTGCGGGGATATCGAGCGCTACGGCGCCGACATCATCGTGGTCTCGCTGGGCGTCGACACCTTCAAGGACGACCCGATCTCCCAGTTCAAGCTCGACAGCCCCGACTACCTGGCGATGGGCGCGCGAATCGCCCGCCTCGGCAAACCGACGCTGTTTGTGATGGAAGGCGGCTACGCCGTGGAAGAAATCGGCATCAATGCCGTCAACGTTCTCGAAGGTTTTGAGGGATTCGCCCAATGAACATGCTCAAGCATCTCGTCCTCTGCGCCGCCGTGCTGAGCGGGGCCGCGCACGCCGAAGAAAGAACCCTGCGGGTCTACAACTGGTTCGACTACATCACGCCCAAGGCCCTGGAAGATTTCAAGGCGCAGAACCCCAGCGTCAAGCTGGTCTACGACATCTTCGACACCAACGAAGCCCTCGAGGCCAAGCTGCTGACCGGCAACTCCGGCTATGACGTGGTGGTGCCGTCCAACGTGTTCCTGGCCAAGCAGATCGAAGCCTCGGTGTTCCAGCCGCTGGACCGCAGCAAACTGCCCAACTGGAACCACCTTGATCCCAAGTTGATGAAGCTGATCGAGGCCAACGATCCCGGCAATAAATTCGCCGTGCCCTACATGTACGGCACCATCCTGATCGGCTTCAACCCGGACAAGGTCAAGGCCGCGCTGGGGGCCAACGCGCCCGTGGACAGCTGGGACCTGATCTTCAACGTCGAGAACATCAGCAAGCTCAAGCAATGCGGCGTGGCGCTGCTGGATTCGCCGTCGGAAATCCTGCCCCTGGCCCTGCAACACCTGGGCCTGGACCCCAACAGCAGCAACCCGGCGGACTATGTCAAAGCCGAAGCACTGCTGATGAAGATCCGCCCGTACATCACCTATTTCCACTCGTCCAAGTACATGGCCGACATTGCCAACGGCGACATCTGCGTGGCGGTCGGCTATTCCGGCAGCTTCTCCCAGGCCGCCAACCGCGCCAAGGAAGCCAGGAACGGTGTGACCGTGGACATGCGGCTACCCAAAGAAGGCGCGCCGATCTGGTTCGACATGCTCGCGATCCCCAAAGGCGCCAAGGACCCGGAAGACGCCTACGCCTTTATCAACTACCTGCTGCAACCGGGCGTGAT
The DNA here is from genome assembly GCF_000278565.1 of Pseudomonas sp. Ag1. Classification (NCBI taxonomy): domain Bacteria; kingdom Pseudomonadati; phylum Pseudomonadota; class Gammaproteobacteria; order Pseudomonadales; family Pseudomonadaceae; genus Pseudomonas; species Pseudomonas sp. Ag1. The sequence goes on from NZ_AKVH01000113.1 coordinate 185,226, forward strand.
CGCGCCGATCAGCGATTTTGTCGGTTACCCCAACCCCAACAAGGACGCCACCGGGTTGGTGGATCCGGCGATTCGCAACAACCCCAACCTGTACCCGACCGAGGCGGCCATGGCCACGCTGTATACCCTCAAGCCCCTGGGACGTGACGCCGAACGAGCCAGGACCCGCGCCTGGACCAAGATCAAGTCCGGCACCTGATCGGTTGCCGCCGGTTGCGCCTCAGTGCGCAACCGGCGCGCGCCAAACCTGGCCCAAGCGCTTCAACGCCTGGCTGATCTGTGCCTCGGGCACGGCAGCAAACCCCAATACCAATCCGGCACGCTGATCCTGCGGCGTGAGTGACTCCGGCAACCAATAGCTGCTCAAGCCATTGACCTCCACACCCACTGCCGCCGCCTGTTGGATCAGCGCCTGTTCCCGCGCCAGGCTGTCGACCCGCACGGTCAGGTGCAGCCCGGCCGCCACCGACGGCAGGCGGCCAACGCCTTCAATGTCGGCGGGCCATTCGGCCAATAGCGCATTGAGCCGGCTCTGCGCGGCGCGGCGCATGCGGCGTACATGGCGCTGAAAATGCCCGGTCGCCATGAACTCCGCCATCACCGCCTGAGTGCTGACTTCCGAGTGGCGCACGTCCACCGCGCGGCGCCGGGCAAAGGCCTGGACCAGGCCGGCCGGCAACACCAGGTAGCCCAGGCGCAGCGCCGGAAAGGCCACCTTGCCGAAGGTCCCGACGTACAGCACCCGCCCCGTACGATCGAGGGCCGCCAGTGGCGCCAGGGGCGCGCCGCTGTAGCGGTACTCACCGTCGTAGTCATCCTCGACGATCCAGCCGCCCGTACGCTCGGCCCAGGCCAGCAGTTCCAGGCGCCGGGCCAGGCTCATCACCACGCCGGTGGGGTATTGATGGGACGGGGTGACGTAGGCCAGGCGGCAACCGCCGAGGCGGTTCAAGGCAGCGCAGTCGATGCCCTCGCTGTCCACCGTAACGCCATGCAATTGGCCGCCCGCCACCGCGAACGCATGGCCTGCTGCCCGATACCCCGGATTCTCGATGGCAACCTCATCGCCGGGCTCCACCAGCAGCTGTGCACAAAGGCTGATTGCCTGCTGCGCGCCACTGGTGATCACTATTTGCTCAGCCGTGCACTGCATGCCGCGAGAACTGCGTAGATAGGCCGCAATCAATCCACGCAGGCGCGCGTCGCCCGCCGGGTCGCCGTAACACAACTGCTGCAAGTCCGGCTTGCGCCAGAAAGCCGCATTCAGCTTGGCCCACACGTCAAACGGGAACAGATCGAAAGCCGGTACGCCCACCCTGAAAGCCCTCGGCGGACCACTGGGCGGAAGCGCCAAATGATTGTTTTCCACCCGCGCCAGCGCACCGCTGTGGATAACTTGACTGGACGAAAACACAGGTAAATCCGGGCGCTTTGTGGATAAACCTGGGGATAAGCCTGTTGATAACCCTGTGGACACTTTTGTGGATAGTTTTTTTGCGGGCGTCGACGTCTGCGGCAATTGCGCCACATAGGTGCCATCACCCACGCGGCCTTCGATAAATCCTTCGGCATACAGTTGGTCGTAGGCGCGAACCACACTGTTGCGCGAAATCGATAGTGCCGCCGCCAGGTCACGGCTGGCGGGGAGCCGGGTGCCACTGACCAACCGGCCATCCAATACTCGCTGGCGCAGCGCCTGATAAAGCTGGCGGGTGAGTCCCTGGCGTCGGTCCAACTCGATACCCGCCGGGTTGAACGAGAGCGGTGGTTCTAACGCAGGCATGGAATTGGACCTATAAAATTGACTGTAGATGGCTCTTACAACGAACCAATAGCCTGCCTAGGATGCAGGCATTCGCCAAGGAAAATCTTCATGTACACACCACGCGCCTTTGCCCTCGATGACTTGCCTGAAATCCAGCAACTGATCCAGCACACGCGCCTGGCGCAACTGGTGACCTTGGGCGAACAAGGCCTGCAAGCCAGCCATTTGCCGCTGCTGCTCAACCCGGATGAAGGGCCCAACGGCACCCTTTACGGGCACATGGCCAAGGCCAATCGCCAATGGCAGGACCTGCAAAATGGCGGCGAGGCCCTGGTGATTTTTGCCGGGGCCGAGGCCTACGTCAGCCCGGCGTTCTACCCGGCCAAGGCCGAACACGGCAAAGTGGTGCCGACCTGGAATTACATCGCGGTACACGCCTACGGCACCGGCGAAGTGTTCACCGACGCCGAGCGCCTGCTCGAACTGGTCAGCGCCCTCACCGACCGCCATGAAGGCAATCGCGCCCAACCCTGGAAAGTCAGCGACGCCCCGGCCGACTACATCGACGGCATGCTCAAGGCCATCGTCGGCTTTGCCCTGCCGATCCAACGCCTGGAAGGCAAACGAAAACTCAGCCAGAACCGCAGCCCGGCGGACATCGCCGGCGTTCGTGAGGGCCTGGCGGCCAGCACCGACGTGCGCGACCAGACCCTCGCCCGCTTTATTCCCAAGGAGCCATCATGAGCCAGATCGAAATCCGCCAGGTCAGTGCCGCCGACCACGCCGCTTGGTTGCCCCTGTGGCAAGCCTACCTGCGCTTCTACAACACCGAGCTGCCCGACGCCGTCAGCCAGAACACCTGGCAACGCTTGATCGACGCCAATGAGCCGACCCACTCGGCCCTGGCCTGGCAGGACGGCAAGGCCGTAGGCATGGTCAATTTCATCTACCACCGTTCCAACTGGAGCATCGAGAACTCCTGCTACCTGCAGGATTTGCTGGTAGATCCGGCCCAGCGCGGCACCGGCGTCGGCCGAAAGCTGATCGAATTCGTCTACGCCACCGCCAAGGCCGACGGTTGCTGCAAGGTCCACTGGCTGACCCACGAGACCAACGCCACCGCCATCCAGCTGTACGAACGCATCGCCGAACGCCCCGGTTTTATCCAGTTTCGCAAAGGTCTTTAAGGAGAAGCACAGCATGACGACATCATTGGCCGACTGGAAAGGTGTCCCGGCGCCCACCGTCACCCTCATCGAAGGGCGCTTCGTGCGCCTGGAAAAACTCGACCCGGCCCGCCACGGCGATGACCTGTTCAATGCCCTGCAAGGCCCCGGCGCGGATCCGAAGCTGTGGGATTATTTGCCTTACGGCCCGTTCCCCGAACGTGCCGCCTTCGATGCCTGGCTGAACAACCACGCGTCCCACAGCGACCCGTACTTCTTCAGTGTGATCGACAAGGCCAGCGGCGAGGTGCAAGGCATCCTCAGCCTGATGTCCATCGTGCCCGAGCAAGGCCGCATTGAAATCGGCCACGTGACCTTCGGTGCACCGATGCAACGCTCACCGAAAAGCACCGAGGCGGTGTACCTGCTGGCCAGGCACTCGTTTGAGCTGGGCAATCGTCGCCTGGAGTGGAAGTGCAACAACGCCAACGCCCGCTCCAAAAATGCCGCCGAGCGGTTGGGTTTCAGTTTTGAAGGGGTGTTTCGCCAGCACACGGTAGTGAAGGGAAAGAACCGGGATACGGCGTGGTATTCGATCCTGGATGGGGAATGGCCGGCGATTGGGGCCGGGTTTGAAACGTGGCTGTCGGATGCAAACCAGACCGGTTCGGGACAGTTGAAAACGCTGGTGGAGTGCCGTACCTAAGCCACCCTGCCACCCCCTGACAAATGTGGGAGCGGGCTTGCTCGCGAAAGCGGTGTATCAGTCAAATGTATCAACTGACCCACCGTCATCGCAGGCAAGCCCGGCTCCCACATTGTATCTTCAGCGTATCCGGGCCTTGTGCTCAGCCGAGGCGAATAGGCGAGCATCTATACCTTGAAATACTTGCTCACGATCAAACACCACGCCATCGCCTTTTCCTACAAGCTTCTGCGAACCTTCACCACTCCCATCTTCAACCCAAACGGCCTGAACACTGCGTTCAACGACTTCAGCGTCTGATTGCCCTCGCCATGTTCGATATGCACCAGCGTGCGTACGGAGATTTTGCACATCTTGGCAAACTGGCTCTGATGCAGCCCAGTGATTTCCGTTCGCAGCCGGCGTACCGCCTCGGCTATTTCCAGCGTTCCCTCGGCCAATGCATCCTGAATGCTTTCGATCAACCGGGTTCGTTCTTCAACCGTCAGGCTCATTTCAATCCCCGTCACCTCCTCGCCATCATTCTGTAAAAAACCTCCGCTATACAGGTCGACTCTTTTCCTAAAACAAGGTCGCCCGCCATGCCCCCTTCGCCCCAGCGCCTTGCGCTCACTCTCGGCCTGCTGGTCAGCAGCGGTTTTGTCGATGCGGCGCCCACGCCAACCAAGACGCTGCAGATCGACACGCCCACCACCACCGGGCAAACCCTGGGTGCCAGTGACTCGTTGACGATTTCGGCACCGGGCAGCATTACGACTTCCAAAGTCGCGGTGACCTTGAAAGACGGCACCAGCGGCAATGGCGTGCGGATCGATAACTCGGGCACTATCGCCTCCACTGGCGGCCGCGGGATCGACAGCAGCGGCGACCTCACCGCCGCTCGCAACTACACCATCTACAACCGCGCAGGCGGTGTGATCCAGGGCGCCAACGACGCGCTGCGCATCGACAGCAACTTCGCCAGCGGCAGCCTGCTGATCGACAACAGCGGCACCATTCGCTCTGCCACCGGCCAAGGGCTGGACCTGGATGCGATCCGCAGCCCGAACGTCAGCACCACCATCATCAACCGTCTTGGCGGGCTGATTCGCGGCGACGCCAGCGACGGTATGAAGACCGGCGGCAACGCCAGCATCACCAACTATGGCGAGATTTCCACCGGCGATACCCACTCGCGTGATGACAAATTCGACGGCGTCGACATCGACTCCGCTACTGGCGTGACCGTCACCAACTACGGCCTCATCTCCGGCGGCCGCCACGGCATCACCACCGACCTGGGCGCCACGCTGACCAACTACGGCACGGTAATCGGCCGCAACGGCTCGGGCTTTGGTTCCGACGGCGATGGCACGGTGATCAACCACGGCACTATTACCGGCGCATTTTCCGGACTGCAGCCGGACGGCGATGGTGACGGCGTGGACATCGACAAGATTGCCCACATCGAAAACTACGGAGTCATCCAGGGCGTCGGCGCCGGTGGTGTCGACAAGAACGGCTTTGCCAACGGCAGCGAAGGCATCGCCCTCGGTGGTGGCTATGTGTTCAACGGCGTGGGTGCATTGGTAAGCGGTGCCAACAACGCGGTGCTGGTGGACGACGGCAGCGACGGCCCGGGACTTGCTGCAACCACCCTGATCAACCATGGCACCATTCAGGGCCTGAACGGCTTCGGCGTGAAGTTCGTCGGCGAGTTTGCCGACACGGTGGTCAACGCCGGCTTGATCAGCGGCAGCAACGGCCTGGCCCTGGATTTGGGCGGCGGCGATGACACGCTGACCCTGCTCGGCGGCAGCCGCTTTGTCGGCGTGGTGGATGGCGGCACCGGATATGACCGCGTGATCATGGACGACGCCGCCGGCGGCAGTTTTGGCGACAGCCGCAACTTCGAATGGCTGGACGTGAAGCAAGGCACCTGGACCCTCACCGGCAGCGGCGACTTCAGCGACGGCGGCGAGATTTTCAGCGGCGCCAAGCTGATCAACCAGGGCGGGATCGCTGGCAACCTGACCGTCGATGAAGGCGGTATTTATGCCGGTGGCGGTAGTGTCGGCAGCCTGTTGGTCAAAGGCACCTTGCAGACCAACACCGCCCTCGGCACCGCCAGCATCACCCGCGACCTGACGATGACCAGCGGCTCGACCCTGGCCTATGGCGTGAATGCCGACGGCAGCAGCGCACCGGTCCAGGTCGGCGGCACCGCGTACCTGAATGGCGCGACCCTGGCGGTCAATCCCGGCACCGGCACCTACCCGTGGCAGAGCCACTACACGGTACTGCAGGCCGGCAGCATCAATGGCACGTTCGGCAAGGTCACCAGCGACTATGCCTTCCTCACCCCCACCCTGGATTACAGCCCTACCCAGGTCGGCCTGACCTATTCCCGCAATGACGTGGCGTTCAATCAGTTCGCCAACACCGGCAACGGCACCCGCGCCGCCAACGCCCTGGCGAGCCTGGGCAAGAACAACGCGTTGTACAACGCCTTGCTCAACACCACCAACAGCAGCGCCGGTGCCGCCATCGAGCAATTGGCCGGCAGCAGCACCGCCAACCTGACCAGTGCCACCCTCGGCGCCAGCGCCCAGGTCGGCAACAGCATGTTGAACGCCATGCACCAACTGGGCGGCGGTGCCGGACTGCTGGTGGGCCTTGATCAAAAAGACACCCCCGTACTGGCCGCCACCGGCGTACCCGCCGAAGCCCGCAACCTCAACGACCCCAACGCCCGGGGCCGCCTGTGGCTGCAAGGTATCGGCAGCTACGGCAAGCTCGACGGCGACCACGGCAGCAATGGCCTGACCCAGCGCACCAAAGGCAGCGTGCTGGGGGCCGATTGGGCGCTCGATTCGGACTGGCGCGTGGGCGTGCTGGGCGGTTATTCGAAGACCGACCTGGACACCACCGGCGTCGACGGCAGCGTCGACAGCTGGCACGCCGGCGTCTACGCCATGCGCCAGAGCGGACCGCTGGCCTTGCGCCTGGGTGCTGCGTACAGCGGGCACCAGGGAGACAGTAAACGTACGGTGGCATTTGACGGTTTCAACGATCGGCCCAAAGGTGACTACGACGCCGACAGCCAACAAGCCTTCGCCGAACTGGGTTATGCCATAGGCAGCGGGCGCCTGAGCGCCGAGCCATACGCCAACCTCGGCTACCAGCGCTACCACCGCGACAGCTACAACGAAAAAGGCGGCGCCGCCGCCCTGCATGTCGACGGGCAAACCCAGGACAATTTCAGCAGCACCTTCGGCCTGCGCCTGGCGCACTTGAGCCAGCTGGACAACGGCATCAGTCTCACACCGCGGGTCAGCGCCGGCTGGAAGCACACCTACGGCGACGTAGACAGCAGCACCCGCCAGGCCTTCCTGATGGGCGGCACCGCGTTCAACGTCGAAGGCAGCGCCCTGGACCGCGACAGCCTGTTGCTGGAAGCCGGGCTGGATGTAGGCCTGTCGGCACGCCATACCCTCGGCGTGGGCTACAGCGGCGAAATAGGCAGTAACAGCCGCAATCACGGGCTGATCGGGCAATGGCAGATGAGTTTTTAATCGCGGCCCACTAGAGACATCTCTGGCAGGCAAAGGGTGGATGGCCTGACATTTATCCGCCCTTTACCCCGCTAGATTTCCCGACCTCATACATCAAGAGGTCGGACCTGCATGCCACTCCTTCAGAAACAACTCGCACTCGCCATCACCTTCGCGCTGGGTGCCACCAACGCTCAATTCGTCCAGGCGCGAGGGGACATCGATCCAGACAGCGAGTGGTTCATCCCGGCGCCAGAGGCCGGCCAGCAAGGCCACCAGCGCCCCAAGCCACCCAAGCCCACTCCCGACTTTAACTTTACCGACCACGCCACCACCCGTAACGGCCAGCAGGTTGCCCGCGTACTGGACTCTGCCGTGGACACCCTCATCAAGTCGGGCGAACTCAATGAGTGGCAAGAGTACGAACTGGACAATATCGCCCGGGAACTTGGCAGGCTGGCACCGGGCCGTGTGGGTGCAGTTCTGGAGCAACTGGCAGGCAGCCAGAACGCCAACCTTGGCGCCGCCACTCAAGACAGCATGAAACAGCTCAACAGCAGCCTGCTTTCAGTCATGCGCCGGACAGGCGACGAACGCAACCTTACGGATGCCGAAGGCAATGGCCACGTATGGTTCCAGGCCCTGGGCAACGCTGGCAAGCTTGAAGGACAGCACGGTAGCGTGGGCCTGCAGCAACACACCCAAGGCCTGATGCTGGGCGGCGACTGGGCAGTGGACGATGCCTGGCGGGTGGGTGTGATGGGCGCCAAGTCCGCCAGCGACCTGAACGCCAAACGTTTCAAAGGCGAACTGGACAGCTGGCACCTCGGCGGTTACGCCGTGCGTCAGGACGGCCCCCTTGCACTGCGCCTGGGGGCGATCTACAGCAGCCATGCCGGCCAAACCCAACGCACCGTAGACTTTGATTTCGTTGAGCGCCGCGAGCAGTCCAAAGGCAAATACAACGCCCAAAGCCAGAACGCTTTCGCCGAGCTGGGCTATCAACTGGACAAGGGCAGTTTCAGCGTCGAACCCTATGCGGGGATCGGCTACCAGCGCTATCACCGCGACCGCTACAAGGAAAAAGGCGGCTTTACAGCGCTGAATGTCGGCGCCCAGACCCAGGAAAACCTCAGCAGCACCTTCGGCTTGCGCCTGGCCAGTGCCTTTACGCTGGACAACCAGATGGCCCTCAAGCCGCACCTGAGCACAGGCTGGAAGCACCTCTACGGTGACGTGAGCAGCACCGTGCGCCAGTCCTCCGCGTGGGTAAAACGGCCGGGCTTCAACAGTGACTTCACCATCGAAGGGACCTCCCTGGACCGCGACAGCCTGGCGCTGCACACCGGGGTGGACCTGGCGCTGTCGACCCGGCACACCGTGGGCCTGGCCTATACCGCCGAGGTCGGCACCCACAGCCGTAACCAGGGTTTGCTGGGCCAGTGGACCCTGGCGTTCTGATTATTGCGGGCAAAAAAAAGGGGGCACATGCCCCCCCGAGGTTTAAGCGGTAGTTTCGAAGGCTGTTGATCAGCCTTCGATTTCAATCAGGATTTCACCCGGGTTGACCCGGTCGCCCTTGGCCACGTGTACGGCGGTGACCTTGCCGGCGATCGACGCCTGTACTTCGGTCTCCATCTTCATCGCTTCAGTGATCAACACAGCCTGGCCGGCCTTCACCACGTCGCCTTCCTTGACCAGTACGTCGACGATGTTGCCCGGCATCGCCGTGCTGACATGGCCTGGCGCGGTGGCGTGCTTGCGCTTGCTGCCGCCACTGCTGACAAACTCGTTGAGCGGCTCGAACACCACTTCTTCCGGCATGCCGTCGATGGACAGGTAGAAGTGGCGCTTGCCTTCGGCCTTGACGCCCACCCCGGTGATGTCCACGCGATAGCTTTCGCCGTGCACGTCGATCACGAACTCGGTCGGCACACCTTCACCACCGGCACGGGCCACGCCGCCGGCTTCAGGAATCGGCAACAGCACTTCAGGGCTCAAGGTGCCAGCGTCGCGCTCTTCAAGGAATTTGCGCCCGATGTCCGGGAACATCGCGTAGGTCAGTACGTCTTCTTCGGACTTGGCCAACGCGCCGATTTCGCCGCGCAACTTGGTCATTTCCGGCTTCAGCAGATCTGCCGGGCGATGGTCGATCACCTCTTCGCTGCCGATGGCCTGGCGCCGCAGTTTTTCATTCACGATGCCCGGCGCCTTGCCGTAGCCGCCTTGCAGGTACAGCTTCACTTCGTTGGTGATGGTCTTGTAGCGCTCGCCGGCCAGCACGTTGAAGAACGCCTGGGTACCGACGATCTGCGAAGTCGGGGTGACCAGCGGCGGGAAGCCAAGGTCTTCACGAACCCGCGGGATTTCGGCCAGCACTTCGCTCATGCGGTTCAGCGCGCCCTGCTCTTTCAGCTGGTTGGCCAGGTTGGAAATCATCCCGCCCGGTACCTGGTTGACTTGCACGCGGGTGTCGACGGCGGTGAATTCGCTTTCGAACTGGTGGTACTTCTTGCGCACAGCGTAGAAGTACAAACCGATTTCCTGCAGCAGTTCCAGGCTGAGGCCGGTGTCGAATTCGCTGCCTTTGAGGGCCGCGACCATCGACTCGGTACCCGGGTGGCTGGTGCCCCAGGCGAAGCTGGAAATGGCGGTGTCGATATGGTCGGCACCGTTTTCGATGGCCTTGAGCTGGCACATCGAAGCCAGGCCCGCAGTGTCGTGGGAGTGGATGAAGATCGGCAGGCTCTGCTCGGCCTTCAGCGCCTTGACCAGCTCGCCGGTGGCGTATGGTGTCAGCAGGCCGGCCATGTCCTTGATCGCCACCGAGTCGCAACCCATGGCTTCCATTTGCTTGGCCTGGGCCACGAACGCCTCGATGGTGTGCACCGGGCTGGTGGTGTAGGCGATGGTGCCCTGGGCATGTTTGCCGGCGGCTTTTACCGCTTCGATGGCCACTCGCAGGTTACGCACGTCGTTCATCGCGTCGAAGATGCGGAACACGTCGATGCCGTTGACGGCGGCCTTGGCTACGAAGGCTTTGACCACATCGTCGCTGTAGTGGCGGTAGCCCAACAGGTTCTGGCCACGCAGCAGCATTTGCAGGCGCGTGTTGGGCAACGCCGCGCGCAGTTTGCGCAGGCGCTCCCACGGGTCTTCTTTCAGGAAGCGTACGCAGGCGTCGAAGGTCGCGCCGCCCCAGACTTCCAGGGACCAGTAGCCGACTTTGTCGAGCTTGTCGCAGATCGGCAGCATGTCGTCGGTGCGCATGCGGGTTGCCAGCAACGATTGGTGGGCGTCGCGCAGGATGGTGTCGGTTACGAAGATCTTCTTGCTCATTCTTATATTCCTCACAGGCCTGCGTGGGCGGCGATGGCGGCGGCGATGGCCAGGGCCAGCTCTTCGGGTTTGCGCTTGATCGAGTAGTTGGTCAGCTCAGGGTGGCTTTCCACAAAACTGGTGTTGAACTGGCCGCTGCGGAATTCCGGGTTGCGCAGGATTTCCTGGTAATAGGCGGCGGTGGTCTTCACGCCTTGCAGGCGCATGTCATCCAGGGCGCGTAGGCCGCGGTCCATGGCTTCTTCCCAGGTCAACGCCCACACCACCAGCTTCAGGCACATCGAGTCGTAGAACGGTGGGATGGTGTAGCCGGTGTAGATCGCCGTGTCGGTACGCACGCCGGGACCGCCGGGTGCGTAGTAACGGGTGATCTTGCCGAAGCTGGGCAGGAAGTTGTTCTTCGGGTCTTCGGCGTTGATGCGGAACTGCAACGCAAAACCCCGGTGCTGAATGTCTTCCTGCTTGACCGACAGCGGCAGGCCCGACGCAATGCGGATCTGCTCACGCACAATGTCGATGCCGGTGATTTCTTCGGTAATGGTGTGTTCCACCTGCACCCGGGTGTTCATCTCCATGAAGTACACCTCGCCCTCGGCGAGCAGGAACTCCACGGTGCCGGCGTTCTCGTAGCCCACGGCCTTGGCCGCGCGCACCGACAGGTCGCCGATGTAGGCGCGCTGTTCAGGGGTCAGCTGGGGGCTAGGGGCGATCTCGATCAGCTTCTGGTTACGGCGCTGGATCGAGCAATCGCGCTCGAACAGGTGCACCACATTGCCGAAGCTGTCACCGAGGATCTGCGCCTCGATGTGCTTGGGATTGACGATGCATTTTTCCAGGAACACTTCCGCCGAACCGAAGGCCTTGGTGGCTTCGGAAATTACCCGGGGGAAGGCTTGTTCGAGTTCTTCACGGCTGTTGCAGCGACGGATACCGCGACCGCCACCACCGGAGGTGGCCTTGAGCATCACCGGGTAACCAATGCGGTCGCCTTCGGTGAGGGCTTCAGCGATGTCGGCAACGTTGCCTTCGGTGCCCGGGGTCACCGGTACGCCGGCCTTGATCATGCTGCGGCGGGCTTCGGTCTTGTCGCCCATGCGGCGAATCACTTCTGCGGACGGGCCGATGAACTTGATCCCACGTTCGGCGCAAATGTCTGCCAGCTCGGCGTTTTCCGAGAGGAAGCCGTAGCCGGGGTGCAGCGCGTCGCAACCGGTTTCCACCGCCAGGTTCACCAGCTTGCGCGGGTTCAGGTAACCGGCCAATGGCTCGGCACCGATGCTGTGGGCTTCATCTGCACGCTTTACATGCAGGGCATGGCGATCGGCATCGGAATAGACCGCGACCGAACGAATGCCCATCTCGGCGCAGGCACGCACGATACGTACGGCAATCTCACCACGGTTGGCGATCAGGATCTTTTTTATCACTTGGAAATTCCCTTGAGCCGATTGCTACCTACTTCGACCCTGGAAGCGGGTCGGCGCGTGACCAAATGTTTCATGGCAGTCGCGTGACACACACTATGCCCCTGCAGGGATTAACAAAAATCAATAATTATTGGGTTGTGTATAAGCAAAGACTTATAGTCGTCGCATCAAGGGTCGGCGGGAGTGTTTGAACTATGCGTAAGTCATTGATGCGTATGACATTGCGTCAATTGCAGATTTTCAATGAAGTCTGTGATTTGCGTTCCTACAGCCGCGCAGCCGAGGAAATGTCCCTCACGCAACCGGCCGTTAGCCTACAAATCAAGCAGCTGGAAGAGCTGCTGGGCCAGCCATTGTTCGATTACGTCGGCAAAAAGCTCTATATGACTGAAGCTGCTGAAGCCTTGCAACGGGCCAGCCGGGACATTTTCGGCCGCCTGGAAAACCTCGATATGCAGCTCTCCGACATGCAGGGCTCGTTGCAGGGCCAGCTGAAACTGGCGGTGGAATCCAGCGCCAAGTACTTCGTACCGCACCTGTTTGCCGCCTTCAAGCGCCAGCATCCGGAGGTCAACCTGCACCTGACGGTGGTCAACCGCGCCCAGGTGATTCGCCGGCTTTCAGACAACCGCGACGACCTGGTGATCATGTCGATGGTGCCCCAGGACATGGGCCTGGAATTCCTGCCGTTCCTGAACAACCCGATTGTCGCGGTGGCGCCCCACGATCATCCGCTGAGTCATCAAGGGCCGTTGCGCCTGCAGGACCTTGAGCCTTACACGCTGCTGTTGCGCGAGCCGGGGTCCGGCACGCGGATGGCGTGCGAGGAGTATTTCAAGGAGAAGCGCGTGCACTTCACCCAGACGGTGGAAGTGTCTTCGGCCGAGGCGCAGCGCGAGTGCGTGACCGCCGGGTTGGGCGTGGCGCTGCTGACGCGCCACGCGGTCAACCTGGAACTGGCCACCGGCGGGCTCAGGGAGCTGCCGGTGGAAGAACTGCCGCTGTACCGCAGCTGGTGCCTGGTGCAGGCCAAGGCCAAGCGACTGTCACCGGTGGCCCATGCATTCCTGGGCTTTATCCGCAGCGAGCGACTACAGATCAGCGCGCTGGCTGAACGCTTCGCTGGGCAGCCGCGGGTGCCTGCCAGTGGAGTTCCGGATAGTCACTGATGCTCTGTTGCAATTGACGCTGATCGCAGCGGTCTTCAATTGCGCGACGGAAGGCCATGCGGCGCTGGTCTTCCTGCTGGCGGCGGGTCTTGACGGTGCTGTTGCTTTCTTCGTATTGCCGAGCCATTTCGAGTCTCCCAATGCGAGTAAGGGGAGTTCAGGATGGGCTCGGGCAATGACGGTTTAGCGGCATGGGGATGACAGGACGATGAATCTTGCGGGGCAGGACCCAATCAAAATGTGGGAGCGGGCTTGCTCGCGAATGCGGTGGGCCAGCCAGCATATTCAGTGACTGACACTCCGCATTCGCGAGCAAGCCCGCTCCCACAATTGGTCCGCGTACAAACTATCAGTCGTCGAGGGCTTTTACGGACTTGGGTGACAACCGAAGGCTGCGCAAGCTGCGCTTCACGCTCTTGAGGTGGTTGACCAGGCTCGGGCCGCGCGCCATGGCCACGCCCATCGCCAGCACGTCGATCACCACCAGGTGGGCGATACGCGAGGTCAGCGGCGTGTAGATCTCGGTGTCCTCGTGTACATCGATCGCCAGGTTGACGGTCGACAGCTCTGCCAATGGCGTCTGGCTCGGGCACAGGGTAATCAGGGTCGCGCCGCTTTCACGCACCAGGTTGGCGGTGATCAGCAAATCCTTGGAGCGGCCGGACTGGGAAATGCAGATTGCCACGTCGCTGGGCTTCAACGTCACCGCCGACATCGCCTGCATGTGGGGGTCGCTGTAGGCCGCCGCCGTCAGCAGCAAACGGAAGAACTTGTGCTGGGCATCGGCCGCCACCGCGCCGGACGCGCCGAAACCGTAGAACTCCACGCGCTGGGCCTGGGACATGGCGGTCACGGCTTTTTGCAGCTCCACCGGGTCGAGCTTTTCGCGCACTTCCATCAGGGTGTGCAGGGTGGTGTCGAAGATTTTCAGGCTGTAGTCGGCGACGGAATCGTCTTCGTGGATCGCAAACTGGCCAAAGCTCGCACCGGCCGCCAGGCTCTGGGCCAGCTTGAGCTTCAAGTCCTGGAAACCGGAGCAACCGATGGCGCGGCAGAAGCGCACGATGGTCGGCTCGCTGATGCCCACGCTGTGGGCCAGGTCGGCCATGGAACTGTGCATCACGGCCGCAGGGTCAAGCAGCACGTGATCGGCAACCTTGAGTTCCGATTTGCGTAACAGGTGGCGCGACTGGGCGATATGTTGCAACAGGTTCAAAGGGCTGGACTCTTGTTATTGGCAGACGCCAGGGATGTAGCAAGCTTGTAGTTATACTACAAGAATTACCGATTTGCCCGTTCGATGCATCACTTAATCACGCTGCTGCCCGCTGATTCAGCGGGCAGGCTCGATGTAGCCCCGCGTGCGGCTTGGGCTCAACTATGGAAAATCGGCATTTTTTCGTAACAAATCCGCCAAGCCATCCGCTTCCACCGGCCGACTGATCAAATAGCCCTGCACCTCGTCGCACTGCTCATCCCGCAAAAAGTCCAGCTGCTGCTGATCTTCTACACCCTCGGCCACCACCTTGAGCGACAGCCCGTGGGCCATGGCAATGATGGCGCGGGTGATCGAGGCATCTTCGCGTCCCTGGCCCAGGCCGCGAATGAACGTCTGGTCGATCTTCACGTAGTCCACGGGGATGCGCTTGAGGTAACTGAGGGATGAGTAACCGGTGCCGAAATCATCAATCGCCAGCTTCACCCCCAGGTCGCGCAGTTGCTGGAAGGTCGAGATGATGTGCTCGACGCTGTCGAGCAGCTGGCTTTCGGTCAGTTCCAGCTCCAGGTATTGCGGATCAAGCCCGGTTTCTTCCAGCACCTGGCGCACCAGGCTGATCAGCTTGCCCTGGCGCAGTTGGTGCACCGACAGGTTGACCGACACCCGAATCGGCGCCAGCCCCTGGCGTTGCCATTCACAAGCCTGCCAGCACGCCTGGCGCAACACGAACTCCCCCAGCGGCACGATCAGGCCGGTTTCTTCGGCCAGCCCGATAAAGTCGCCGGGCGGCACCATGCCCCACTGCGGATGTTCCCAGCGAATCAATGCTTCGGCCGCATTCAGCTTGCCACTGGCCAGGCACAGTTTGGGTTGGTAGAACACCGTAAGCTGGCGCTCATCAATCGCCTTGCGCAGCTGGTTTTCCAGCTGCAAACGTTCCAGGGTGCTGGCCTGCAGGCTGTCGGTGTAGAACTGGAAGTTATTACCGCCCAGGTGCTTGGCGTGCTGCATGGCCATGTTCGACTGGCTGACCAAAGCGGATATTTCCCGCGCATTGTCGGGCAACAGGCTGACGCCCATTGAGGCGCTGACCACCAGCTCGTGCCCTTCCACCGTCACCGGCACCCGCAACTTGGCCAGCAACCGCGTGGCCACCCGCGCCAGGCTCGACAGGTTGCCGTAGGCGTCGAACAGCACGGCGAATTCATCGCCAGAGAGCCGCGCTATGGTGTCGGCCTCAGGCAAGGCGTTGATCAAGCGGCGGGCCATTTTCTGCAACAACTGGTCGGCCACTTCATGCCCGAGGCTGTCGTTGAGCAGCTTGAAACGGTCCAGGTTGATATGCAGCAAGGCCAGGCTGCGGCCACCCTGGCGCACCCGCTGATGGGCTTCGCGCAACCGCTCGCGGAACAGCGAGCGGTTGGCCAGCCCGGTCAATTCGTCGTAATGCGTGAGGTAGCGCATGCGCTCCTCGGATTCGCGCCGCGCGGACAGATCAGCGAAGAAACCCACGATATGGCTTACATTTCCCCGAATATCCCGGACTACATTCAGTTGTAGCCATTGCGGGTAGAGTTCGCCGTTCTTGCGGGTTTCCACGAGCTCGCCCTGCCAGGTGCCGTGGCTGAGCAACGCCTGGCGGATCACCGGGAAGTGGCGCCGTGCGTCGCGGCTGCTGGGCAGTTCCACGACATTGCGCCCGATCATGTCGTCGATGTCGAAGCCGGTGACGCGGCTGAATGCCTGGTTGACGGCTATCAGCACGTAGTCCGGATCGAGGATCACAATGCCTTCGCTGGCCGCCTCAAACACCGTCGATGCCAGGCGCTGCTGTTCTTCCAGGACCTTGCCGGCGCTGATGTCGCGGCGGGTGCCGAGCATCCGCGTGACGCGTCCACTGGGCGAGCGCTCCACGGCGCGGCCACGGTCCTGGATCCATACCCAATGGCCATCGCCATGGCGCACCCGGTATTCCACCAGGTAGTCCTCGCTGCGGCCTTTAAGGTGCTCCACCAGCGCGCGCTTGAGCAGCGGCAAGTCGTCCGGGTGCAGGCGTGGCTTGAGGTGGCTGAGCATCGCCGTGACGTATTCCGGCTCCAGGCCGAACAACTCCTTGAGCTGGGTATGGTGGACCTCATCGGTTTGCAGGTTCCAGTCCCACAGCCCCAGTTCGCTGGCCTGCAACGCCATGGCCAGACGCGCCTCGCTTTTGCTCAGGGCCAGGCTCGCCGCGTCCAGTTCCTGACTGCGCTGATCGACGCGTTGCTGCAGGCCGATCTGTGCTTCGCGCAACTCTTGTTCGACCTGGCGCCGCTGCTCCACCTCACGCACCAGTTCCTGGTTCAGTTGCTCGCTGCGTTGCTGCGCTTGCTGCAGATGCTCGATCAACGCCTGGTTCTGGAAGCGCCTGAGCAGCCCACGCTGGATCAGGCGATTGACCTGCCATGCCACCAGGCTCAGGGATGCCAGCAGAATCAGGCCCAGGCAACCCCAGCCTTGCTGTTGCGGGTCGCCGCTCCAGAATAAATAGAGGATGGCCGGCACCAGGCAGGGCACGGCAAACGACAGGAAAGCCGGCAGACTGACGGCATAGGCCACACTGGCGGACAAGGTCGCCGCGCCGAGCAGGCCGAACACCCAGGCCTGTTGCGCAAAACTGTCCACCGGTACCAGGGCGATGGCAGCACTGGCCAGCGTCAAGCCGCTGACGGCTGAGCCCAGCATGAACATGCGTCGCCAGATCGGCTGCGCCTGGCGGCTGGGCATGGCGGAATCGAACGCCGCCACCTGAATTACCCGCAAGGCCACCAGCGCCAGCAGCCATACCAGCCAAATGCTGTCCAGCAGATAGCGCTGCGGGCTCCAGAGCAACCAGGCGCAGACCAGTCCATTCACCAGCATTAATAAAGTAGGCAGCAGGGAGCCTTGGTAAAGCAGGCGCGTGCGCTCCACCGCCATCTCCATGGCGTAGTGCTTGCGGATAACCTGCGCCGGCGCCACGGAGGGTCCCGCCAGGTCAATGCTAAGGGTCATAGGCAGTGTTCTTATAATGGTGAGCCCGAAACGTCGACGGAGCATACACAAGCAAACGCTCGAGCCAAACTGCCCCAAGTCATAAAAACAGCGCGACAATCAGGCGCAAACCTTGGAGCCAGACAGCTTGAGTGAGACAGGGCGCGGGCTGTGGGCGATGACCGACCGGTCATCACCGTGAATAGATTGTTGCCTTATCCTGTGTCGACGCAGAAGTTTTCCCGTGACCACCCGGCATTGGGATTTGCCCGACTCCCCCGGGCACCCTAGAATGCGCCGATGCGCGATGATCTCTCTCTTTTGCTGAACTCCCTCAACGATGCCCAACGCCAGGCCGTAGCGGCCCCCGTTGGCCGTCAGTTGGTCCTGGCCGGTGCTGGCTCCGGTAAAACCCGAGTGCTGGTGCACCGTATCGCCTGGTTGATCCAGGTCGAGAACGCCTCACCGCATTCCATCCTGTCGGTGACCTTCACCAACAAGGCCGCTGCCGAGATGCGTCATCGCATCGAGCAGTTGATGGGCATCAGCCCGGCCGGCATGTGGGTGGGCACCTTCCACGGCCTGGCGCACCGCCTGTTGCGGGCGCATTGGCAGGAAGCCGGCCTGAGCCAGACCTTCCAGATTCTCGACAGCGACGACCAGCAACGCCTGGTCAAGCGGGTGATCCGCGAGCTGGGCCTGGATGAACAACGCTGGCCGGTCCGTCAGGCCCAGTGGTTCATCAACGGTCAGAAAGATGAAGGCCTGCGCCCGCAACATATCCAGGCCAGCGGCGACCTGTTCCTGGCCACCATGCGCAGCATTTATGAAGCCTATGAGGTGGCCTGCCAGCGCGCCGGCGTCATCGACTTCTCCGAACTGCTGCTGCGCGCCCTCGACTTGTGGCGCGACAACCCGGGCCTGCTGGCGCACTACCAGAAACGCTTCCGCCACATCCTGGTGGACGAGTTCCAGGATACCAACGCCGTGCAGTACGCCTGGTTGCGCCTGCTGGCCAAGGGCGGCGACAGCCTGATGGTGGTGGGCGACGACGACCAGTCGATCTACGGCTGGCGCGGCGCGAAAATCGAGAACATCTACCAGTACAGCGACGACTTCCCGGACGCCGAAACTATCCGCCTGGAACAGAACTACCGCTCCACCGCCGGGATCCTCAAGGCCGCCAACGCCTTGATCGCCAACAACACCGGGCGCCTGGGCAAAGAGCTGTGGACCGACGGCGGCGAAGGCGAAGCGATCAACCTGTACGCCGCCTTCAACGAACACGATGAAGCGCGCTACGTGGTGGAAACCATCGAAAGCGCCCTGAAAACCGGCCTGGCCCGCAGCGATATCGCGATTCTCTACCGCTCCAACGCCCAATCACGGGTATTGGAAGAGGCCCTGCTGCGCGAGCGCATTCCGTATCGCATCTATGGTGGCCAGCGCTTCTTCGAACGTGCCGAAATCAAGAACGCCATGGCCTACCTGCGCTTGCTGGAAGGTCGCGGCAACGATGCGGCGCTGGAACGGGTGATCAACATTCCGGCCCGTGGCATCGGCGAGAAGACCGTCGAGGCGATTCGCGACCACGCACGCCACAGCGATGTGTCGATGTGGGAAGCGATGCGCCTGCTGATCGCCAACAAGGGCCTGACCGGCCGTGCGGCCGGTGCCTTGAGCGTGTTTGTCGAGCTGATCGAGAACCTGGCCGCCAAGTGCATGGAAATGCCCCTGCACCTGATGACCCAGACCGTGATCGAGCAGTCCGGCCTGATCGCCTACCACGAAGCGGAAAAAGGCGAGAAAGGCCAGGCCCGGGTAGAAAACCTTGAGGAACTGGTCAGCGCCGCCCGCGCGTTCGAAAACACCGAAGAAGACGAAGACCTGACGCCACTGGCGGCATTCCTCGGCCACGCTTCCCTGGAAGCCGGCGACACCCAGGCTGATGAGCATGAAGACAGCATTCAGCTGATGACCTTGCACAGTGCCAAGGGCCTGGAATTCCCCTACGTGTTCCTGGTGGGCATGGAAGAAGGCCTGTTCCCCCACAAGATGAGCCTGGAAGAACCCGGCCGCCTTGAGGAGGAACGCCGCCTGGCCTACGTGGGCATCACCCGGGCGATGCAGAACCTGGTGATGACCTACGCCGAAACCCGGCGCCTGTACGGCAGTGAGACCTACAACAAGGTGTCGCGCTTCGTACGTGAAGTGCCGAAAGGGCTGATTCAGGAAGTGCGCCTGTCCAACAGCGTCAGCCGACCGTTCGGCGGCGGCCAGCAGCAGAACTCCAGCAGCATGTTCGCTGGTTCGGAAATCCCCGAGACGCCGTTCAGCCTTGGCCAACAGGTCAAGCACGCGATCTTCGGCGAAGGCGTGATCCTCAACTTCGAAGGCGCCGGTGCCCAGGCCAGGGTGCAGGTGAACTTCGCCGAAGGCAGCAAGTGGCTGATGATGGGCTACGCCAAGCTCGAAGCAATCTGAAACAACTGTAGAACATGAAGGATGTTGCCCCACCCTTGTATTTGGCAGCGGTGGGGCCAATATCTGTAATAAGTCCTACAGACGATTCGGTATTGGCCCTACGCAAAAGCCCGAAACACTATGCCGCTAGCCACTGACATCACACCTGTGCAACATGGCGCGCGTGCAATCCACAAATGGGAATTCCCTTTATGAAACGTTTTCTTAGCATCGCCATGGCGTTGTGCATCGGCCTGACGATGAGCCTCGACGCCAACGCCAAGCGCTTCGGTGGCGGCAAATCCATGGGCTCGGCGCCGAGCCACCAGACCAGCCAAATGGCCCCATCCGGCGGCGGCATGGGCGGCGCAGCTGCGACCGCTGGCGCTGCCGGTGCCGCAGGCGCTGCTGCCAAGGCTGGCGGTGCTTCGCGCTGGTTGGGCCCTCTGGCCGGTATCGCGGCCGGCGGCCTGCTCGCCTCCATGTTCATGGGCGGCGGCTTCCAGGGCATGCAGATCTTCGACATCCTGATCATGGCGGTCATCGCCTTCCTGATCTTCCGCTTTATCGCCGCCCGTCGCCGCAAGCAACAGGAGCACATGGCTCCAGCCGGCGCGCCGATGCAGCGTGAAGTGTTCGAGCAAAAGCCTGCTGCCATGGGTTCGATCTTCGGCGGTTCGGCTGCTCCTGCTGCCGCTCGTCCGGTGATCAACGCACCCGCCTGGTTCAACGAAGAGCGCTTCGTCGAAGCGGCCCGCAGCCACTTCCAGTCCCTGCAGCAACACTGGGACGCCAACGAAATGGACAAGATCGCCGAGTTCGTGACCCCGCAACTGCTGGAGTTCCTCAAGCGCGAACGTGCCGACCTGGGCGACGGCTTCCAGTCGACCTACATCGACGACCTGAAAGTGCAGCTTGAAGGTGTGGATGACCGCGCCGACAAGACCATCGCCACCCTGACCTTCAGCGGTGTGTCGAAGACCTCGCGTTTCGACCAGGGCGAAGTGTTCAGCGAAAGCTGGAACATGGAGCGCCCACAAGGCGAAAACCAGCCTTGGCTGGTCGCCGGTATCCGCCAGAACGGCTGATCCCTGCCCGCTTTGAGTACGCAGTAACAAAAACCCCGGACTTGTCCGGGGTTTTCTATTTCACGGTTGCACTTATAGCGAGCTACTGTATAAAACGCCCCTATAAACCGCGCCATCTAGCAAGAGGATCCCGGCCGTGGAAGAAGTTATCGAACAATTGCGTGAAGCCAACGAACCGGTACCGGTTCCTCTGGAGCTGCCTGACGAAGATCAACTGGTGGAAATCGAGGAACAACTGTTCATCGATATTCCGTTCGTCTTCCGTGAATTTCTGCTGACCGTCAGCGATGTGGTCTACGGCAGCCTGGAGCCGGTGACCGTCACCGACCCACAGTCCCACACCTACCTGCCGGACGTTGCCGCCAACGCCTGGGATGCCGGTGTTGACCGCAGCATGATCCCGATCTGCCAGGACGGCGACGACTACTACTGCGTCGAGGAAGACGGCACCGTGGTGCTGTGGTCCGGCGAAGAAGAACTCGTCACCGAAGAAACCTGGGAATCGGTGTGGCACTGGGCGCGGGACGTCTGGCTGGAAAGCTGAGACCCCTGTGTGCCGAGGGCGCTTGTTGTGGCGAGCGAGCTTGCTCGCGCTGGGCTGCGAAGCAGCCCTCTGCGACCCACTCAGTGCTCCGGCGTATCCTTATGGTTATCCAGGGTCTCCAGCAAGGCGACCTGCATCCGCGTATGCACGCGGATGAACCAGCGCCAGAGCACGGCGGCCACCGCGGCCGTCACCACGGCGATCAGCACCAGCAACTTGTTGGTCGGCAGGATACTGGCCGACAAGGCTGCCAATAGCAGGAAAATCACCAGCAGCGAAAGAATCGGGATCACTTCGGCGATCACCCGGCGCACGCGCTGAGTGTGGCGCCCGGCCATTTCCGGCTTCACGCTCATCTCCGCCAGCAGCATCGACAGCGCCTTGAGCTTGCGGTACGCCGCAATCAAAAACGGCAGCGACAGCAGCAACGCCCCACCCCAGATCAATGCCTTCTGCCAGCTCGGATCGCTGACCCAGCCTTCCAGGTAGCTGCCAATACGCGCCGCGAAAAAGCTGCCGGCAAAGAAGATTGCCACCACCAGCGCCAGGTTCACCCCCACCTGCAGAATGATCTTGCGGATCATCGACGCCAGCATCGCACCCTCGCCCTGGGGCTGAATGCTGCGCAGCCACTCGCCATACATCCCGAACACCCGGCTCATGCGCTTGGGCATCACTGCGGCAATCTTCAGCGACAGCGGGTCTGCGCCACGGATCAGATAGGGTGTGAGCAGTGTGGTAATCGCAGAAACAGCCACCGCCACCGGATACAGGAAGTCGCTGGTGACCTGCAATGTCATGCCCAGCGCGGCGATGATGAATGAAAATTCGCCGATCTGTGACAGCCCCATCCCCACTCGCAATGAAGTGCGGCCATCGTTACCCGCAATGAACGCCCCCAACCCACAGGACAACATCTTGCCCAGCACCACGGCCACGGTAATCACCGCAATCGGCCAGGCGTATTGCAGGAGGATCTGCGGGTCGATCATCAAGCCAATGGCGACAAAGAAGATCGCGCTGAACATGTCGCGAACCGGTTCGATCAGGCGCTCAATCTTCAGCAATTGCCGGGATTCAGCCATGATCGCGCCGATCAGGAATGCCCCCAGCACCATGCTGTATTCCAGCTTGACCACCAACAGGCAGAAACCGAAACACAGACCCAGCACGGTGATCAGCAGCATCTCGTTGCTTTCGAATTTGGCCACGTACTCCAGCAGGCGTGGCACCAGCAAAATCCCGATCACCAGCGCGACAATCATGAACAGCGAGAGCTTGCCGACGGTGGAGAACACCTCGCCGGAGCTGACCGTGCCGCTGACGGCAATGCTCGACAGCAAGGCGATGATGCCGATGCCGAGGATGTCTTCGACGATCAGCACCCCGAAAATCAGCTGGGCAAAGCGCTGGTTTTTCATCTTCAGGTCATTGAGCGCCTTGACGATGATGGTGGTCGAGGAAATCGCCAGGATCGCGCCCAGGAACAGCGAGTCCATGGTGTTCCAGTCGAACCAGCGGCCGATTTCGTAGCCGATCCAGATCATCAGGATGATTTCGAGGAACGCCGCGATAAATGCGGTGGCGCCAACCTTGAACAGCTTGCGCAGGCTGAACTCAAGGCCCAGGCAGAACATCAGGAAGATCACCCCAAGCTCGGCCAGGGTCTTGATCGTGTCTTCGTCGTGGATCAGGCCAAACGGTGGGGTGTGCGGGCCGATGATGAAGCCGGCGACGATATACCCCAACACCACCGGCTGCTTGAGCCGATGGAACAGGATCGTCACCACCCCGGCCACCAGCATGATCACGGCCAGGTCCTGGATAAAGCTGATGGCGTGCATGGCGAGGGGCTCCTTGAGGGGTACTGGCGCTTTTCCCATTTCCACGCATGCACCCCGAAAGGTCGCAATGAACGGAAAGAAAAGTCTGCCTTGATCGTAAGAATTGCCTTTGAGACGGGCTTTTGAAGGGTAACACCGCGACTTGCGGCAGAAAGCCGGTGCAATATATGGAAACAGATCGCCCCGGGCGTGACGGCAAGCCGGGGGCCAGCGTCCCGTTATGAATGGCTCTGCAAAGATTCCAGCACCCGCAGAGGTGCCTCCCCACCCAATGCCTACAACCCGTGAGTGTGCTATGGAACCCGGAAACGCCCAGCTGTCGATGACAGTATTGATGACCCCTGACATGGCCAACTTCTCTGGCAATGTGCACGGCGGCACGCTGCTCAAGTACCTCGACGAAGTGGCCTACGCCTGCGCCAGCCGTTATGCCGGGCGCTATGTGGTGACGTTGTCGGTGGACCAGGTGATTTTTCGCGAGCCGATCCATGTCGGCGAGCTGGTGACCTTCCTGGCCTCGGTCAACTACACCGGCAACACGTCGATGGAAGTGGGGATCAAGGTGGTCACCGAGAACATCCGTGAGCGTTCGGTACGCCACACCAATAGCTGCTTCTTCACCATGGTCGCGGTGGATGACCAGCGCAAACCGGCCGCCGTGCCGCCGCTGCAACCGCAGAACAGCGAAGACAAGCGCCGGTTTGTGCAGGCTCAACAGCGCCGGCAGATTCGCCAGGAGCTGGAAAAGCGCTATCAGGAAATCAAGGCAGACGGGCCTTAAAGCCCTATCGGGGTTGCCTCGAAGCGAACTCGCGGATGGGCAATCCGGTCCTGGGCGCGCACCAGTTCCAGCTCATAGCTGGCGCACGCCTGGGTTTCCAGCAGTACTTCATGCACCGCTGCAGCAGTGAACTCAAAGGCCGCCACCAGGCTATCGCCCAACAACACCCGCGCCAGGAACAGGCCCGACGTCAGGTCGCCCACGCCCACCGGCTGACGCGGGAATGCCAGCAGTGGCCGACGCAGGTGCCAGCTGCCTTCAGCCGTCACCAACAGCATTTCGAAGCCGTCCGGCAGCTTGCCGGGATAATCCAGGTGCTTGACCAACACCGCTTTCGGCCCGCGGGCCAGTAACGCACGGGCCATCCCCAGGCAATCGAACAGCGACTGCGGCTTGCGCCCGGCAAAGCTGTCCAGCTCCAGCTGGTTGGGGCACAGAAAGTCGGCCATCGCCGCCGCTTCCTCCAGCAGGAAGTCGCTGACCTCCTGGGGCACGATGCAGCCTTTTTCCGGATGCCCCATCACCGGGTCACACAGGTAAAGAGCCTTGGGGTTGATCGCCTTGATCCGCGCCACGCCGGTGAGGATCGCCCGGCCCTGGGCCGCACTGCCCAGGTAGCCCGACAGCACTGCATCACAGTTGCCCAGCTCGCCAATCGCCGCGATGCCTTCCACCAGCGCAGGAATTTGCTGCGGCGCCAACACTTCTCCCGCCCACTGACCATACTGAGTGTGGTTGGAGAACTGCACCGTATTGAGCGGCCACACGTTCACCCCGACCCGTTGCATGGGGAACACGGCGGCGCTGTTTCCGGCGTGGCCGAAGACCACATGAGACTGGATCGCAAGCAGATGGGGCGTACGTTTCATGCAGGGGATTTCCGTAAAGCCGTTGATATTCTGGCTGCGCAGTATGCGACTAAACGCGGCCTGTACGACAGACCGGAGACGCAGTTAAGCTGGCCCTACTTTGTTGGAGTTCATCGAATGCTGACCCTCGGAAATATCTTCGTGCTGATGCTGCTGGCGACCGGTGCCGCCTGGCTGTGGCACAACCACGGCCTGCGCGAGCGGGCGCTGGAACGGGTCAAGCAGCACTGCGCCAAGCTCGACATCGAGCTGCTCGATGGCGCCGTGGCGTTGAAGCGCATCGGTTTTGTGAAAGATGCCAGCGGGCGGCGGCGCCTGGCACGGATCTACAACTTCGAATTCACCGTGACCGGCGAAACGCGGCACCCGGGGACCATCACCCAATTCGGCGCCCACAGTGCACAAATCGAGTTGGCGCCCTACCCGTTCGAGATCAAGACGCCATTGCCCAGCGCCGAGATCATTGAGCTAAGCCAGTGGCGCCAGGAGCATGGCAACAGCAAGACCCGTCACTGACGGCAAGCGGTTAACCCACCCTGTAACTGCGCAACGTCCTGCACTTCGCTGAAGATCAATTCGATACGCGAATCCCGCCGCCATTCGCTGGGCTGCCAGGCCAATGCGGCGTTATCCACAGCGTTGGCCGATACCCAGCCATCCAGGCTGTGGATAACCAGTTTTGCCCGTCGCCAGTCCAACGATTGCAGCCATTGCTGAATGCGCCGCGCGTCGAATCGCTGGCTCGGATGCCAGCGCCAGCCAATGCTCCAGCCATCCTCCTGGCCCTGGCTGAGGCAGATCGGCGATGCCGGATCCGTCCAGATGGCCGGCATTTGCCCCAGGCCTTTGGGCAACTCGAAATTATCCACAGCCGCTGCCGCTTGAGCATTCACACCCGGTAACCGGGCCAAGGGCAGTTGCGCCTGCTGCGTCCAATAGATCGGCCGGTCGGGCAGTTGTCCTTGAATCAACAGGCGCTGCGCATCACTTAAGGCTTCATTCTTGTTTAATACCAACAGCCCGGCGCTGGCTAATGCCTCCCGTTGGGCATTGGGTAAAGGCTTACCCGCCGCCAACGCCTGGGCGTCCAGTACGAGTACGCACGGCTGCACCGCCAGTACCTGCTGCCAGGGTGCTTCCCGCAGCTGCTTGAGCAATTGAGCCGGGTGCCCAAGCCCGGACGGCTCGATAAACAGCCGGTCGGGCCTGGCCTTACGCAACAAACGCCCCAGTCCTACCTGAAACGGCGCCCCGTTGACGCAACACAGGCAGCCACCCGCCACTTCACCGAGGGCAATCCCGTCGTCATCACGGGTGAGCAACGCGGCATCCAGGCCAATCTGCCCGAACTCATTGATCAACACCGCCCAACGCTCGTTGGCCGGGCGCTGGGCCAGCAGGTGCTTGATCAGGCTGGTCTTGCCGGCGCCCAGGGGCCCGGCAATCACGTGGGTGGGAATGTTCTGCAGCATGGTGGACATCATTCAGACCGTGTAGAGAGGTTCGATCCTACCCGGTTACGCCAACCAATCCAGCGTCAGAATCAACCGTCGTTGATCCGCTTGCAGCGGCGGCGAGCGGTGGATCAGGCCAAAGCCTTCGTTGCCGTGCCATTTTTCGCCCTTGAGCAACGCCACTTCGCCGCAGTGGATTTGCTCAATGCGTTCTTCTGGCTCAGCACTCGCCTGGCTCAGGTGTCGCCGCTCCATAACCCCCTCGCGCAACCACTGGCTGCCGATGCCGGCGTAGGTGGTGATAAGCCGCACCGGCACATGATCCACATGAAAACGCGGGCACATGGCCTTGTCCAATAGCCGCAAACGCACGCCGATACGCTTGGCTCCGAGCAAACAGGCAAAGGCGCTGACCAACCACGACACATCGGCGATAAAGCCTTCGTAGCCTTCAAGATCACGGCAACCTGATGCAAATTCCTGCAGGTTTGGCTCGGCGTCTTCGCTGTTCAGTTCAACCACCAGCGACTCTGCCAATGGCTCATTGAGTGCCACCAGTAACGCGCCGAACTCGGCGATGTGCAGGGGCAACTGACGCTGCCACACCGCCAGGTTCACGCCGTCCTCAAGGATATCGGTGAGCACGGCCGGGGTTTCGCCGTGGGTCTGGCGTACCACCGGGCGCAGTTTCAGGGTCGGTGCCAGCATCAGGCAGCCTCTTCGAACCAAGGGCCAAAGGGATCGGCCAACAAGCGCCAGCCTTCGACACCCGTGGCCATTTCATCGTCGGTCAGCAAACAAGCGTCCAGCTCGGCGGTCATCTGTGCGAAGTCGATGTTCTGGCCGATAAACACCAGCTCCTGCCGGCAATCGCCGGTGCTCAGTTGCCAGTTTTTCATGATTGCGGCGATGCCTTCCTCGTCCTGGGGCCACTGGGTTTTCGGCACGAAACGCCACCAGCGCCCGGCAAACCCATGGCGCATCAGGCCGCCAGCCTGGGACCAGCTACCGGCGTCCTGGTGTTTGCTGGCCAGCCAGAAAAAGCCCTTGGAACGCAGCAGTTTTCCATTCACCCAAGGCCGGTCGATAAAGTCGAAAAACCGCTGCGGGTGGAACGGGCGGCGGGCGCGATAGGCGGTGGAGGCGATGCCGTACTCTTCGGTTTCCGGCAGGTGTTCGCCACGCAGTTCCTGCAACCAGCCCGGCGCCTGGGAAGCACGCTCGAAGTCGAAACGGCCGGTGTTGAGGATCTTCGCCAACGGCACTTCGCCCATGACCATCGGGATGATTTCAGCCTGGGAGTTCAAGCGCTCCAGGATCGCCATCAACTCCTCGCGCTCACTGCTGCTGATCAGGTCGATCTTGCTGATGAGGATCACATCCGCAAATTCGATCTGCTCGATCAGCAGGTCGGTGATCGAGCGCTCGTCCTCTTCACCGAGGGTTTCGCCCCGGGACGCCAGGCTTTCGGCAGCCTGGTAGTCGAGCAGGAAGTTCATGCCGTCGACCACGGTGACCATGGTGTCGAGCCGGGCAATGTCCGCCAGGCTTTGGCCTTCTTCATCGCGGAAGGTGAAGGTTTCGGCCACTGGCAGCGGCTCGGAGATACCGGTGGACTCGATCAACAGGTAATCGAACCGACCTTCCTTGGCGAGCTTTCCGACTTCTTCCAGCAAGTCTTCGCGCAAGGTGCAGCAGATGCAGCCGTTGCTCATCTCCACCAGTTTTTCTTCGGAGCGATTGAGGGTGACGTCGCGCTGGACCTCACTGCCATCGATGTTGATTTCGCTCATGTCGTTGACGATCACCGCCACCCGCAGGTTTTCGCGGTTGCGCAGGACGTAGTTGAGCAGCGTGCTTTTGCCGGCGCCGAGGAATCCGGACAGCACAGTAACGGGGAGACGATTGGGCATCAGGTATTCCTCATCAGGGTTGGCCGGTCAAATCGCCCGTTGATGGCGTTCGCGCAGCTCTTCACGTTCTTTGGCTTCGATACACAGGGTGGCCGTGGGGCGCAGCAGCAGGCGCTTGAGGCCGATGGGTTCGCAGGTTTCACGGCACCAGCCGTATTCACCGCGGGCCAGGCGTTCCAGGGCTTCGTCGATCTTGTCCAACAGCTTTTTTTCGCGCTCCAGCAGGCGCAGTTGCCATTGGCGCTGTTCTTCGGCGCTGCCGACATCGGCGGGATCGCTGTTGGGCTCCTGTTCGCGCAGCACCATGAATTCAGCGTCGATACGCGCTTGCAGCTCGTTGCGCTGGGCCAGCAGCAGCTCGCGGAAGAAACCTTGCTGGGCTTCATTCATGTAGTCGGCGCAGGGTTGGTCGAGAAGGTCTTGTTCGGTCATCGGAGGTGGTTCACGGGTCAGGCTGTTTTTTAATGTTATAGTATAACAATGCAAATAAACCAATCCCCCTTGCTCGTGACGACGAAGGGCGCAATGCTGGCAGCCGAATAACGCCCCGAGAGCCTCTATGAAATACCTGCTGTGTGCTGTGTTGCTGATGCTGGCGAGCCTGGCCAACGCCCAGGTGCCCACCCTGCTGGCCAACTGCACCCGCAGCGCCAACCTGCTGGCGTGCGTCGACGCCCAGGGCAATGCCTACAGCGTCGCGACGGCAGGCAGCACTACGTATTTGCGGGGCTTTGAAGTGATCGGAAAACGCTATTGGGCACAGACCAGCAGCCGCTACGGGCAACTGACGTTCTTTACCGGGTTGGCTTCCGATGGTGAGGCGTGGGTGGGCTACACGCGGCGAGTGGGCTGGACCACCCTCAACCGGTTTTCCAGTTCCGGTGGTGCCAGCGCCAAGTTCACCTGTAGTCGAATCACCGGCTGTTAGACCTGGCCGGTTTTCTGTTCCTGAACCCAGGCCATGTAGCTGTTCATCGGCGGGTTCTTCTGGAAGTAGTTCTTCAACCCTTCAAATAAACCGTCTGCCACCGCCTGTTGATGGCGTGCGGTGACCAGTCGCTGGGCGTCCTGGGTGTTGGAGATAAACCCGGTTTCCACCAGGATCGACGGCACGTCCGGCGACTTGAGCACCGCAAAGCCGGCCTGTTCCACGCGTTTTTGATGCAGCGTGGTGATGCTTTGCAGGCTGCCCAGTACCGAGCTGCCCAGTTGCAGGCTGGAGGCGATGGTGGCGTTCATCGACATGTCGAGAATCACCCCGGCGAGCATCGGGTCCTTGTCCTTGAGATTGAGCAAGGTGGTGGCGCCCAAGAGGTCGGCGCCGTTTTCCCGCTGCGCCATGAACCGTGCGGTGGCGGAGGTGGCGCCGCCTTCAGACAGCGCATAGACAGAGGCGCCGGACGCCGTAAGCCGTGGCGCGGCATCGGCGTGTACCGAGATAAACATGTCGGCTTTGTGCTGACGGGCGATGTCCACACGTTTACGCAGCGGCACGAAGAAGTCGTCGTTGCGCACCAGCTTCACATCGAAGCCCTTCTCGCGCTTCAGACGCTTGGCCAGCAATTGGGCGATGGACAGCACCACGTCTTTTTCGCGCTGGCCCTTTGAGCCAATCGCGCCGGGATCCTTGCCGCCGTGCCCAGGGTCGACCACCACGATGATGTCGCGTTTCGGATGAGCCCTGTCCACCGGCGCCGGCACGGGTGCAGCCAACGCGGCCGGTGCCGCAGCGATTTGCATAGGCGCATGAGTGGCACTGGTCAGGTCCAGCACGAGGCGGTGGCCCTGGCCATCCTGCGGCGGCAGGAGAAAGCTGTTGAGCTGCATCGGCGCCTTCAAATCCAGCACGATCCGCGTATCGCCCTGCCCGAAATGCCCCGAGCGAATCGAGGTAATGCCGCTGTTGGTCAGGGCCAGTTGGCTGAAATCACCGGTCAGCTTCGCGCCGCTCAAATCGATGATCAACCGCTCCGGCGCGGTCAGGGTGAAGGTCTTGTATTGCACCGGGCCGCTGAGGTCCAGCACCAGCCGCAGCTTGTTATCCGACCGCCACAGCCGTGCATTGCGGATCTGCGCGGCAGACACGCCCAAGGGCAAGGTGAACACCGCACTGGCCAGCAGCAGGTTGAGGAGTTGACGTCTGTGCATGACTTACACCGCAAATAAAGGAGCTTCCGTACTCGACATGACTGAATAAAAGACAGAACAGAAAAACTTTCGTCGTTTCAATTGTAATAATATAACATGTCTTTTTATTTCCAACGATGGACCTGCTCATGAACGCGCTGACTCTGCCCGATATCGCCGCGCAGGCTTCACGCCAAGCCTTGCCGCTCGATTGGGTGGGCATGTGCGGCATTGCCCTGCCCATTCTGATCGACGGCCAAAGCCTTAGCGCCACGGCTGATGCCGGCGTCAGCCTGGACGACGGCGAGGCCCGTGGCATTCATATGTCACGGCTTTACCTGGCGCTGGAAATGCTTGAACAGCAACCGCTTTCGCCAGCACTGCTGCGCAGTGTATTGCAACGTTTTCTCGACAGTCATGAAGGTTTATCCACAAATGCCTACCTGCGGATTCATGCAGGTCTGCTGCTGAAACGCCCGGCGCTGGTCAGCCCGTTGGCCGGCTGGAAAAGCTACCCGGTGAGCATCGAGGCGCGCCTGGAAAACCAGATGTTCCACGTGGAACTAAAAATTGACGTTACTTACTCTTCAACCTGCCCTTGCTCCGCTGCCCTCGCCAGGCAATTGATTCAGCAGCAATTTATCGAGGACTTTGCCGGCACACCGCTGCAGCACGAAGACGTACTGACCTGGCTCGGCAGCGCAAACGGCATCGTCGCCACACCCCACAGCCAGCGCAGCAGCGCGCTGTTGCAGGTCCGGCTTCAGGACGATCAGCCAACACTGCCGCTGACCCAGTTGATCGACGAAACCGAAGCCGCCCTCGGCACTGCCGTGCAAACCGCCGTAAAGCGTGCAGACGAACAAGCCTTCGCCCTGGCCAACGGGCAGAACCTGATGTTCTGCGAAGACGCCGCCCGCCGCCTGAACCTCGCCTTGAAACGCTCGGATGCGGTCAATGCCTTCCACTTGAAAGTGATCCACGCCGAAAGCCTTCACGCGCACGATGCCGTGGCCGAAAGCCGCTGGACGAGACCTTCCGAATGATCACCTGCACCGCTTTGCGCTGGGGCGCCCCCGGCCAACCACTGACCCCCGCCGTGGATTTCACCCTGGAAAAAGGCAGCCTTACCGGCATCATCGGCGCCAACGGCACCGGCAAAAGCAGCCTGCTGAAAGTTATCGCCGGACTGCAGAAGCCACTGGCGGGGAAAGTGACGATCGATGTTCCACGCCGAGGTGGCCTGTCGTTTTTGCCCCAGCAACAGAACCTCGATCGCCAGTTTCCTATCAGCCTTGAAGAATTGGTGGCCGCCGGTTTCTGGGGCAGCAGGCAAACCCCGCAACAACGTACCGAACGCCTGAGCGCCGTGCTCGAAGACTGGTGCCTCAGCGGCCTGGAGCATCGGCCGTTGATGGCCTTGTCGGGCGGCGAACTGCAACGCGCCCTGCTCGCCCGCATGAGCCTGGCCGAGTCGCCGATATTGCTGCTGGACGAACCCCACGCCGCCCTCGACGAAGACGGCCAGGCGCTGTGCTGGAAACACATCCACGCCTGGCACGACGCAGGTCGCACGGTGGTCGTGGTGTGCCATGACCTCGGCTCCGTACGCCAACACACCCAGCAAGTGGTGCAGATCAAAAGCAGTGGCTGCGTGTTCGGCTCCAGCAAAGAACTGATCCGCCCGCAGCCGCAAATGCAGGTGGCCTGATGCACTTCGACGCCCACCTGTGGATGCCGTTTCTCGATTTCGTTTTCATGCGCCGCGCGCTCGTCGGCGGTCTGGTATTGGCATGCAGCACGGCGCCGCTTGGGGTGTTCCTGATCCTGCGCCGCATGAGCCTGATCGGTGACGCGGTGTCCCACGGCATCCTGCCCGGCGCCGCCCTGGGCTTCTGGTTTGCCGGCCTGAGTTTGCCCGCGCTGACCATCGGCGGCCTGGGCGCCGGCCTGAGCATGGCCGGCCTCGCCGCCTGGATCACCCGTCGCACCGGGCTGAAGGAAGACGCCAGCCTCGCCGCCATCTACCCGATCTCCCTGGCCAGCGGCGTGCTGATCCTCGGCCTCGCCGGCAAACGCCTGGACCTGCTGCACCTGCTGTTCGGCTCGGCCCTGGCGGTAGACGGCCCGACCCTCACCGGCATGCTCTGGGTCTCGGGCTTCAGCCTGATCGCCATGGTGGTGATCTACAAACCGCTGCTGCTGGACACCCTCGACCCGCTGTTCCTGCAAACCGTCAGCCGCCTCGGCCCGCTGGCCCACGGCCTGTTCCTGACGCTGGTGGTGCTGAACCTGGTGATCGGTTTCCAGGCCATCGGCGCGTTGATGGTGGTCGGCCTGATGATGTTGCCGGCGATTGCTTCACGTTTCTGGAGCCGGCGCCTGCCGGTGTTGATCGCCATATCAGCGGTGCTGGGATGCCTGTCGGTATGGCTTGGCTTGTTGCTGTCGTTCTACTACTCGCTGCCCAGCGGCCCGGCAATTGTGCTGGTGGCTGGCGGCTGGTACCTGCTGTCCGTGGTCTTCGGTCCGGTGCACGGCTTGCTGCGCCGCCCGCCTTTGCTTACATCCCAATGAGGTGTTTCCCGATGCGCGCTCTACTCGTGCTGTTCAGTGTGTTGCTGCCGCTGTCGTTCGCGACGGCCCAGGCTGCCGACAAGCTTCAGGTGGTTACCAGCTTCAGTATTCTTGACGACATGACCCACCAGGTCGGTGGCGATCATATCCAGATCAGCAACATGGTCGGCCCCGACGCCGACGCCCATACCTACGAACCAACACCGGACGATGCCAAGGCCCTGCTCAAGGCCAAGGTGATCATCAAGAACGGCCTGGGCTTCGAGCCGTGGCTGGATCGCCTGGTCACCAGCACCGAGACCAAGGCCACTGTGGTCACTGCGAGTAAAGGCGTGCTCTCCCACACCATGGAAGAGGACGGCGAAACCATCCCCGACCCGCACGCCTGGCACAACCTGGCCAACACCGTTATCTACGTGAACAACATCACCAAGGCGCTGATCGCTGCCGACCCGGCCAACAAGGCCGACTACGAGCACAACAGCGAGGTGTACCTGAAAGAAATCTACCGCCTGCTGGCTGAAGCCAAGGCCAAGTTTGGCGCGCTGCCACCGGGTAACCGTCGCATCGTCACCTCTCATGACGCCTTCGGCTACCTGGGCCAGGCCTACGGTATCGAGTTCCTGTCGCCTCAAGGCCTGTCCACCGAACGTGAACCGTCGGCCGCCGAAGTCGCCACGCTGATCACCCAGATCCGCAAGGACAAGGTCAAGGCCGTGTTCATGGAAAACATCAAGGACTCGCGTCTGCTCCAGCAGATCGCTGACGAAAGCGGCGCGCAGATCGGCGGCACGCTGTATTCGGACGCCCTGGCCGCAGAAGGTCCGGCCAGCACCTTTACCGGCCTGTTCGAATACAACCTCAACACCCTGTGCGCGGCCCTGAGCAAGCCATGAGCCTGAGCATGCTTGACCTGGAAGAGGCTGCCATCGGCAGCCGCTTTCCACTCGATAGCGTGCTCGACGCCCTGCCGTGGAACAGCGATGGACTGATCGCCGCCATCGCCCAGCAACACGGCAGCGGCGAAGTGTTGATGCTGGCCTGGATGAACCGCCAGGCCCTCGACGAAACCCTGGCCACCGGGCACGTCTGCTACTGGTCCCGCTCGCGCCAGCAACTGTGGCGCAAGGGCGAAACCTCGGGCCACTGGCAACTGCTGGTGGAGGCCCGCCTGGATTGCGACGGCGACGCGGTATTGCTGATCGTCGACCAGCAAGGCCCGGCCTGCCACACCGGCCGGCCCACCTGTTTCTACAACGCCATCGACGGCCATCACGTCAACATCATCACCGCGCCTCTCAAGGAACCTGACCCATGATCCGCAAGAACCCTTCCGGCGATCTGCCCGTGATTGCCGAATCGGCCTACGTCGACAAAACTGCAATCATCTGCGGCAAGGTGGTCATCGGCGAAAACGTATTTGTCGGCCCTTACGCGGTGATCCGCGCCGACGAAGTCGACGCCAACGGTGACATGGACCCGATCACCATTGGGGCCAATTCGAATATCCAGGACGGCGTGGTGATCCACTCCAAATCCGGCGCCGCCGTAACCATCGGCGAGTTCACCTCCATCGCCCACCGCTCCATCGTCCACGGGCCCTGCACCGTTGGTGACCGGGTGTTCATCGGCTTCAACAGCGTGCTGTTCAACTGCGTCGTCGGCGATGGCTGCGTGGTGCGGCACAACTCTGTAGTCGACGGCCGCGATTTGCCCGACGCGTTCTACGTGCCCTCCACCACCCGCATCGGCCCCAACACCGACCTGTCCCAGTTCCCGCCGGTGAGTGTCAGCGCTTCGGAGTTTTCCGAAGACGTGGCGCGCACCAACGTCGACCTGGTACTGGGTTACAAAGCCCTGCAAAACGAGTTCTGACCATGAGCCGCCTGCTGATCCGCAACGCCCGCCTGGTGAACGAAGGCGAGGAATTCGAGGCTGACCTGCTGGTCGCCAATGGCCGTATCGAGAAGATCGCCGGCAGCATCGACAACGCCAACGCCACCGTGGAAATCGACGCCCAAGGCCAGTGGCTGCTGCCGGGAATGATCGACGACCAGGTGCACTTCCGAGAGCCCGGCGCGCCGGACAAAGGCAGCTTCTACAGCGAGTCCCGCGCGGCGGTGGCGGGTGGAATCACCAGTTTCATGGACATGCCCAACACCAACCCGGCGACCCTGAACCTGGATGCCCTGGCCGACAAGAAGCGCCGCGCGGCGCTGCATTCGGTGGCCAACTATGGTTTTCACTTCGGAGTGAGCAACGACAACCTCGACACCGTCGCCGCGCTGGACCCGCGGGAAGTCGCCGGGGTCAAAGTGTTCATGGGTGCGTCTACCGGCAATATGCTGGTGGATGATCCGAAGATCCTCGAGCGTCTGTTCGCCGAGGTGCCGACCATTCTCCTGGCCCACTGCGAGCACACCCCCAGCATCCTGGCCCGCGAGCAAAGGATGCGCGAGCGTTTCGGTGAGCACATTCCTGCCGTAGCACACCCGCTGATCCGCGATGCCGAGGCCTGCTATCGCTCCTCGTCCCTGGCGGTGGAACTGGCCAAGCGGCACGGCACGCGCCTGCATGTGTTGCACATCACCAGCGCCCGAGAGTTGGTGCTGTTCGAAGACAAACCCCTGGCGCAAAAACGCATCACGGCGGAAGTCTGCCTGCATCACCTCTTGTTCGATGACCGCGACTACGCCCGCCTCGGCCACCAGATCAAATGCAACCCGGCGATCAAGACACGCGCCGACCGCAACGCCTTGCGCCTGGCATTGTTGAGTGATCGTCTGGATGTAATTGGCAGTGACCATGCGCCGCACACCTGGGCGCAAAAACAACTGCCGTATCGCGAGGCGCCGTCAGGCTTGCCGCTGGTGCAACACGCCCTACCGGCGCTGCTGGAGTTGGTCGCCGACGGCCTGCTGCCGCTGACCACGCTGGTGGCGAAAACCAGCCAT
This sequence comes from Pseudomonas sp. Ag1, assembly GCF_000278565.1. Classification (NCBI taxonomy): domain Bacteria; kingdom Pseudomonadati; phylum Pseudomonadota; class Gammaproteobacteria; order Pseudomonadales; family Pseudomonadaceae; genus Pseudomonas; species Pseudomonas sp. Ag1. Next base: position 221,176 of record NZ_AKVH01000113.1, read on the forward strand.
CGGGTCGCGGACCTGTTTGCGATCCCCGACCGTGGCTACCTGCGCGAAGGCTATTGGGCCGACCTGGTGCTGATCCAACCCGAGCCTCACGGCAAACCCGTCAGCAGCCAGCCGATCCTGGCCCGCTGCGGCTGGACGCCCTTTGCCGGGCGCAGCTTCCGGCACAGCGTCAGCACCACGCTTGTGTCCGGCCACCTGGCCTGGCACGACGGGCGCGTGCACGACAGTTGCCAGGGGTTGCCGCTGCATTTCCAGCGTTGAAGAGACTCTGTACCTGGCAATGCAATCAAATGTGGGAGCGGGCTTGCTCGCGAATGCGGTGGGTCAGCCAATACACCTGTGACTGATTCACCGCATTCGCGAGCAAGCCCGCTCCCACATTTTGATCGGGGTATGTCTTAGGTTAGGCGCGGGGTTTGACCGTGCCGCAGTTGCTGCCCAACCACTGCGCGTGGGTGTCCAGGCTGCCCTTCTGCTGTACGCCGGTGGCGTTGAAGGTACCGTTAACCGTAGTGGTGAATTCCTGCTGGCTCTGGAACGTCGCCACGCCAGTGCCCTGGGCTTTCGGGCAACTGAAACGGAATTTCCATTGGTTGCCGGTCTTGTCCGTCACTTCCTGCTTGCAGCCCGATTGCGGATCGGTCAGCGGGATGGAATCGGACGCCACCTGGGCCGGAGTCAGGCACACCTGCACGCCTTTGCCGGCCATGGTGATGCCTTGCTTCTCAAGCATCGCGCGTTGTTCCGGGGTCATCTGTTGCTTGAGCTGACCGAGGATCAGCGACAAGTCCGGCAGGTCCTGGTTATCGACCTTCATGTTGCTGGTGGTCAACTCCCACAAGCCCGGCGCCAACATCTGCGCTTGCGCCGCCACAGGCAGCGTCAAACCAACAACCATGGCCAAACCAAGCAGACGAGCATTCATCGGGTAACTCCTGGGCAATTGTCGGCGTTAGACGCCGCAAAAGCGCCAGTGTTGCACAGCAAATAAAATAGCGACATTCGTGGCCGAACATGGTCTGTTAGGCACTTGTTCGTCAGGAGTACCGTTGTCCATGGATTTCTTTGGCCCGCACCTGCTCGCCTATTTCATTGCCACCCTGCATTTTCTGGGCACCCTCGCCGCCATCCATGCGGTGCTGACCGTCAGGACCGCCCAAGGCTCGATTGCCTGGGCATTGTCGCTGATGTTCATCCCCTACCTGACGCTGATTCCCTACCTGATCTTTGGCCGGAGCACCTTCGACGCCTACATTCAGGCGCGGCGCCAGGCCAACCAGGAAATGCACAAGGCGATCACCGAGCTGAACTGGCGCCCATGGGTTGAAGAGGCGCTGGCCGCGCGCAACTCCCAGGCCTACGCTTCGCTGCGGGCCATGCCCAAGCTGGGACGCATGCCGTGCCTGGCGAATAATCAGGTGCGTTTGCTGATCAATGGCGAGGCTACGTTCAGCGCGATTTTCGAGGCGATTCGCTCGGCAAAGACCGCTGTGCTGTTCCAGTTCTTCATCATTCATGACGACGAACTCGGCCGCCAACTGCACACCTTGCTCAAGGAAAAAGCCGCCGAAGGCGTAGCCATTTTCGTGCTGTACGACCGTATCGGCAGCCATGCCCTGCCCCATCGTTATGTGCAGTCACTGCGGGACGCCGGAGTGCAGGTCAAGGCATTCGCCACCCGCAGTGGCTGGCTCAACCGCTTCCAGGTCAACTTTCGCAACCATCGCAAGATCGTGGTGGTCGACGGCATTACCGGGTTTGTCGGCGGGCATAACGTCGGCGATGAGTACCTGGGCAAGAAACCGCCGCTGGCGCCATGGCGTGACACCCATGTGCAAGTCAGCGGCCCGGTGGTGGCGTGCTTGCAGGAGTCGTTTGCCGAAGACTGGTTCTGGGCCTCGCGTGAGCTGCCGCCGTTGCTGCTGCCGGATACCTACCCGGACGACGGCGTACTCTGCCAGTTGCTGGCCAGCGGCCCGGCGGATCCCTACGAAACCTGCTCGCTGTTTTTCGTCGAGGCCATTCATGCGGCCACCGAGCGGGTGTGGATCACCAGCCCGTATTTCATTCCCGATGAGGCGGTGTTTGCGGCTTTGAGGTTGGCGGTATTGCGCGGTGTCGACGTGCGCCTGCTGCTGCCGTCACGGCCGGATCACCGCATCGTCTACGCCGCTTCCAGCCTGTATGCGATCGAAGCCGTGCGCGCCGGGGTGCGGGTATTCCGCTATACGCCAGGGTTCCTGCATCAGAAAGTGGTGTTGGTCGACCGTGAAATCAGCGCCATCGGCAGTGCGAACCTGGATAACCGCTCGTTCCGGCTGAATTTCGAAGTGATGTTGCTGACGGTAGATGACACTTTCGCCAGCCAGGTGGAGCACATGCTGCTGGAAGACTTCGCCCTGGCCCATGAAATCAGCCAGGAAGAAAACCGCCAGACCCACCGCCTGCAACAATTGGGCATGCGGATCGCGCGGCTGATTTCTCCAATTTTGTAAGGCTTGCACCGAACCCAATGTGGGAGCGGGCTTGCTCGCGAAAGCGGAGTGTCAGTCACTGAATGTGTTTCTGATACAACGCCTTCGCGAGCAAGCCCGCTCCCACACAAGCCCGCTCCCACATTCAGATCACCGGTACCATTGCTTACTGGTACAGGTCATCCCGCGTCCACGGCAGCTCATGGCTACCATCGGCATGGGGTTTCACCGCCAGAATCTGATGCAGGTTGATCCAGCCCCGGGCAAACGCATACGCACAGCCGGCCAGGTACAGGCGCCAGATGCGCAAGGCTTGTTCCGGCACCATCTTGCCTGCCGCTTCCAGGTTGTCTTCGAGGCGCTCGCTCCAGTGATCCAGCGTGCGCGCGTAATGCAGGCGCAGGCTTTCGACGTCGACGACTTCCAGGCCCACGTCGCTGATCTCGGCGGTCATCATCGACAGATGCGGCAACTCGCCGTTGGGGAACACATAACGCTCGATAAAATCCCCGGCGCCACGGCCTACGGGCCGGCCATCAATGTGCTTGGCGGTAATCCCGTGGTTCATCACCAGGCCGCCCTCACGCACCGCGCCGTAGAGAATCTTGCAGTACTCCGCCAGGTTGGCGTGGCCAACGTGTTCAAACATCCCCACGCTCACCACCTTGTCGAACCGGCCATCCTGGGGCAAGTCGCGGTAGTCGAGCAGCGTCAGCTCTACCTGGTCTTCCAGGCCTTCGGCCTTCACCCGCTCCTGGGCCAGCGCCAGCTGTTCCTTGCTCAGGGTGATACCGAACACCTTGACCCCGAATTCCCGCGCGGCATACCGCGCCAGCCCACCCCAACCGCAGCCCACGTCGAGCAAATACTCCCCCGGCTGCAGCCGCAATTTGCGGCACAGGTGGCGGAATTTGTCTTGTTGGGCTTGATCAAGGGATTCGCTGCCGGTTTCGAAATACCCGCAGGAATAGGCCATGTCGCGGTCCAGCCACAGCTGGTAGAACTCGTTGGACAGGTCGTAATGGTAGGAAATAGCCGCTGCGTCGGTGGCCTTGTCGTGGATCGAGCGCACCGGACGACTCCCCTCGTCGTCATCAACCAGGGCATGACTCAACTCGTCAACGACCCTGATCACTTCGGAAATGGAGCCTTCCAGCTCCAGTTTGCCCTCGACGAAAGCTTCGCCCAGTGAATCGAGCGTCGGATGGCTGAGCTTTGAAACCATCATGGGGTCCTTGACCACAATGGTGACGCTGGGATCCGGGCCCAGGTTGAATTCATGGCCGTCCCAGAGTCGAAGACGCAGCGGTAGCTTGAGATTCTGTAAGGCCGGTGGAAGTTGCGCGAGCATGAGTAGTCCCCCCTTGTTTCAGACGTCTGAAATGAGGGTAGACCATCCACGGAAAAATTAGCAGGCTATCGAAACAATAGCGCCTTTCTATGGTGCCCGCCGCTGGAGCAAACCCTCCTGGACCCACTGTTTCAGCCAGGTAACCGCTTGCAATGGCGCGCCCTCCTGGTAAGTGACTGCCAACTCGGCACACAGTTCGGAAAAACTCCAACCGTTGGCGACCATGCCTGTCAGCGCGCAGGCTTGCGCCGGTTCAACGCTGCGGTATTGGCAGACATTCTGATGGCGCCAGACCAGGCACACCTGCGCTAATGGCAGGGCTTCGCTGCCGGGAAAGTCCCACTCGCCCTTGCTCGCACGCCAGATGCCCAGGCTGTTGAAATCACACAGCACCTGCTGCACCGAGGGCACCAACTGCACCTGCAGCCCTGGCCAGTCTTCGGGCGGCAGCGTTGCCATGTCTTGCAGGGTCAACGGCTCGCCCTGCGGTGCATCAAAGGCCAGGGTGAATGCCCATTCGAGCCGCGCCAGCTCGGCAGGCGCCAAACCTTGCTCGCCATAATGCTCAACGATAAACCCGGGGAACCGCTCGCCAAACCAGCGCAGGCTGTAATGGGCCGAGGGATAACGGCGGGTATAGGCCGAACCCAACGCTGCAAACTCCTCGTCCCCCAGCCAATACCAGACGGCGCTGAAGTCATCGCGCAGCACCTCCTGCAATCGGGCGTGATAAGCGTTGTGGTAAATCGCCAGGCCCGTCTCGACATCCAGGGTCGGACCGCCGATCAAGGTGGCGCTGAAGCTGTTGCTGGCAGTGGAAGACTCGGCCAGCAAATGCCGCTCAAAGGCCAATTGCCAATCGATCAGGCGCATAACGCTCTCCTGTCCAGCGCGCTCGCGCCCAGTTCGCGGGCCTTGTTCAACTCGTCGAGCAGCTCCTGGAAAGGCGGGAAATGGTCATCGCGTTCGAGCAAGGTCGAGACTGGCCCGAGGTGCTCCAGGGTCCGCTGGTACAGCGCCCACACCGGATCGCATACCGGATGGTCATGGGTGTCGATCACGTAGTCGCCGTAATCCATATGCCCGGCCAGGTGCAGTTGGCGGATGCTTTCGGGCGGCAGGTTGCGGATAAATTCCCAGGCGTCGAACCCGTGATTGCGCGAGCTGACGTAGACGTTATTCACGTCCAGCAGCAACTGGCAGCCGGTGAGATGGGTCAGGGCGTTGAGAAATTCCCATTCGGTAAACTCATCCGCCTTGGAGCGCACGTAGCTGGAGACGTTTTCCAGCACGAAAGGACGCTGCAACACATCCTGCACCTGCCGTACGCGAGCGGCGACGTGGTACAGGCTTTCTTCGGTGTAGGGCAGCGGCAGCAAGTCATGCAACTGGTGCGCGTTGCCACGGCTCCAGCACAGGTGATCGGAAATCCACGCCGGCCGGATGCGCTCGGAGAGCTGCTTGAGTTGTTTCAGGTAATCGGTATCGAGGGCATGGGGCCCGCCGATAGACAGGGACACGCCATGCATCACCAGGGGATAACGCTCGGCTATCGCATCCAGGTAGTACAAGGCCTTGCCGCCCTGCACCAGATAATTCTCGGAGATCACTTCGAACCAATCCACGGCCGGCGATTGTTCAAGGATCTGCTGGTAGTACTCGCTGCGTAAACCCAGGCCGTAACCCAGACTCGGAAGGGAAGCGGACATAAAAACACTCCTGGGGAAAGTGTCCGCAGCGGAGGGGGTGCCCGCTGCGGTTGCACTCGGTTGTCGGTTATTCGCCGACTTTGCCGCCTTTCTGATCGCACATCGCCTTGCTCATCGACAGGAAGCCCTGGCCTTTGCAAGAACCCATGCCTTTGCAGGCGTGGTCTTTGGTTTTGCAGTCGTTCTGGCCTTTGCAGGCGTTGACGCCATAGCAATGGACCTGGGCGTCTGCTGCCTGTACCTGAGTGGCAACACCGGCAAACATGCCAGCAGCGGCGATAGCGAGGGCGGCACCAGCAGCAGCGGATTTGATGTTCATTGTGTATTCCTCATGATCGGTAGTGGAGCCGGTCTGAACGGATTGTTCAGTCTCGACATAGCACTAGAGTGAGGTCCCCCCATGGCGTTACAGCGCGACTGAAAAATTTATTCCTCGAGTTTCAATAACGGCTCCTGGAACCGCAGCAAGCGCCCCGCATTCCCCAGCACCAGCAACGTACTGAGGTTGTGCAGCACCGCCGCAATCATCGCGCCCGCCGCGCCCAGCCAGCCAAATGCGGCGAACACCACGATCGCCAGCGTCCAGCCCAGACCGATGATCACGTTAACCTGCAACGTGTGCCGGCACTGGCGACTCAAGCGCACACAGGTGCCCAGGCGCCGCAGGTCGCTGCCGATCAGCACCACGTCCGCCGATGCCAGCGCGATATCCGCCCCGCCCGCGCCCATCGCCACACCGACCACACCCGCCTTGAGCGCCAACGAATCGTTGATCCCGTCGCCCACCACCATCGGCCGGAAACCGCTGCCGATTTCCCCCAGCACGCGATTGAGTTTGTCCTCCGGCAAAGCCTGGGCTTCGACGTCGCTGATGCCCACTTCCAACGCCAGGCTGTCGGCCACGCTCTGGCGGTCGCCGGTCAGTAGCAGTTGGCGCCCCAGGCCCAATTCACGCAGCTCTTTCATCGCCTGGCGCGCTTCAGGTTTCACGCTGTCCGCCAGCAACAGCCAGGCAAGGAACTGCCCGTTCAACGCAAGCCCGGCAATCGGGCCGTCGTGATTGGGGACCGCCGTGGTCGTGATGCCCAGTTGCTCAAACAATTCCGGCCGGCCGAGGGCGGCTTCGCCCTGCCCGGTCTGGGCGACCACACCGAGGCCCTGGCGCTCGCGAATATCCGACAGCACCAGCATTTGTTCCTGAGTCGCCAGCCCCGCCAATGCCCGGCTGACCGGGTGGCTGCTGGCCGAGCCGAGGCTGGCCGCCAGATTGAGCAGCACTTGCCGATCCGGCTCGCGGGTGTCGATGGACTGCAAACGCAGGGTGCCAAACGTCAGGGTGCCGGTCTTGTCGACCACCAGCGACGTCAGGTCCGCCAGCTCTTCGAGAAACGCCGAGCTGCGAATCAGAATGCCGTGACGCGCCGCCACCGCAATGCCCGCAATCGCCGTGGCCGGCGCCGACAACACCAAAGCACACGGGCACGCCGCCACCAGCACCGCGAGCATCGCCTGGGCGTCATTGGTGACAAACCAGGTGACCGCCGCCAGCAACAACACCAGCACCATGTAGCTGCCGGCGTAGCGCTCCAGCAATCGGGTGATCGGCGGCTTGGAACGTTCGGCGCTCTGCATCAACGCGATGACTTTGCCCAGGGTCGACTCATTGCCGGTGCGGGTCACTTCCAGGCGCAGCAAACCGTCGAGGTTGATCGCGCCACCAAACACCTGCACGCCAACACTCGCTTCCAGCGGCACCGATTCGCCGGTAATCGGCGCGGTGTCGAGGCTGGCCTGGCCCGACAGCACCACGCCGTCGGCGGGCACGCGGTCACCGGCGCGCACTTCGACGATATCGCCGGTCTTCAGGATGCCGTTGTCCACTTCCAGGATCGTCCCGTCCGCCTGCACCAACCGTGCGTGGCTACGGGTCAGCTTGCCCAGGGCATGAATCGCTTCCTGGGAGCCGATGACGCTGCGCTCTTCCAGCACATGGCCGAAGATCATGATGATCGGCAGCAGCGCGGCGGTCAGCAGGTCACCGGTAGCCCAGGCGCCGAGCATCGCCAGCGCAATGAGTTGGTCGGTGATGCCATGCAAACTTGGATACCGCAGGCTGTACCAGGCCGAGCGCATCACGGGCACGGCCACCAGCAATGAGGCGACGCCCAACAGCAGTTGGCTCACGCCGGTCTGGTCCGGCGCCAGCCAGCGCCATACCAGGCCCAGGCTGAGCAGGCCCAGGGCGAGCATCGCCAGGGTCAGTTGCCGGGCGGCGCTGCGTTGTTCGGCCGACGAGAGCATCGGGGCTGCGTGGGCGGTCATTGTTCGGCTCCCTGAATGATCAGGCGGGAATCGTCTTTAGGGTCAACCGTGGTCACGGAGCCGGCCTGCCCGAGAATCTTCGGCAGGCGTTCGCGGTAGAGGCGCAGCAACAGGCCTGGGTCTTGGACCTGGGCCAGGCTGGCGACGGTAGCGGTTTGCGCCTGGGCGTTGGACAGCCGTTCGCTGGCCTGGGCGTGAGCCACTTGCACGGCGCGGTCGGCGTCCTGGTTGGCGGTCTGGGTAAGTTTTTCGGCGTCGGTGCGCGCATTGGCCACCGCCTTGTCGGCTTGCTGGCTGGCGGTCAGCACTGCGTTGAAGGCATTGACCGCCGGGCCCGGCAAGCTCGATTGCACGTCGACCCGGGTGACTTCGATGCCCAGGCCAAGGCCGGTGGACGCCAGGTCAGCCAGGCGTTGATTGATGCCGCGCACCAGGTCGCCACGCAGCCGTTCGCGGCGTTCGGCGGCCTGGTTGTCGGCGCCGATCAACTCGGGGCGCGCCACCAGAATCGTATCCAGATCCCGCGCCGCAGTCAGCACCACGGCGCTGCGAGTGACCAGTCGATCCAGCGCGGGCAGCACGTGATCGCCCTGCAACACAAACGCATAGGGCTCGGTGACCTTGTAGAAGACCCGCACATCCAGTTGCACCACGCCGGCATCGCCGGTCAGCAGGTAACCGGAGCCGGCCAGGGCATCGCTCAGCGGTGTGGCAAAACTGGCCACGCGATCGGCTTGGGTGGCCGCATCGGAACGCAGCAGGTTTTCCACCCGGCGCTCAATCACCCGGTCCGCGGCGGGCAACAGCACCACTTGCTCGAACGGACGCGGCCAGGCCAGCAGCAGCCCGGCATTCTGGATCCGGTCCAGCGCACCGAAGTGCAACACCACGGCGCGGTTCTGCGGGTCGATCTGGCGCACGTTGGAAAACGCCCACGCCAGCGCGGCCAATACCGTCACCGCATACAGCGCCAGGAACGTCAGCCGTCCAGCCTGGATCCACGGGCTGTCGAGGCTTTCCCGCTCACTCATGGCTGAACATCCTTCGGTCCATCCACCAGCGCGCGGAAAGGCGCTGCGTCGGTGCGCAGGATGATCTTGGTGCCCGGCGTGACCACTGTGCCAAGGGTGTCGAGGGAACGCAGCAGGTTGTACAACTGCGGATTGCCGGCGTAGGCATGGCCATAAATCTGCGCGGCTTCGACCCGGGATTGCGCTTCGATGTCGGCGGCTTTCACCGTGGCGTCGGCCTGGACGATCCGCGCATCACGCTCGGCGGCCGAACGAATCTGCGCCGCTTCACGCTTGCCCACGGCGGTTCGTTCCGTGGCGATGGTCTCGCGCTCGGCGCGCATGCGGTCGACGGTGGCGGCGAGGGTCACCGAGGGCAAGGTCAGCCGTTCAACGCCCACCTGCACCACACGCACGCCATAGGTGGTGAGCAATTGTTGATCAATCTGCTGGCGCAACTGCGCTTCAAAATCGGCAATGCGCACCTGGCTGGCATCGGTGTTCACCAGGTTGGCCAGGTCGAAACTGGCGGCGGTGGTTTCCAGCGCCGAGCCGACAAAGGTACGAATCTGCCGCGCCGCTTCATCCGGCTGGTTCTGCACCGCACGCATAAAGCGCTGCACGTTGTCGGGATCGCCCTGCACCTGCCAGGCCACGTAGGCCTGCACGATGATCCGCAGGCCATCGCGGGTGCCCACATCCTGCAAACCGCTGGAGGTGGTGCGCAGGCGCAGGTCCACCGGAATCGCCGCCTCGAACGGCGCCGGCCAGCGCCAGCCCAGGCCCGGCTCCAGCAATACCCGCGACGGGTTGCCGAAGCGGGTAATCACCGTGGCTTCACCGGAACGCACCTGCACCAGGCTCGCCGCGGCGACCGCGAACAGCACCAGCAATACCGCCCAGCCCATACGCCGCCAGGGGAACGGGCCGGCTTCGTGTTCATCGCCATGATGGTGATGATGGTGGCCGTGGTGGTGACCATGGCCTGCGTGATCGTGAGAATGAGCGCTCAACAGATGAACTCCTTATTGAACGGCTTTACGCGGCACCGCAGGGTCGGCCGGTAAGGTAAAGGAACGCAGATCGATGGTCGGTGCGCCACTGGCGCCCAGGCGATGATCAAGAATGAGTAACTTGGCGTGGGCCAGGCCCTGGCTCAGTTGGCTCAGGTACTGCTCCAGCACGAAGGCCTGGCCGGCTTGTTGATAGGCCTTTTGTTCGGCGCTGAAGCGCAGGTCCGCCGCTTGGGCGCCGGCGCTGACTTCATGGGCCGTGGCCTGGGCCTGGTCACGGGCGGTACTGGCTTGCAGCAACGCCTGGTTGGTCTGCTCACTGGCAGCGCCGCGCTCCCGGGAAATCAGCGCCTGGGCGCCGATCTGCGCAGCTTGCACCGCGTGGTAGGCATTCGCCGCACCGGAGGGCGGGTGAATGGCTTCCACCACGGTGGCGAGAATTTCCACGCCGCTGTCGAGTTTCTTCAGGTCCGCTTGCACCGCCTGGCCAATTTCATCGGCGAGGCTGTTGCGTTCCTCACCCAGCAATTCATCAAGGGTTCGCGAGGCAAACTCGTGCACCAGGATGCGGCTGGCGGTGCTGCGGATCAGCGTGGGCACATCGGCGCTGTTATAGGTGGCGGCGAGTGCGGCCTGGTCGGTCAAGCCGATGCGGTACACAAAGCGCACGTCCATATTGACGATCTGGAAGCTCTGCTTGTCGCCGCTGCTGCTGGCGATCACCTGGGATTTGTCATTCACATGGCTGGCGTCCCACAGGCGGTTGGCGATCAGCGGCGCCGGGCCCTCGGCCGGAGCGACGTCGGTGTTTGCCGCTTCGCCAACGCTGGTGGCCAGCTCATGGACCACGCCGTTCTCCACGTTCAGCACGCGGCCGAGCGGCCATGGCAAACCGGCATGCAGGCCAGGCCCGAAGACCTCCACCGGCTTGCCAAAGCGTTCATAGATCCCACGACTTTGCAGGGCGACTTCATGCACGCCGGTCAGCAACCAGCCTACGGCCAGCACCACCACCAGCACTGGCAGGAATGCCCGGCGCATATAGGTGAAGGCCCAGATCTGCCGCAGGTCGATGCCGAAACGGTTGTGCAGTTCGTGCTGCAAGGCGAGCAACGGTTGCGGCGGCCAGCGCAGCATCCCGGCGATAAAACTTTGCGCCATCAGGCGCGGTTCAAGCCGCTCCTGGCGCGGGCTGAACAGCGACAGCAGGCCTCTTAGCAGAAACTCCAGCGCCACCAGGGCCGGCAACAGGCCGATCAACACGGCCAGGCGCAGAGGCCACACGGACTCTTCACCGGCAAACAGCAGACAAATCGCACTGATCACCAGGCAGATAATCGCCACCCGGCTCAGTTGCGCCAGTTGCACCGCTTCCGGCCATTGGGCAGTGCTTTCCTGGGCCATGCGCCGTTCAAACACCAGCAAGCCGAACGCCAGTGCCAAGGCAATGGCGGCGCCAACACTGGCAGCCTGGCCCAGCGCCGCGGCGGGCAAGGTCAAGCTCCAGAATTCCAGAACGCTGAAGAATGCCAGCAACGACCAGCCGCACAGCCAGAACACCGGCGCGCCTATCTGCACCAGCAAGCCACTACCGACGCGACCGAACTGCCGGTTAAGCCAGCCAGGCTCTTCTTGTGGCAGCGGCGGTTCGATCAGCCGTGCAGCCGGCTCCTCCAGCGCCATGGCCCGCCAATCCGCGACCCACCACGCCGATTGCAAGCCAGCCACCAGCACCAGCAACGCCGAGGCGCAGTTGATCAGCACCACCGGCCAGATCGACAGCGGGGCGAACAGCGCCACAAACAGCGCCAGCATCCAGCCGCCGACCGCCAGCACCGTCAGGCCAATGCCGGCCTGCCTTAACCGGCGGGCATGAAACAACCCCTGCTGAAAACGCGGCAGCCCTTCAATGGCCACGTCATCAGCATCTAGATCCACTCGCATCCCCAAACGCCCACCCAGAAACAATTGGTTACCCTATAACGCGGGGCGTGAAATTTTTGTTTGGTTTCACACAGATAGTGACGAAAGCCCCAGAAACATGAGCCATCACTGGTTTCAGCGGTGATAAATCGGCACACTCCCCAGAGTTTTTCGCGGGCTTACGGACAAGGAAGCGTCACTCCCCATGATTTCGATCTATCAGCTTAAACCGCGTTTTCAGAACCTGCTGCGCCCGCTGGTGCAGCGCCTCTACGACAACGGCACCACCGCCAACCAGATCACCGTGCTGGCCGGGGTGGTTTCCCTGCTGGTGGGATTGCTGATTGCCGGCTTCGCACAACATGTGTGGCTGTTTGCGCTGATCCCGCTGTGGATGATCCTGCGCATGGCCCTCAATGCCATCGACGGCATGCTCGCCCGGGAATTCGGCCAGCAATCGCGACTCGGCGCCTACCTCAATGAACTGTGCGACGTGATCGCCGACAGCGCACTGATCCTGCCGTTTGCGCTGATCCCCGAGGTCAGCCTGGCGCCGGTGTTGCTGGTGACGCTGCTGGCGGTGTTCAGCGAATACGCCGGCGTGCTCGGGCCGATGGTCGGGGCTTCCCGGCGCTACGACGGCCCGATGGGCAAGAGCGATCGGGCATTTGTGCTCGGGGTGCTGGCCACCGGCGTAGCGCTGGGTTGGCTGGGTGCCGGTTGGGTCGAAGCGGTGATGTGGCTGGTCGCCGCCTTGCTGGCCTACACCCTGGTCAACCGCGTGCGCCAAGGCTTGAAAGAAGAAACGAACACCTCCCCTTCTGCATAAGGATTTTGCGATGCGTGAACAGCAAGAGCACACCTTCAGCACCCATGACGGGGTGGAGCTTTTCTACCGTCATTGGCCCGCCACCGCACCCGCGGGCTTTGCGCCGCGCAAGGCGATCTTGCTGTTCCATCGCGGCCACGAGCATTCCGGTCGTATCGCCCACCTGGTGGACGAGCTGAACCTGCCGGAGTTCGACTTCTTCGCCTGGGACGCCCGTGGCCACGGCCAATCCCCCGGCGCGCGCGGCGACAGCCCGAGCTTCGCCACCAGCGCGCGGGATGTGCAGACCTTCGTTGACCATATCGGCGCCACCTACAACATTGAGGAAGAAAACCTCGCGGTGATCGCCCAAAGCGTCGGCGCGGTGATCGCGGCCACTTGGGTGCACGACTACGCGCCGAAGATTCGCTCGCTGGTACTCGCCTCCCCCGCATTCAAGGTCAAACTCTACGTGCCCTTCGCCCGGCCGGGCCTGGCGTTGATGCGCAAGTTTCGCGGCAACTTTTTCGTCAACAGCTACGTCAAGGCCAAGTTCCTGAGCCATGACCCGGAGCGCGTGGCGTCCTACGACAGTGATCCGCTGATCACCAAAGCCATCTCGGTGAATGTACTGTTGGGCCTGTACGAAGCGGCCGACCGGGTTGTAGCCGATGCCCAGGCAATTCAGGTACCGACCCAACTGCTGATCTCCGGCTCGGACTTTGTGGTGCACCGCAAACCCCAGCAGCAGTTTTTCGACCGCCTCGGCAGCTTGAAGAAAGAGCTGCACATCCTCCCCGGCTTCTTCCACGACACCCTCGGTGAACGTGATCGTGCCGTGGCCTTGAGCAGCGCCCGGCGCTTTATCCTGCAGAACTTCGAACACCCGCTGGACCGCGCCTCCTTGCTGGATGCCGACAGGATTGGCCTGACCTGCGCCGAATCCGAGTCCCTCGCCGCGCCGTTGCCACGCAACTCCCTGAGCGACCTGTACTGGCGCATGACCCGCGCCAGCATGGGCCTGGGCAGCAAACTGTCGGATGGCGTGAAGCTCGGTTTCGACACCGGCTTCGACTCCGGCAGCACCCTGGACTACGTATACCGCAACAAACCCACCGGCAAAGGCGGGCTGGGGCGGATGATCGACACCAACTACCTGAACTCCATCGGCTGGCGCGGTATTCGTCAGCGCAAGTTGAACGTGGAAGAGCTGCTGCGCCTGGCGATGGCCAAGCTGCGGGACGAGCAGCGGGAAGTGCGCATCGTCGACATCGCCGCCGGGCATGGTCGGTACATTCTGGAAGCCTTGCAGGGCGTTTCGCCGTTGCCGGAATCGATCCTGCTGCGGGACTACAGCGATATCAACGTGCGCGACGGTGGCGCGCTGATTCGTGAAAAAGGGCTGGGGGATATCGCCCAGTTCGTCAAAGGCGATGCGTTTGACCGGGCGGACCTTGCGGCGCTGGAACCCAAGCCGACGCTGGCGGTGGTGTCCGGGCTATATGAACTGTTCGCGGATAACGCGATGGTCGGTGGCTCGCTCGCCGGCTTGGCCGAAGCCGTGGAGCCCGGTGGTTATCTGGTGTACACCGGCCAACCGTGGCACCCGCAACTGGAACTGATCGCCCGCGCCCTCACCAGCCACCGCCAGGGCCAGGCCTGGGTAATGCGCCGGCGCAGCCAGGCGGAAATGGATCAACTGGTGGCAGCCGCCGGTTTCCGCAAGATCACCCAACGCGTGGATGAGTGGGGGATTTTCAGCGTGTCCCTGGCACAGCGAGTCTGACCCATGCGTGAACCGGGCCTGTTGAAACCGGCGGTGCTGTGGCTGCTGCTGTTGGCGCCGCTGTTTTTCAGCACCTACGGCTTTGCCACGTGGGTCACCAGCCAGCGCAGCGACGTGGGCACGATGGTGTTCGGCTGGGAAACCCATATCCCGTTCTGGGCCTGGACCATCGTGCCCTACTGGTCGATCGACCTGCTCTACGGTTTCTCCCTGCTACTCCCAAGCACCCGCCATGAACTGAAACAACATGCCTTGCGCCTGCTGACGGCCCAAGTGATTGCCGTCACCTGCTTCCTGATCTGGCCCTTGCGTTTCACCTTCGAAAGACCGGAGCTGGACGGCGTGTTTGGCTGGCTGTTTGCGGTACTCGCCGGGTTCGACAAGCCGTTCAACCAGGCGCCGTCATTGCACATCGCGCTGCTGGTGGTGCTGTGGATAATGTATCAGCGGCATAGCCAGGGCCTGTGGCGCTGGCTGGTGCATGGCTGGTTCGCGTTGATCGGCCTTTCGGTGCTGACCACTTATCAACATCACTTTATTGACTTACCCACAGGCGCCCTCGCCGGCTGGCTGTGCGTGTGGCTGTGGCCGCTGGAACATCCGAGCCCGCTGCTGAATGCCCAGCTGACCAGGGACCGCCAGCGTTGGCGCCTGGGACTGCGCTATGGCTTCGGGTCGCTGGTGTGTTTGATCCTGGCGTTTTCCCTTGGCGGCGGCTGGTTGTGGCTGCTTTGGCCGGCGGTATCCCTTGGCTTGATGAAGGCGAATTACCTGGTACTGGGCGTTGCGGGATTTCAGAAACGCGCCGACGGACGACTCACTCCGGCGGCGCGCTGGTTGTTGGCGCCTTATCTGGTGGCCGCCTGGATCAATTCCCGCCTGTGGACACGTAGACATCCACAGCCCGATCAGGTTGTGGATAACGTTTGGCTGGGGCGAATTCCCACCAGCGGCGAGCTGGGATCATTCAAGGCGGTGGTCGATCTGTGCGCCGAATTGCCGATTAATCCACAGGGTCGCGCCTATTACAGCCTGCCAGTGCTCGACCTGACGGCGCCCACTGCAGCGCAATGCGTGGAAGCCGCCCAAGCGATAGAGCGGCTACGCTCAGCCGGACCCTTGCTGGTGTGCTGCGCCCTCGGTTACTCACGCAGCGCCACCGCCGTGGCTGCATGGCTGCTACATACCGGGCGCGCAGGCAATGTCGACGAGGCGGTGGCTATTATTCGTACAGCACGCCCACGTGTGGTCCTGCATTCCGCGCACCGTGAAGCCCTGGAGGGTTTAGCCCATGCCCGCTGATATGGAATTACAGGTCGTCGCCAGCCTGCTGCGGCGGGGCCGTTCCCTGGATCAGTTATCCACAGGCCTGACCTTGCTCGGCGTACTGTTCGGCCTCGCTCAACTGCTGATGGCCAGCATCACGCCGGTCTGCCTGATCCTCAGCCTGTGGATGATTGTGCTCGGGCTGCTGGAAAAATATTGGGCGCTGCGGGTGGCCTTCGACGCCGACCTGTTCGCCCTGCTCGCCCGCGACACCGACCGCACGCCCGACTTCGACCAGGCCATGCAAACCCTTGGCCTGCAATCCGCCAAACGCGCAGGCCGCCCCTGGACCGAGCGCCGTCGCGGCGCCCTGAAACTGTTGCGCAAGCAAGCCTACCTGCTGGCGGCGCAAGTGCTGCTGACCGTGGCCGTCATCCTGGCCAGCCCCTGGCTGCCCTTCGCCGGATAAGGAATCCCCATGTTCGAACCCGTGGTCGCCACCCTGATTACCTCCATGGCCCGCACCGTCACCGGCGCCCGCAGCCTGTGGCTTGGCTGCGCGCCGGTGCCGGTGCAACGCATCTACTACGCCAACCACAGCAGCCACGGCGATTTCGTGCTGCTGTGGGCCTCGTTGCCGCAGAACCTGCGTAAATTCACCCGCCCGGTGGCCGGCAGCGACTACTGGAACACCAGCGCCCTGCGCCGCTACATCATCAACCGGGTGTTCAACGGCGTGCTGATCGACCGCGAGCGCAAGGACCCTGTGGATAACCCTCTGGCGCCGATGCTTCAGGCCCTGGAAAACGGCGACTCGCTGATCATCTTTCCCGAGGGCACGCGCAACCTGGAAGACGGCCTGTTGCCGTTCAAAAGCGGGCTGTATCACCTGGCCAAGAGTTATCCACAAGCCGAATTGATCCCGGTGTGGATCGCCAACCTCAACCGGGTCATGCCCAAGGGCCGCGTGCTGCCGCTGCCCTTGCTGTGCACCACCAGCTTCGGCGCACCGCTGCAACTGGAGGACGGCGAAGACAAGGCGCTGTTCCTCGCCCGCACCCGCGACGCCTTGCTCGCCCTTGCCCCGGAGCATTCCTGAGATGGATAGCCAAACCCTGATGTTGTTCGGCGGGATCGGCGCGATCCTCGTGCTCGCCTCGCTGATCGGCCTGATCCTCAAACTGCGCACCCGTGGCACACCCAACGCGGTGATCGACAACCTCAACGCCCGCATCAATGCGTGGTGGGTGATGGTGGTGGTGATTGGCATTGCGTTCTGGCTCGGCACCGGCGCGGTGATCCTGCTGTTTTACGCCGTGTCGTTCTATGCCCTGCGGGAATTCCTCACACTCACGCCGACCCGGCGAAGCGATTACCCGGCGCTGGTGGCGGCCTTCTACCTGGCGCTGCCGCTGCAATACCTGCTGATCTACTTCGACTGGTACGGGCTGTTCTCGATCTTCATCCCGGTGTACGTGTTCCTGCTGCTGCCGATCCTCGCGTCACTGGGCGGCGACAGCACGCACTTCCTGGAACGGGCGTCGAAGGTGCAATGGGGGCTGATGATCGCGGTGTTCTGTGTGTCCTTCGTGCCGGCGCTGCTGACCCTGGATATCGTCGGCTACGAAGGCCGCAACCTGCTGCTGATTGCCTACCTGGTGATCGTGGTGCAACTGTCGGACGTGTTGCAGTACGTGTGCGGGAAGCTGTTCGGCAAACACAAGATCGCGCCCAACCTGTCGCCATCGAAAACCGTGGAAGGGTTTGTCGGCGGGATCCTGCTGTCATCCCTGATCGGCGCGGCGCTGTGGTGGACCACGCCGTTCAATCCCTGGCAGTCGTTCCTGATTGCGCTGTTGATCAACCTGCTGGGGTTTGCCGGCGGGATCGTGATGTCGGCAATCAAGCGCGACCGCGGCGTGAAGGATTGGGGGCACATGATCGAAGGGCACGGCGGGATGCTGGATCGGCTGGATTCAGTGTGTTTTGCCGCGCCGATCTTTTTTCATCTCGTGCGCTACTGGTGGACCTGACGACCACCTTCCTCCCCAAATCCACACAACCCCAGTGGCGAGGGAGCTTGCTCCCGCTGGAGTGCGCAGCGCTCCCAGGATTTTGGGGCCGCTACGCAGCCCAGCGGGAGCAAGCTCCCTCGCCACAACAAGCGTCCTTACCACAATAAGAAATCACCAGCCGGGAAGGTGCCCCCGGCGTCCTTATCTGATCGTTCCCACGCTCTGCGTGGGAATGCATCCGGTGACGCTCCGCGTCACGACTTTTAGAGCGGACGCGGAGCGTCCAGGGCGGCATTCCCACGCGGAGCGTGGGAACGATCTAGCCGGGAAGGTGACTCAGCGGCAATGCCCCAGGCGTCTTCACCGTCTGAATCGCGAAGTTGCTGCGGATATCACTCACCCCCGGCAACTTCAACAAGCTCCCTGTCAGGAACCGTTCATACCCGCGCAAGTCCGGCACCACCACTTGCAGCAGAAAATCCGATTCCCCCGACACCAGAAACGCCGAAATCACCTGGGGCAGCGCCGTCACCGCCAACCGAAACGCCTCCGCCTGTTCGTCGTTATGCCGCTCCACTTTCACCCCGACAAACACCGTCAGCCCCAACCCGACTTCATCCCGGTCCAGGCTTGCCTGGTAACCACGAATCACCCCGGCCTCTTCCAGCAGCCGCACACGCCGCAAGCAGGGCGAGGCCGACAGGCCAATCTCGTCCGCCAGTTGCACGTTGCTCAGCCGGCCATCCCGTTGCAGGGCTTCAAGAATCTTGCGGTCAAATGCGTCCAGCTTCAGATTTGGCATAAGTGAAATGTTTCGCCCGAAAAAAGTGGCAGATTGTGCCAAGACTAGACGCTTTTCCATCTGACTACGCAAGCACCTGCCCCGGCCTT
This sequence comes from Pseudomonas sp. Ag1, assembly GCF_000278565.1. NCBI lineage: Bacteria > Pseudomonadati > Pseudomonadota > Gammaproteobacteria > Pseudomonadales > Pseudomonadaceae > Pseudomonas > Pseudomonas sp. Ag1. Next base: position 239,744 of record NZ_AKVH01000113.1, read on the forward strand.
CGCCCCTAAAATTGCCCTACGAATCACCTACCGCAAGGGGCAGGCACATGGCAGAACTCTGGTTGTTTTCAGTCGCGTTGGCAGTGGTGTACCTGCTGCCCGGCCCGGACATGATCCTGCTGCTGCAAACCGGCGCCCGCCAGGGCAAGGCGATGGCACTGGCAACCGCAGGCGGCTTGGGCCTGGCGCGAGCCTGCCACGTGGCGCTGGCGGGGATGGGCCTGGCGACCCTGTTCAAGGTCGCACCCTGGACCTTCGATGTGGTGCGCCTGGGCGGTGCGGCGTATCTGCTGTGGATCGGCGTGCAGTGCCTGCGCTCAAACCTGCTGCCCAACCTGAACGCCGAGCACAGCACGGCACCGGCGCATGCCTGGCGCGAAGCCTTCCAGCGGGGGTTGCTGACCAACCTGCTCAACCCCAAGGCGCTGCTGTTCTGCTCCGTGCTGCTGCCGCAATTCATTGATCCACATGGCGCATCGGTGACGGCGCAGTTTGCGCTGCTGGGGGCGATTCTGGTGGCGGTCGGCCTGGGATTCGACAGTTGCTATGGATTGGCCGGCGCAAGAATCGGCCGCTGGCTGGAACGCAGCCCGTCCGCCCAGCGCCTTCAGCAATGGCTGTTTGGCAGTCTTTTGATCGGTTTTGCGATACGCCTCACCTTCGTACAGCAAGCCTGAGCTTTGCGGCGCATTTGCCGTCATCTTTTGTATCAAAGAGACGTGTAAGATACGCGACACATTGCCAGGGATGCTCACCATGTTTGATTCGTTAAAAGCGACCAGCCGCCGTTTTTTCGGGGCCTTGATCTCAGTGGTGAGTGTTCTGTTCAGCGCCGTTCGATGGCTGGCGCGCAGCCTGTTCGGCCAGTGGCAGCCGCCGCGCTGGCTGCAAGCCACAGGCAACGGTCTGGTCAACGTCGGCCACAAGGCCCGGGCTTATCCGCGCCAGGCTGCGGGCGGCGCGCTGGCCCTGGTACTCGTGCTGGCCGCGGGCTTTTACGGCTGGCACTGGTATTCCCACCTGCCACAGCCCCACACCGTGGGTTATTCGCTGCACAAGCCCAACCTGACGGATTACACCCAGCCGCAACCGGTTGTGGATAACTTGCAGGTACGCTTCGCCGAATCCGTGGCTCCGCTGGCGGCCATCGGCAAGCCGGTCACCGAAGGCATCACCCTCAAGCCTGCCATCGCCGGCGCCTGGCGCTGGGCGGATGACCGCAGCCTGGTGTTCACCCCGGAAAAAGACTGGCCCGTCGACGCCCACTACACCATCGACCTGGCCAAGAAAACCCTGTTGGCCGACGGCGTACTGCTCAGCCAATACACCAGCCAATTCTCCACCCAGCCGTTCCGCGCCACCTTGACGCAAAACGAGCTGTACCAGGACCCGAGCAACCCGACGCAGAAACAGCTGGTAGCGACCTTCCACTTTTCCCACCCGGTAGACGAAGACAGCGTACGCAAACGTGCCTCGGTCACCCTCGGCAAAGGCTTGGCCTACCGCGATGCGCAACTGCCCAATCGCCCGGAAATCACCTTCGACGAACACAAGCTCAACGCCTTTGTGCGCTCTGCCGCCCTGGCCACCCCACTGGAAAGCACCCCGGTCAGCGCCAAGCTCGATGAAGGCCTCAAGGCCCGTGATGGCGGCAATCCCAGCTCGGCACCGCTGGTGGCCGAAGTCACCGTGCCCGGCCGCTATCGCCTGACCTTTACCGGCGCCGAAGTCAGCTTTGTCGACAACGAGCGCGGCGAACCCGAGCCGGTGTTGATGTTCAGCAGTTCCAGCGCCGTGGCCGACGAGACCATCGCCAACAAGGTGCAGGCCTGGATGCTGCCGGAAAAAGCCGAGGACGATACCCGCCCCTGGAACCTGCAAGACATCGACGACAAACTGCTGGCCAGCAGCACCAAGGTCAAGCTGACCCACGTGCCGAGCGTCGAACCGCTGAATACCCTGCACGCCTTCAAGTTCAAGGCCCCGCCGGGCCGCGCCCTGTATGTGCGGGTGCCGGCCAACCTGGAAGCCATCGGCGGCTACCTGGCGAAAAATCCGACAGCCTCTCTCGTGAGCATGCCGGCTTATCCACGCACGCTGCAGTTCCTGTCCGACGGCGCCCTGCTCAGCCTCACCGGCGAAAAACGCCTGGGCTTCATGGCCCGTGGCGTACCCGGCGCCCATGTGGAAATCGCGCGCCTGCTGCCCAACCAGTTGCAACACCTGGTGGACCAGAGCAGCGGCAGCTTTGCCCGACCGAATTTTGCCAATGACTACTTCGACCGGATGGTGGAGCGTCAGAGCCTGGACATTCCGCTGTCGGCTGGCGACCCGTCGAAAACCGTCTACGACAATGTCGACCTGAGCAGCTACCTGACGGCCAACGGCGGCCGCCGGGGGATTTTTGTGCTCAAGCTGAGCCCGCAGGACGACCCGGCTGATCGCACCTTCGACTACTCGCGCAACACCACCAGCGACCTGCGTTTCATCGTGGTCACCGACTTGGGCATCATCGCCAAGCGCTCCAGCGATGGCAGCCACGATGTGTACGTGCAGTCCATCGGCAACGGCTCGCCGGTGTCCGACGCCCAGGTCGATATCATCGGCCGCAACGGTTTGCCGGTCGCCAGCGGCCATACCGACGCCGAAGGTCACGCGCACTTCGCCAAGCTGGATGAACTGCGCCGTGAGAAAACGCCGTTGATGTATGTGGTCAGTCGCGGCAATGACCAATCCTTCCTGCCGATTGCCCGTCAGTCGCAACAGCTGGATTTGTCACGCTTTGATGTAGGCGGCCTGGAAGAGGACGGTGCGATCAATCGCCTCAGCGCCTACCTGTTTACCGATCGCGGCCTGTACCGGCCCGGCGAGACCGCGCACCTGGGCATGATCGTGCGCAGCGGCGACTGGAAAGGCGCCCTGCAAGGCCTGCCGGTTGAGTTGCAGATCACCGACCCCCGTGGCCTTGAAGTGATTCGCCAGCCGTTGAAACTGTCGGCCAGCGGTTTTGAAACCTTCGATTTCCCAAGCAGCGAAGTAGCGCCATCCGGCGATTACACCGCGACCCTGCAACTGATCGGTGAGAAGCAGCGTCGTACCGACCTGGGCAGCGTCAGCTTCAAGGTCCGCGACTTTGAACCGGACCGGATGAAAGTCAGCCTGAGCCTGCACGATACACCGGTGCTGGGCTGGATCCCGCCGGACCAGGTGGTGGCCAAGGTCACCGCGATGCACTTGTTCGGCGCTCCGGCGGCGGGTCGTCGCGTCACGGCGAAAATGTCTCTGAGCCCGACGCTCGCGGCCTTTGATCGCTACCCGGATTACCGCTTCCGCCTGAATGACTCGCTGGAAGAAGCCAGCTCCGAAGACCTGGCCGAAACCACCGTCGACGACAATGGCCAGGCGGTGCTGGACTTGAACCTGCAACGCTTCGCCAACAGCACCTACCGCCTGCAAGTGATGACCCAGGTGTACGAAGCCGAAGGCGGTCGCAACGTCGCCGCACAAAGCGCATTGCTGGTGTCGGCGGCGCCGTACCTGGTGGGTGTGAAGAGCAAGGATTCGCTGTCTTTCGTCGCCAAGGACGCCCCGCGTGAAGTGCAATGGCTGGCCGTGGCGCCAGACCTTACGCCAGTCGCAGTCGACGGCCTGACCAGTGAAGTGGTCGAGCACCGCTACGTCTCGGTGCTGGTGAAGCAATCCAACGGCACCTACAAATACGAGTCGCGCATCAAGAACATCAGCCAGCCGGCCTCGCCGCTGGTGATGACCAAGGACGGCGCCAAGCAAACCCTGAACACCGGCACCCCGGGCGATTTCACCCTGCAACTCAAGGACGCCAACGGCAACCTGCTGAACCAGATCGACTACAGCGTCGCCGGCCGGGGCAACACCTCGCGCTCCCTGGAGCGCAACGCCGAACTGCAACTGCGCCTGGATAAACGCAGCTACGCCACCGGTGATGAGATCGCCATCAGCATTCGCGCGCCGTACACCGGCGCCGGGTTGATCACCATCGAGCGGGACAAGGTCTACACCCAGCAGTGGTTCAAGGCCGACAGCACCAACAGCGTGCAACACATCCGCGTTCCTGCGGGGCTTGAGGGCAATGCCTACGTCAACGTGCAGTTCGTACGGGACATTGGTTCGTCCGAGGTCTACATGAGCCCGCTGTCCTACGGCGTAGTGCCGTTCAGCATCAACCTCGACGCGCGGCGCATGGCGCTGAAAGTCGAAGGCCCGGCGAAGATCGAGCCGGGGCAGACCCTGGATATCAAGGTCAACGCCGACCGCCCTGGCCGCGCAGTGGTCTACGCGGTGGACGAAGGCATCCTGCAAGTGGCGCGCTACCAGACGCCGGACCCGTTGGGCTTCTTCTTCCAGAAGCGTGCACTGGAGGTCGGCACCAGTCAGATCCTTGACCTGATCCTGCCGGAATTCAGCCGCCTGCTCAGTGGGGCAGCGCCGGGTGGCGATACGGAAGGCGCCCTGGCCAACCACCTCAACCCGTTCAAGCGTAAACATCAGCCGCCTGTGGCCTGGTGGTCTGGCCTGGTGGACTTGCCGGCCGGTGAAACCGTGCTGCACTACCAGGTTCCGGACAGCTTCAATGGCAAGCTGCACCTGTTTGCGGTGGCCGTGGACAGCGACAGCGTGGGCGTCAGCGAGGCCAACACCGAAGTGCGCGGGCCGCTGGTGATCACGCCGAACGTGCCGGCCTTTGTCGCACCGGGGGATGTGTTCAGCGTCAGCGCCGGGGTGTTCAGCAACCTGGACGCGGCGGCGGACGTGAAGTTTGAAGTGCAGACCAGCGATGGCCTGCAGGTGCAAGGCGACAAGGCCAGCACCCTGGCCCTGCAACCGCGCAAGGAAGGTGTTGCCGAGTTTAAGATCAAGGTTGGGGAAACCCTAGGCTCGGCCGACTTGCGCTTCGTCGCGGTGCTGCCGGATGGCAAGCGTATCCAGGTGGCGGAAACCACGTCGATCCGACCCTTGAGCGAGCATCGGGTGGCCCTGAGCCTGGGCCGTTTCGACAGCGCCAGCAAAGAGCTGAAACCGACCCGCGAGCTGTTCAGCCAGTTGCGCGATGTGCAGTTGGGCGTCGCCGCTTCGCCGCTGGTATGGGCCAACGGCCTCAAGCATTACCTGGATGACTATGGCTACGCCTGCACCGAGCAATTGGTGTCCAAGGCCATGCCGGCGTTGATCTGGGGTGGTAACGCGCCGGAGGCCGAGCAGGCCTTCAGCGGTGCGGTGCGCATGCTGCGTCAACGGCAGAACCAGGCCGGCGGTTTCGGCTTGTGGGCGGCCAACCCGGATGTGGCGCCGTATGCCAGCCTGTACGCCACCGACTTCCTGATCGAAGCTCGGGAACGTGGGCTGCCGGTGCCGGAAGACCTGCTGCAACGTTCCAACGCGTACCTCACCGACCTGGCCAACGGCCCGAGCGAAGGCCTGTCGGAATTGCGCAACCGCGCCTACGCCAGTTACCTGCTGAGCCGTCAGGGGATTCTGGTGAGCGGCGCCTTGAGCGATATCCGCGAGCGCTACGAAAGCTACTTCAAGGACACCTGGCAGAACGACATTGGCGCGGCGTACCTGGCCGCCAGCTACAAGCTGCTCAAGCAGGATCGTCAGGCCGATACCTTGTTCCGCAAGGTGCCGTGGCTTTCCCTGTCGGATAAATGGAACAGCGACGGCCTGTATTACGACCCGCTGGTGCACGACGCCGAGCACCTGCATTTGCTCGCGCGGCACTTCCCGGAAATGCTCGACGATGTGCCGACAAGCCTGCTGGATAAACTCGGCAAGCGTCTCAACGAGCAACGCTACAACTCGCTGTCGGCGGCACTGTTGCTGCGGGCCCTGGACAATTACGGCCAGCGCGCCCAAAGCGACATGACCCTCAAGGCCACCGCATGGCTCAGCGACAAGCAGCAACAGTTGTTGCAGATGGCCGGCCAGCCGCCACGTGCGGCGGTGCCTGCCGGTACGCAAAAACTGCAGATGGAAAAATCCGACGGCCCGGCGGCGTTCTACATGCTGAGCGAAGCGGGCTATGACAAGGGCGCCAACCTCAAGCCGATCAACAGCGGCCTGGAAATCATCCACGAATACCTCGACCTCAAAGGCAATCCAGTCAGCAAGGTCGCGGTAGGCGATGAGTTCCTGGTGCGCCTGCGCTTGCGGGCCACCGACCGTGATCAGGTGCAGCAAGTGGCCGTAGTCGACTTGCTGCCGGGTGGTGTCGAACCTGTGTATAACTTGCCGCCGGAGCCGGAAGCGGCCAGCACCGAGGAAAGCGAAGGCGACGATTCGGAGTACGTTGAAACCGGCGAAGACACCGAAGAAGCCGACTCCTGGCAGGCGCCGATTGGCGAGACCGACTTGAGCAACTGGCAACCGGACTACGTCGACGTGCGTGATGACCGAGTGGTGTTGTACGGCACCGCGCTGCGGGATGTAGGCACCTTCGTGTACCGCGTGCGCGCCACCAACGCCGGTACCTTCAATACGCCACCGGCCTACGCCGAGGGCATGTACGAAACCACCCTGCAAGGACGCGGCAAAGTAGGCCAGCTTGAAATTACCAAGCCTTAAAAGCCTGACGCCGCTGCTGGCAGCGGCGTTGATTCTGGCGGGGCTACGGTTGTGGCCCCACGCGCCGCTGGAACAGGCAGCCACCTCCTCACGGGTGGTGCTGGCCGATGACGGTTCGCTGCTGCGCATGACCCTGGCGGCTGACGGGCAATATCGCCTTTGGCTACCCCTGGAACGGATTTCTCCGTCACTGGTGGAGGCGTTGCTGCTCAAGGAAGACCGCAATTTCTACTGGCACCCGGGGATCAATCCCCCGGCGTTATTGCGGGCGGCCATGGCCACCTATAGCGGCGGCCAGCGTCAGGGCGGTTCGACGCTGAGCATGCAGTTAGCGAGGCGCCTGTGGGATCTCAACACTCGCCAAGTGCCCGGCAAGCTGCAGCAGATGGCCCTGGCGTTGTGGCTGGAGGCGCGTTACAGCAAGCACGACATCCTTGAGGCCTACCTCAACCTGGCGCCCATGGGCGGCAATATCGAAGGTGCCGAAGCGGCCAGCCGGATCTATTTTGGCAAGTCAGCGGCGCAGTTGTCCTTGTCTGAAGCCCTCGCGCTGGCCGTGATTCCCCAGCAACCGGGTCGTCGGGCGCGCTTTGGGCCTTCCCTGCAAACCGCCCGGCAACGGCTGATGGCCGACTGGCGGGAAACTTATCCACAGGACCCGCGTAACGACAGTTTGCTGGACCTGCCGCTGGAAGCCCGCAACCGCCAGCAGATCCCGTTTCTCGCGCCGCACCTGAGCGAACAGTTGCTGGCCTCGCAAACCGGCAATGAGTTGAACAGCACCCTCAACCTGGCGCTGCAACAATTGCTGGAACGGCTGATCACCGGCTTCATCGCCGAGCGCCGCAGCAGCGGTGTGGAAAACGCCACGGCGATCCTGATCGACAGCCGCGACCAGAGCGTAAAAGCCCTGGTGGGCTCGGCAGACTACTTATCCACAAGCATCCACGGCCAGGTCAACGGCGTGTTGTCGCGGCGCTCGCCGGGCTCCACCCTCAAGCCATTCCTGTATGGGCTGGCGCTGGACCAAGGGGTGATCCACCCCATGAGCATCCTCAAGGACATGCCGAGTAACTTCGGCTACTTCCAGCCGGAAAATTTCGACGGCAGTTTTGTCGGGCCGGTGACAGCCCGTGACGCGCTGATTCGCAGCCGCAATATTCCGGCGGTGTGGCTGGCCAGCCAAACCCGCTCACCGTCACTCTACGGATTGCTGCAACGGGCCGGGATCAAGGGCCTGCGCGGCGAAAGCCATTACGGCTTGGCGCTGGCCTTGGGCGGCGGCGAGATGACGCCCGAGGAGCTGGCGCGGCTGTATGTGATGCTGGCTGGTGACGGGCATTTGCGGCCGCTGCGCTATTTGCAGGAACAGCCGCAAACCACTGGCGCCCAGCTACTCACGCCGCAGGCCGCGTTTATGGTGCGCGACATGCTGCGGCGCAACCCGCGCCCGGACGGGCTGCCGGGGCGCCACTGGCGTACGGCCTGGAAGACCGGCACGTCCTGGGGTTTTCATGATGCATGGAGCGCCGGCCTCGTAGGCCCGTACGTGCTGGTGGTGTGGGTGGGCAACTTCGATGGCCGTCCGAATCCTGAGTTTATCGGTGCGAAAACTGCGGCACCGTTGTTCTTCCGTATCGCCGACGCCCTGCCGCTGGCCTTGCCCAATGTGGTGATCAAACCCGACAAGCCGCCTGCCGGGCTGATCCGCATCGACGTCTGCGCGGCCTCTGGTGACTTGCCCAACCGTTGGTGCCCACGTACCCGCAAGACCTGGTACATCCCCGGCGTGTCACCGATTCGGGTGTCCAACCTGCACCGCCCGGTGCTGATCGACACCCGCACCGGCAAGGCCGCGTGCCCGCCGTTCGACCCGCAGTACACCCGTGAAGAAGTCTTCGAATTCTGGCCCAGTGATGTGCAGCGGCTGTTCCGCGCCGCCGGGCTGCCCCGGCGTACGCCGCCCAATGTGCAGAAAAGCTGCCAACCCAACCGTGTCGGCGATCAAAGCGAAGCGCCACAGATTCGCTCGCCGCTGACCCAGGTCAGCTACCACCTGCGCCTGTCCCAGCCCCAGGAAAGCATCCCGCTGAACGCCAACGCGGCCAGTGATGCACTGACGCTGTATTGGTTCGCCGACCAGACCCTGATCGGCCAGGGCCCGCCGCAAACCACGCTGAACTGGCGGCCGGGTAAGTCGGGGGAGTACCGGTTGCGGGTCACTGACGATCAGGGCCGCAGCGCCAGCCGAGGCTTGAAGGTTGAGTTTGTACCCTGATCAGGCGTCTTCGTCGCCTAAACCGGCAGTGCCGGCATCTTTTGCGAAATGCTTGTACGCCACCCCTAGCTTGCGTTGCTCAAAGATCGAAAACACCAGGGTGCCCAGCAGAATCATCATCCACACCAGGAACACCTTCATGGTGTCCACCTGGGCCACCACCAGCAGCAAGGTCACTACGCCGCCAATCACCATGCCTAGGCCCATCCAGGCGCCCAGCACGCGGCCTACCGCCAGGCGCATGCCCGTGGGCAGCAAGAGCCGCAGCGCGAGCAACACCACAAACATCGTCAGCAAGAAGCCAAACGCGGCCATGAAAGGAATCACGAAGCCATTGTCACGGTACAACCAGGCCAGAAACCGATAGGCGGGATTCAGCTCTGCCATTTGCTGGTAGGTGGCGGGGCCCGGCAAATGCAGTTGGGCAAAATGTTCCGGCGTCATGGCCATGATGCCGACGCCGATCAAACCCACCACCACCGCGTAGAAACCACCGGCGCGCCACAGCGGCGCCAGCACACGGCGGTTTTCCACCTCCTTGGTCTCGGCCAGGCCGAACATCGCGTCAGGTTGCCGGCCCTGGGCAATCACCGTCTTGCCCGCACGCTCGCAGGCGTCGCCAATCAGCATCACCTGCATATCCTGGGTGAGGAGCAGTTCGCCCTGGCGGCGGGAGCTGCTGATCCATTCATGGTCGTCAGGGCGCTTCTTGCCGAACAGGTCGATACCCTCGGCAATCACTGTCACTTCACCGGTGGCGTCCTGCAGGCGGAAGTCATTGCAGCGAGCCTCGGCCGAGACCTGGCTCCAGCTCCAATCGCCATCCTTGTCTTTGGTGCCTTCTTCGATGACCCACACGTAACCGGCGCAAGGCTTGCCGTGGACCGGGGAGATCAGGGGCGTGTCGACGATCACCTTGCCGTTCACCTCCACCAGCCCCATGGCCAATGAGCGTATCTGGCTGGTGGCCAGGCGCTGTTCGGTGCGATAGAAATTGGGGCCGAAGCTGGCCAGCAGTCCGATCAGGATGCACACAGGAAAAAACAGCGCCACCAGGATCGTCGGGGCGTAGACCATCAGGCCAATAAAGCCGGCGAGAAAGACCAGTGCCACCAGGGTTTTCCACGCTGGTTTTTTTGTGACAACCCCTGCCTGGGTGGTTTTCATGCCCCCGGCACCTCAAGCTTCACGCCGTCGTAGCGGGTTTCTTCGGCGCTGATGGCCAGCAGCGGAATGCGCTGATAGCCGAGCATCTTGGCGAAGAACAGATCAGGAAAAATCGCGATGGCGATGTTGTAGAGGTTGACCGACTCATTGAAGAACTCGCGACGGTCGGCGATGCGTTCCTCCACTGCCGAGATCGCCTGCTGCAACTCGACCATGTTGGGGCCGGAGATCAGCGTCGGATAATTCTCGGCCACTGCAATCACCGACTTGAGCGCCGTATTGAGCTGGTTGGAGGCATCGACTTTATCGGTGAGGCTGCTGGCGTTGAGGTACGCGGTGCGGGCGTCGCTGAGGCGGGTGAACAGCGCGTTCTCATGGTTCATGGCGGTTTGCACCACGCGCATCAGGTCGGGAATCTGGTCTGCCCGCTGCTTGAGCAGCACGTCGATGTTGGCGAAGGCTTTATCCACATCGTTGCGGCGCATCACCAGGCCGTTGTAGACCCCCACCAGCCAGCCGACCAGGCCGACGACAATGATCAGCACGACGATACCGGCGATCAGCAGTTCGATGTTCATGGCGGCGGCATTCCCTGGCTAGTTATCCACAGGGCGCATTCTAGGGGTAAAGCAGGGGAATACTCCCGGAATTAGTCCACAGAAACGGCAAGACCCGATGCTCGGTAGCCTGAAAAAGCAAAACCCCCGAAGAACGGGGGTTTTGGTGGTTCGGGTGCGGCTTATTCCACCGTCACCGACTTCGCCAGGTTACGCGGCTGGTCAACGTCGGTGCCCTTCAGCACAGCCACGTAATACGACAGCAGCTGCAGCGGGATGGTGTAGAGGATCGGCGACAGGGTGTCGTGGATGTGCGGCATGTTGATGACGTGGGTGCCTTCGCCATTGGTCATGCCGGCCTTCTCGTCGGCGAACACGATCAGTTGCCCGCCACGGGCGCGCACTTCCTGCAGGTTGGACTTGAGCTTCTCCAGCAGTTCGTTGTTCGGCGCGACGGTAACGACTGGCATGTCGTCATCCACCAGGGCCAGCGGACCGTGCTTGAGCTCACCGGCCGGGTAGGCTTCGGCGTGGATATAGGAGATTTCCTTGAGTTTGAGCGAACCTTCCATTGCCACCGGGTATTGCGCACCACGGCCGAGGAACAGGGTGTGGTGTTTGTCGGCGAACAGCTCAGCGACTTTCTCCACAGTGCTGTCCATGGCCAGGGCTTCACCCAGGCGGGCCGGCAGGCGGCGCAGTTCTTCGACCAGGTGTGCCTCAACGCCTTCGCCCAGCGTGCCGCGAACCTGGCCCAGAGACAGGGTCAGCAACAACAGGCCGACCAACTGGGTGGTGAAGGCCTTGGTGGATGCCACGCCGATTTCACGACCGGCCTGGGTCAGCAGGGTCAGGTCGGACTCGCGCACCAGCGAGCTGATGCCGACGTTGCAGATCGCCAGGCTGCCGAGGAAGCCCAGTTCCTTGGCGTTGCGCAGGGCGGCCAGGGTGTCGGCGGTTTCGCCGGACTGGGAGATGGTCACGAACAGAGTGTCGGGCTGCACCACCACCTTGCGGTAGCGGAATTCGCTGGCGACTTCGACCTGGCACGGGATGCCGGCCAGTTCTTCCAGCCAGTAACGGGCGACCATACCGGCGTGGTAGCTGGTGCCGCAGGCGACGATTTGCACGTTGCGCACTTTGGCGAACAGCTCAGCAGCTTGCGGGCCGAAGGCTTGCACCAATACCTGGTTCTGGCTCAGGCGACCTTCCAGGGTGCGTTGCACCACGGCCGGTTGCTCGTGGATTTCCTTGAGCATGAAGTGGCGGAACTCGCCCTTGTCGGCGGCTTCGGCGCCGTCGCGGTACTGCACGGCTTCACGTTCCACGGACTGGCCGTTGACGTCCCAGATGGACACGCTTTCACGGCGGATCTCGGCGATGTCGCCTTCTTCCAGGTACATGAAGCGGTCAGTCACCTGGCGCAGGGCCAGTTGGTCGGAGGCGAGGAAGTTCTCGCCCAGGCCCAGGCCGATCACCAATGGGCTGCCACTGCGGGCGGCGACCAGGCGGTCAGGCTGGCTGGCGCTGATCACGGCCAGGCCATAGGCGCCATGCAGTTCCTTGACGGTGGCCTTGAGAGCGTTGGTCAGGTCGCCGATGTCCTTGAGCTTGTGGTTCAGCAGGTGGGCGATGACTTCGGTGTCGGTGTCCGAGGTGAAGACATAACCCTGGCCCTTGAGTTGTTCACGCAGCACTTCGTGGTTTTCGATGATGCCGTTGTGCACAACCGCCAGGTCACCGGAGAAGTGCGGGTGAGCATTGCGTTCGCACGGCGCGCCGTGGGTGGCCCAACGGGTGTGGGCGATACCCAGGCGGCCTACCAGCGGCTCACCGGCCAACGCTTGTTCGAGTTCGCTGACCTTGCCCGGGCGACGCATGCGCTCAAGCTTGCCGGCGTTGGTAAAGAGCGCCACACCGGCGCTGTCGTAGCCACGGTATTCCAGGCGTTTGAGGCCTTCGAGCAAAATGGCAGTGACGTTTCGTTCAGCGACTGCGCCAACAATTCCACACATGGTTTCTCTCCTAGATGACTGCCGCGCAAATCAGCGTGATGCCGCGGGCTTGAATCTGGTCGCGGGCCTCAAGTGGCAGGCGATCATCGGTAATAAGGGTATGGACGCTGCTCCAGGGCAGTTCCAGGTTGGGGATCTTGCGGCCAATCTTGTCGGACTCGACCATCACCACCACTTCGCGGGCGACTTCGGCCATGACGCGGCTCAGCCCCAGTAATTCGTTGAAGGTGGTGGTGCCGCGCTCCAGGTCGATGCCATCGGCACCAATAAAGAGCTGGTCGAAATCGTAGGAACGCAGTACCTGTTCGGCGACCTGACCCTGGAACGAGTCCGAATGCGGGTCCCAGGTGCCGCCGGTCATCAACAATACCGGCTCGTGTTCCAGGTCGCTCAAGGCGCTGGCCACGTGCAGGGAGTTGGTCATCACCACCAGGCCGGGCTGGTGGCCCAATTCGGGGATCATGGCGGCGGTGGTGCTGCCGCTGTCGATGATGATGCGCGCGTGTTCCCGCAAACGCCGGACGGCCGCACGGGCGATGGCGCGCTTGTAGGCCGAAATGGGCTGTGCCGGATCACCGACCAGTTCCTGAGGCATGGTGATGGCGCCACCGTAGCGACGCAGCAACAGGCCGTTACTTTCGAGGGCCGCCAGGTCCTTACGGATGGTGACTTCCGAGGTTTCGAAACGCTTGGCCAATTCGTCCACGCTGACTTCACCTTGCTCGGTGAGCATGGCAAGGATGTTGTGGCGACGTTGGGGTGTATTTCGTTTCGACATGGTGATGATAAGTTTCGTTTCGAAAGATAACGAAGGCAATCAAAACCTATTCATTCAAAATGGTCAAGCATGCGACTGAGTTTTTTGAATCAACACAGATAAAAATGTGGGAGCGGGCTTGCTCGCGAAGGCGGTGTGTCAGTCGGCGCATGTATCAACCGAAAGACCGCCTTCGCGAGCAAGCCCGCTCCCACATAAGTACCGCAGTGTCTCAGGGTTGTGGATAACTCAGCTCTTCTTGATTTTGACCGGGCGTTTCCAGCCGTCGATGTTGCGCTGGCGGGCGCGGGCGACGGCCAACTGGGACTTATCCACATCCTGGTTGATGGTGGAACCTGCGGCGGTGTTTGAACCATCACCGATAGTGACGGGGGCGATCAGCGAGTTGTTGGAGCCGATAAACACGTCTTCGCCAATGGTCGTCTGGTACTTGTTGGCGCCGTCGTAATTGCAGGTGATGGCGCCTGCGCCGATATTGCTGCGGGCACCGATCACTGCATCACCGAGGTAGGCCAGATGGCCGGCCTTGGCGTCGTCGCCCATCCGGGCGTTTTTCAGTTCTACAAAGTTACCCACATGGGCGCGGGCGCCCAGCACGCTGCCCGGACGCAAACGCGCGAACGGGCCGGCATCACTGCCCTCGCCCATCAGCGCACCGTCGATATGGCTGTTGGCCTTGATCACCACACCTTTGCGCAGGGTGCTGTCCTTGATCACGCAGTTAGGCCCGATCACCACGTCATCTTCGATGACCACGCGGCCTTCGAGGATCACGTTGATATCGATCAGCACGTCGCGGCCAACGGTGACGTCACCCCGCACATCGAAACGTGCCGGATCACGCAGCGTCACGCCCAGCGCCATCAGGCGGCGGCCTTCACGCAGTTGGTAGTGACGCTCCAGCTCCGCCAGTTGCTTGCGGTCGTTGGCGCCCTGCACTTCCATCGGGTCGTGGGGCTGTTCGGTGGCTACCACCAGGCCATCGCTGACGGCCATCTCGATGACGTCGGTCAGGTAGTACTCGCCTTGGGCGTTGTTGTTGGACAAGCGGCTCATCCAGTCAGCCAGGCGGTCAGCCGGCACAGCGAGGATGCCGGTGTTGCCTTCAGTGATGGCGCGCTGGGCTTCGCTGGCGTCTTTATGCTCGACGATGGCGGCGACCTTGCCGTCAGCGTTGCGCACGATGCGACCGTAGCCGGTCGGGTCGTCCAACTCGACAGTGAGCAAGCCCATCTGGCCTGGCACCACGTGCTTGAGCAGGCGCTGCAAGGTTTCCACTTCGATCAGCGGCACGTCACCGTAGAGGATCAGCACGGTGTCGGCCTTGATGAACGGCACGGCCTGCGCGGTGGCATGGCCGGTACCCAATTGCTTGTCCTGCAATACGAAATTCAGGTCATCCGCCGCCAGCCGCTCACGCACCACATCGGCACCGTGGCCGATCACCACATGAATGCGCTGTGGATCCAGCTGCCGGGCGCTGTGGATAACATGGCCAAGCATGGAGTTGCCGGCAACCGGGTGCAGCACCTTGGGCAGGGCCGAACGCATACGGGTGCCCTGGCCTGCGGCAAGAATTACGATTTCGAGAGACATGAATGGCTACCAATCCTGGGCGGTCAGACTTCAGACCAAAGAAGTGTTTTGCAAAAAAAGAAAAAGGGTAGCCGAGGCTACCCTTTTTAATCAATCACGCATGAGGCTTGACGGCTTAGCCGCCAAACTTCTTGCGGATCTGCTGGACGGTGCGCAGCTGAGCTGCGGCCTCGGCCAGACGTGCAGCAGCAGAACCGTAGTCGAAATCTGCGCCTTTTTCGTTCAGGGCCTTCTCGGCAGCCTTGACGGCTTCCTGAGCGGAGGCTTCATCCAGGTCGGCAGCACGTTGCACGGTGTCGGCAAGTACCTTGACCATGTTCGGCTGAACCTCGAGGAAACCACCGGAGATGTAAAACACCTCCCGTTCCCCGCCCAGCTTGGTCAGAGTGATCGGACCAGGCTTCAAGGATGTAATCAATGGCGCGTGGCCAAAGTTAATACCCAGGTCGCCCAGTTCGCCGTGTGCAATCACACTCTCGATCTGACCGGAGAAGATTTCCCCTTCCGCGCTGACGATATCGCAATGGAATGTCATAGCCATCTGCTTGCCTCAACCTGATTAGCGCCCGTTACCGGGCGCCGGAATTACAGTTTCTTGGCTTTCTCGATCGCTTCTTCGATGCCGCCGACCATGTAGAACGCTTGTTCTGGCAGGTGGTCGTAGTCACCGTTGAGGATGCCTTTGAAGCCAGCAATGGTGTCTTTCAGGGAAACGTATTTACCCGAGGCACCGGTGAAGACTTCAGCCACGAAGAACGGCTGCGACAAGAAGCGCTGGATCTTACGAGCGCGGGATACCAACTGCTTGTCGGTTTCCGACAGCTCGTCCATACCCAGGATCGCAATGATGTCCTTCAGTTCTTTGTAACGCTGCAGAACGTACTGGACGCCGCGAGCGGTGTCGTAGTGTTCCTGGCCGATGACGTTCGGGTCCAGCTGGCGCGAAGTCGAGTCCAGTGGATCGACCGCTGGGTAGATACCCAGGGAGGCGATGTCACGGGACAGTACGACGGTGGCGTCCAAGTGGGCGAACGTGGTCGCTGGCGACGGGTCAGTCAAGTCATCCGCAGGTACGTATACCGCTTGGATCGAGGTGATCGAACCGTTTTTGGTCGAAGTGATACGCTCTTGCAGAGTACCCATCTCTTCGGCCAGGGTCGGCTGGTAACCTACTGCGGAAGGCATACGGCCCAGCAGTGCGGATACTTCAGTACCGGCCAGGGTGTAACGATAGATGTTGTCGACGAACAGCAGAACGTCGTTACCTTCATCACGGAACTTCTCGGCCATGGTCAGGCCGGTCAGTGCTACGCGCAGACGGTTACCCGGCGGCTCGTTCATCTGACCGTAAACCAGTGCCACTTTGTCCAGAACGTTGGAATCCTTCATCTCGTGGTAGAAGTCGTTACCCTCACGAGTACGCTCACCCACACCGGCGAACACGGAATAACCGCTGTGCTCGATGGCGATGTTACGGATCAGTTCCATCATGTTTACGGTTTTGCCTACACCGGCACCACCGAACAGACCGACTTTACCGCCCTTGGCGAACGGGCAAACCAGGTCGATAACCTTGATGCCGGTTTCCAGCAGGTCGTTGCCGCCCGCTTGTTCCGCGAAGGAAGGCGCAGGACGGTGAATGCCCCAGCGCTCTTCGGTGTCGATTGGACCGGCTTCGTCGATCGGGTTACCGAGGACGTCCATGATCCGGCCCAGGGTCGCTTTACCGACCGGTACGGAGATGGCTGCGCCAGAGTCAGTGACTTCCAGACCGCGCTTCAAGCCTTCGGTGGAACCCATTGCAATGGTACGAACCACACCGTCGCCCAGCTGCTGCTGAACTTCCAGGGTGGTGCCTGCATCGCTTTTGACTTTCAAAGCGTTGTAGATGCTCGGTACGCTGTCGCGTGGGAATTCCACGTCGATAACGGCGCCGATGATTTGAACGATACGTCCGCTACTCATAGCTGGATCCTCTGAATATTTGAACCGTTAAACCGCGGCAGCGCCGCCGACGATTTCCGAGATCTCTTGGGTGATCGCAGCCTGACGCGCCTTGTTGTAGATCAGCTGCAAATCGCTGATCAAATCACCGGCGTTGTCGGTAGCGTTCTTCATCGCGATCATCCGCGCAGCTTGTTCAGCCGCGTTGTTCTCGACCACCGCCTGGTACACCTGCGACTCCACGTAGCGCACCATCAAGCCGTCAAGCAGCTCTTTGGCGTCTGGTTCGTAGAGGTAGTCCCAGTGGTGCTTGAGTTCTTGTTCCGGGGCGGCCACCAATGGAATCAACTGCTCCACGGTAGGCTGTTGCGTCATGGTGTTGATGAACTTGTTGGATACCACGGAGAGGCGGTCAATCCGGCCTTCCAGGTATGCATCCAGCATCACCTTGACGCTGCCGATCAAATCATTGATCGACGGTTCTTCACCCAGGTGGCTGATAGCTGCAACGACGTTACCGCCGAAGTTGCGGAAAAAGGCCGCACCCTTGCTACCGACCACACACAGATCGATCTCGACGCCTTTTTCGCGGTTTACCGCCATGTCCTTGACCAGGGCCTTGAACAGGTTGGTATTCAAACCACCGCACAAACCACGGTCACTGCTCACCACGACATAACCGACGCGCTTTACTTCGCGATCGATCATGAACGGGTGGCGATATTCCGGGTTGGCGTTGGCCAGATGACCAATAACCTGGCGGATACGCTCCGCGTAGGGACGGCTAGCAGCCATGCGCATTTGTGCCTTGCGCATTTTGCTGACCGCCACTTTTTCCATGGCGCTGGTGATCTTTTGCGTGCTTTTGATGCTCGCAATCTTACTGCGAATCTCTTTTGCGCCTGCCATGTAACACCTATCAGGTTAGCAAGCGGGAGCCTCGCGGCCCCCGCTGCGGCTTACCAGGTTTGGGTGGCCTTGAACTTCTCGATACCGGCTTTGATGCCAGCGTCGATGTCGTCATTGAAGTCACCCTTCACGTTGATCTTCGCCATCAATTCGGCGTGATCGCGGTTGAAGTAAGCAATCAGCGCTTGTTCGAAGCTGCCGACCTTGGTGATTTCAACGTCGGTCAGGAACCCACGCTCAGCGGCATACAGCGACAGCGCCATGTCAGCGATCGACATTGGTGCGTATTGCTTCTGCTTCATCAGCTCGGTAACGCGCTGACCATGCTCAAGTTGCTTACGGGTCGCTTCGTCCAGGTCAGAAGCGAACTGGGCGAATGCCGCCAGTTCACGGTACTGAGCCAGAGCGGTACGGATACCACCGGAGAGCTTCTTGATGATCTTGGTCTGAGCGGCACCACCCACACGGGATACCGAAACACCGGCGTTCACTGCAGGACGGATCCCGGAGTTGAACATGGCCGATTCCAGGAAGATCTGACCGTCGGTGATGGAAATCACGTTGGTCGGAACGAACGCGGAAACGTCGCCAGCCTGGGTTTCGATGATCGGCAGTGCGGTCAGGGAACCGGTTTTGCCGGTCACTGCGCCGTTGGTGAACTTCTCTACGTATTCTTCCGAAACGCGGGATGCGCGCTCCAGCAGACGGGAGTGGAGATAGAACACGTCGCCTGGGTAAGCTTCACGGCCTGGTGGACGGCGCAGCAGCAGGGAAATCTGGCGGTAAGCCACTGCTTGCTTGGACAGATCGTCATAAACGATCAGCGCGTCTTCACCGCGGTCGCGGAAGTATTCGCCCATGGTGCAACCGGAGTACGGTGCCAGGAACTGAAGTGCAGCGGATTCGGAAGCACTGGCGGCCACGACGATGGTGTTAGCCAGGGCGCCGTTTTCTTCCAGCTTGCGAACCACGTTGGCGATGGTCGATTGTTTCTGACCGATGGCTACGTAGACGCAGAAAATCCCGCTGTCTTTCTGGTTGATGATCGCGTCGATCGCCAGAGCGGTTTTACCGATCTGACGGTCACCGATGATCAGCTCACGCTGGCCACGGCCGACAGGAATCATGGCATCGACAGCCTTGTAGCCAGTCTGTACAGGCTGGTCTACCGACTTACGCCAGATCACGCCTGGAGCAACTTTCTCGACCGCATCGGTCTCGGTGTTGTTCAGCGGACCTTTGCCGTCAACTGGGTTACCCAGTGCGTCGACAACGCGACCCAGCAGTTCCTTACCAACCGGAACTTCCAGGATGCGGCCTGTGCACTTGGCGCTCATGCCTTCGGCCAGAGTCTGGTAGGAGCCCAATACAACGGCACCTACAGAGTCTTGCTCCAGGTTGAGGGCCATACCGTAGACGCCGCCCGGAAACTCGATCATCTCGCCGTACATTACGTCGGCCAGACCGTGAATCCGCACGATGCCGTCAGATACGCTGACGACAGTGCCTTCGTTACGGGCTTGGGAGGTCACATCGAGCTTGTCGATGCGGCCCTTGATAATTTCACTTATTTCGGAAGGATTGAGTTGCTGCATTGCTCTGCTGCCCCTTCAAACTCAAGATTTCAATGCTTCGGCAAGATTCGCGAGTTTGCCGCGAATCGAGCCATCGATAACCAGGTCGCCGGCGCGAATGATGACACCACCAATCAGGGTGGCATCCTCCGCAACTTGCAGGCGCACTTCCCGGTCGAGTCGTGCACTGAGAACCTTGGCGAGTTTGTCTTGCTGTTCTTGGTTCAATGCAAAAGCACTGGTCACTTCAACATCTACCGATTTCTCTTGTTCGGCCTTGTACAGGTCAAACAGAGCGGCGATCTCCGGCAGAAGCGGGAGACGGTCGTTTTCGGCAACGACGTGGATGAAGCTCTGCACTTTCACATCAAACTTGTCGCCGCACACGTCAATAAACGTGGCGGCCTTGTCTGCGCTCGTCAGTCGCGGGGCCTTGAGCACGCGCTGCATGGTGTCGTCTTGCGACACTGCTGCAGCCAGGCCGAGCATGGCTGACCAAGAGGCCAGCTGCTGGTGGGCCTGGGCGTGCTCGAAGGCTGCCTTAGCGTAAGGTCGGGCCAACGTGGTCAATTCTGCCATGATCGCCCTCGCTTAAATTTCAGCAGCCAGTTTGTTTACCAGCTCCGCGTGCGCGTTTTGATCGATTGTGGCACCCAGGATCTTCTCAGCACCGCCGACGGCCAGAGCACCCAGTTGGGCACGCAGCGCATCTTTGACACCGTTCAGTTCCTGCTCGATCTCGGCTTGAGCCTGAACCTTCACACGGTCAGCGTCGATACGGGCTTTTTCAACAGCCTCTTCAACGATCTGGTTACCGCGTTTCTTGGCTTGCTCAATGATTTCAGCTGCCTGAGCTTTCGCTTCGCGCAGTTGTTGACCCGCTTTATCTTGGGCCAACTCCAGGTCGCGAGCTGCTCGTGCGGCAGCGTCCAGTCCGTCTGCGATCTTCTTCTGACGTTCGTGCAAAGCCGCGATGACCGGAGGCCATACGAACTTCATGCAGAAAACTACAAAAATCAAGAACGCTAAGGACTGACCAATAATGGTTGCATTAATGTTCACGCCAATACCTCGCTCGTTCGTTGCACAACACACCAATCACTCGAAAAAACGAGTGATTAACCGGCGAGTTGACCAACGAAGGGGTTCGCGAAGGTGAAGAACAGAGCGATACCAACACCGATCATGGTCACGGCGTCGAGCAGGCCGGCGACGATGAACATTTTAACTTGCAGCATTGGAACCATTTCTGGCTGACGCGCTGCGCCTTCCAGGAACTTGCCGCCCAGCAGGCCGAAACCAATGGCAGTACCCAGGGCGCCCAGGCCGATCAACAGTGCAACAGCGATAGCGGTTAGACCAACTACAGTTTCCATCTTTCCTCCCGACTTTTACGTCGTATGGTTTAGGTTTTTTAGATTTTAAAGCGGTAAAACAAATCGTTTCATAGCCCTTCAGGGCTACCCTCCCGTTTGACCGGGAGGGACATCAGACTAGTCGAGACTGGTCTTAATGGTTCTCTTCGTGCGCCATCGACAGGTAGACGATGGTCAGCATCATGAAGATAAACGCCTGCAGGGTGATGATCAGGATGTGGAACACAGCCCACGCCCACTGCAGAACAATGCCCAGGCCGCTAAGCCAGAGCAGACCACTGCCGAACATCACAGCGATCAGAATGAACACCAGCTCGCCGGCATACATGTTGCCGAACAGTCGCAGGGCCAGGGAAATCGGCTTGGCGACCAGGGTCACGAACTCCAGCAGGAAGTTCACCGGGATCAGCAGCGCTTGAACGAAGATGTTCTTGCTGCCGAACGGGTGCAGGGTCAGTTCGCCGATGAAGCCGCCGATGCCCTTGATCTTGATGCTGTAGAAAATGATCAACGCGAACACCGACAGGGCCATGCCCAGGGTGGCGTTAGGGTCCGTGGTCGAAACCGCACGGAATGGAATGTGGTGATCGCCGGAGATCAGGATGGCCAGCTGAGGAATCCAGTCGACCGGGATCAGGTCGACGGCGTTCATCAGGAACACCCAGACGAAGATGGTCAGTGCCAACGGTGCAATCACCGCGCTACGACCATGGAAGCTGTCCCGCACGCTGCCATCGACGAATTCGACCAATACTTCAACGAAGTTCTGCAAAGCACCTGGCTGACCGGAAGTCGCCTTCGTTGCCGCCATGCGGAAAATCAGGACGAAGATCAGACCCAATGCGACAGACCAGCCCAGAGTATCCAGGTGGAATGCCCAGAAGCCCATTTCTTTGGCTTCTGCTGCGGAGTGGGCAAAGCCCCAGCCGCCGTTGGGAAGCTGACCGAAGGTCAGGTTCTGCAAGTGGTGCTGGATATAGCCCGAAGCGGTTGTTTCTGCCATGGTTGCCTCAAACGCCCTAAGGTTTCGAAAGTCTTGTTTTCATTAGCAGGGGAGCGAACCAGCTGACCAGTTGGGTCAACACGAAGACGCCGAATACAGCCAGCGGCGCCAATGGCTTCACACCTGCAAAGGTCAGTGCAAACAGCACTGCCGTCAAAATCAATTTCCCCGCCTCGCCGGCATAAAAAGACCGGACGATAGCCTGGGCTGCTCGGGCGCCGGAAAACCGAAAGGCCCTGTGAGCAAAATACATATTGGGCAGCAAGGCTATCAGGCCTCCGCAGAGTCCCGAGTATCCGGCTACGACTCCATACCAATACCAGAGCGCCAAAGAGGCGATCAGTAAAATGACAAATTGAGCCACTAAAACCGGGAAAACGGCCAAGCGATGGAACGGCAACGTGTTTGGCGTGCGGGTTTCCATCACTCTTGCTCCTCAATGGTCGGCTGCCGGAAATCAATAACTTGGCATAATTTGTGCCGACAAAATGCGCGCAGAGTATAGGGGCGGTTCTGCCCCTATTCAACTGCCGGGTAGTGATTTCCGACTGCGCGCTACAGAAGCAATTGTTTCAGCGGATGTGGGCAAGGACGCCCTGAAGCTCATCCAATGAGTTATATCCGATGACCAATTGCCCTTTGCCTTTCTTGCCATGACGAATTTGCACCGCAGAGCCTAGGCGTTCGGCCAGGCGCTGCTCCAGGCGTGCAATATCCGGATCAGGTTTGGCGGTTTCGACCGGTGCAGGTTTGCCACTGAGCCACTGGCGAACCAGGGCCTCGGTCTGACGAACGGTGAGGCCTCGTGCGACAACGTGTCGCGCCCCCTCAACCTGTTGATTTTCCGGCAAACCGAGCAAAGCACGGGCATGACCCATTTCCAGGTCGCCATGGGAAAGCATGGTTTTGATGACTTCCGGCAGCGCGATCAGGCGCAACAGGTTGGACACGGTAACCCGGGACTTGCCCACCGCATCCGCGACTTCCTGCTGAGTCAGTTTGAACTCCTGCTGCAAACGCTGCAGGGCGATCGCTTCCTCGATCGGATTGAGGTCTTCACGCTGGATGTTCTCGATCAACGCCATGGCGATGGCGGTTTCATCCGGCACATCGCGCACCATTGCCGGAATGGTTTCCTTGCCGGCCTGCTGGCTGGCGCGCCAGCGGCGCTCGCCGGCGATGATTTCAAAGCGGCCTGCACCAATCGGGCGCACCACGATCGGCTGCATCACGCCCTGGGCCTTGATCGAATTCGCCAATTCCTCCAGCGCCTGCGGGTCCATGTCCCGGCGCGGCTGGTATTTGCCGCGCTGGATCAGGTCCAGCGGCAGGTGCTGCAGCTCGCGCTCGTCGGCCTGCACCGCTTGCTCTTCAAGGGTCGTGACAGTCGGACCACTCAGCAGTGCATCCAGTCCACGTCCGAGACCTCGTTTCTTGACGGCCATGGGGATTCCTTAAGTTGGCTGGGCTGCAGCGGTGCGTGAATTGCGGCGTTGACGGCGAACCATCTCGCCGGCCAGCGCCAGATAGGCAATGGCGCCGCGGGAAGACTTGTCGTACGCCAGCGCGGGCATGCCATAGCTTGGCGCTTCGGCCAGGCGGATGTTGCGTGGAATCACGGTGTCGTAGAGCTGATCGCCGAAGTGTTCCTTGAGCTGTGCCGACACATCGTTCATCAGGCTCAGGCGCGGGTCATACATGGTCCGCAGCAGGCCTTCGATTTGCAGGTTCGGGTTGAGCAACTCGGCGATACGCTTGATGTTATCCACAAGGTCGCTCAAGCCTTCGAGCGCGAAGTACTCGCACTGCATGGGGATAATCACCCCGTCGGCCGCAACCAGTGCGTTCAACGTCAGCATCGACAGCGACGGCGGGCAGTCGATCAAAATGTAGTCGTAATTCTCGCGGATCGGCGCCAGGGCGCTGCGCAGACGGCTTTCTTTCATCTGCATTTCCAGCAGCACCACTTCCGCCGCGGTCAAATCGCGGTTGGCCGGCAGCAGTTGATAACCACCGTGCTCGGAGAAGTGCATGGCCTGGGCCAGGTCGCACTCGCCAATCAGCAAGTCGTAGACCGAGTTTTCCAGGCCGTGTTTATCCACACCGCTACCCATAGTGGCGTTGCCCTGTGGATCGAGATCGATCAACAGCACCCGACGCTTGGTAGCGACCAAGGATGCTGCGAGGTTGATGCAGGTGGTGGTTTTGCCCACGCCACCTTTCTGGTTCGCTATCGCGAATACCTTAGCCATTCTTGCTTGTGTTCCCAATCATGCCGTGCGGCGCAGTATCAGCAGATGGCGTTGGCCTTGGCAACCGGGTACGGCCAAGGCGTGTTCGCTATCGAGGTGGAAGTCTGCCGGCAATGCTAACAGCTCGTCGCTTGGATGAACGCCCTTCATTGCCAGCCAACGGGTATCGCGGTCGCCGAGGTGGCGGGTCCAGTTGCTGAAGTTCTCCATGCTGCTGAACGCCCGGGAAACAATTCCGTTGAAAGGCTGTTCAGGCGTAAAGGCTTCGACGCGACTGTGGATAACTTGCAGGTTATCCAGCTTGAGTTCGAGTTTGACCTGGGTCAGGAAGCGGGTTTTCTTGCCGTTGCTGTCCAGGCAGGTCACTTGCGACTCCGGAAACAGGATCGCCAGCGGGATGCCGGGCATGCCGCCGCCGCTGCCAACGTCGAGCCAGCGGCCGTTTTCGATAAACGGCATCACACTGAGACTGTCGAGCAGATGGCGGGAGACCATTTCGTCCGGGTCACGCACCGCAGTGAGGTTGTAAGCCTTGTTCCATTTGATCAACAGGGCCAGATAACCCAGCAGCAACTCGTGCTGGGCTTCGGTCAGGTTGACGCCAAGCTGGCGAGCACCTGTGGATAACTCTTCGGCGTGTTGCGAGGTGACCAACGAACTCAAGCGCTTTGCTCCAACTGACGGCCCGCGCCGCGTTTTTTCAAATGAATCATCAACAGCGAGATGGCTGCCGGCGTGACGCCCGGGATACGGGACGCCTGGCCCAGGGTCTCCGGTCGAGTTATCCCCAGCTTGCCTTGGATCTCTTTCGACAGCCCGGAAATGTTTGTGTAATCGATATCCACAGGCAGCTTGGTGTCTTCGCTGGCCCGCAGACGAGCGATCTCATCCTGCTGACGGTCAATGTAACCGGCGTATTTGGTCTTGATTTCGACCTGCTCGGCAACCTGTGGATCTTCTGCGCCACCGCCGGTGACCGAGATCAGACCAGCGTAGTCGATTTCCGGACGGGACAGCAGGTTCAGCAAGTTGTATTCGTGAGTCAGCGGCGTGCCGAATTTTTCAGCAATCGCGTCACCTTGCTCGGTGCCCGGGCGAACCCAGGTACTTTTCAGGCGTTGCTCTTCCAACTCGATACTTTCGCGTTTTTTGCAGAAGGCCGCCCAACGCACGTCGTCGACCAGGCCCAATTCGCGACCTTTTTCGGTCAAGCGCAGGTCGGCGTTGTCTTCCCGCAGGATCAGGCGGTATTCGGCCCGGGACGTAAACATTCGGTACGGTTCCTGGGTTCCGAGGGTGATCAGGTCGTCGACCAACACACCGATGTACGCCTCATCGCGACGCGGGCACCAGCTGTCTTTGCCCTGTGCACGCAGTGCCGCGTTGGTTCCGGCCAGCAAACCCTGGGCGCCGGCTTCTTCGTAACCGGTGGTGCCGTTGATTTGCCCTGCAAAGAACAAACCGCCGATGACCTTGGTTTCCAGGCTGTATTTCAGGTCACGCGGGTCGAAGTAGTCGTACTCGATGGCGTAGCCAGGACGCACGATGTGCGCATTTTCCATACCGCGAATCGACTGCACGATCTGGATTTGCACGTCGAACGGCAGAGACGTGGAAATTCCGTTCGGGTACAGCTCATGGGTGGTCAGACCTTCCGGCTCGATGAAGACCTGGTGGCTTTCCTTGTCGGCAAAGCGGTGGATCTTGTCTTCGATCGACGGGCAGTAGCGCGGGCCAATACCTTCGATCACCCCGGAATACATCGGCGAACGGTCGAGGTTCGCAGCAATGATTTCGTGGGTGCGGGCGTTGGTATGGGTAATCCAGCAACTGACCTGCTTCGGATGCTGTTCCTTGGAGCCCATGAACGACATCACCGGGATCGGTGTATCGCCGGCTTGCTCGGTCATCACCGAGAAATCCACAGACCGGCCATCAATTCGCGGCGGCGTGCCGGTTTTCAGGCGACCAACACGCAGTGGCAGTTCGCGAAGGCGCTGAGCCAAGGCGATTGACGGTGGATCACCGGCGCGGCCACCGGAATAGTTCTGCATACCGATGTGGATAAGTCCGCCGAGGAAAGTACCGGTGGTCAACACCACGGATTCTGCGAAGAAACGCAGGCCCATTTGCGTGACAACACCGCGTACCTGGTCTTGTTCGACGATCAGGTCATCGGCTGCCTGTTGAAATATCCACAGGTTCGGCTGGTTTTCCAGGGTTTCGCGGACAGCGGCCTTGTACAGGATGCGGTCGGCTTGAGCACGTGTGGCTCGTACGGCCGGGCCTTTGCGACTGTTCAATACGCGAAATTGAATACCACCTTTGTCGGTGGCCATGGCCATCGCGCCGCCGAGGGCATCGATTTCCTTGACCAGATGGCTTTTGCCAATCCCGCCAATCGCGGGGTTGCAGCTCATGGCGCCGAGGGTTTCCACGTTATGCGTCAGCAACAGGGTTTTTGCCCCCATGCGTGCTGACGCCAGTGCTGCCTCGGTACCGGCATGACCGCCGCCGATGACGATCACTTCAAAACGGGAAGGGAAATCCACCACGCACCTCGTGCCTGCTTCTGTAGGTAATTAGGAATGAGCGTTCGAGATCAGGTTTTCGAACGAGTCGGCAAGTATAGGGACTTCGCCCTTCCTAAAGAACCCTTTGCACAAAATTTAACCAGCTGTGGATGAATCACGAACAATAGAAATTAAAAGAGAGAAATTTATTAAATCTTTGTTTTTATGTTTATTTCTACTGAGGCATGTTTCTGTGGATAGATCTCTACAGGCCTTTATTTACGTTATGTACAGAGATTCGAAAGTCTGTGGTTAGGTGCCAATGAGGCCCTTGGATAAGTGCTTTAAGCCTGTGGATTAAACGGGTGGTTATCCACAGAGGGGTTTTTACTCAGGTTTCAAGCCTGGTTATCAACCGGGCACAGGGGCGGTTATTCACAGGGCTTAATCCACAGAAAATACGGATCCCGATAAGTTTCAGGCAGGCAGATGCCTCCGAAAATCCTCGGTCAGGCAGGAAACAGTTCATTTGCATTTGTGAAACGGGTTGATGGAACGCCTATTGTGAGAAAGCGTCACGGCAGTTAATAATAGTTATTATCATTAACCTGCCTCGTCACCTCTCATGGCCCTTCCCTCGCATACCGTTGCAGTCCAACACATCTATGAGCAGCACCATTCGTGGTTGCACAGCTGGCTCAAGGGAAAGTTGCATAACGCCTGCGATGCAGCTGACGTGGCACACGATACGTTCGTGCGGATCCTGGGGGGCCGCAATGCGACGCAGATCCTCGAGCCCAGGGACTATCTGGCCACAGTTGCCCGGGGACTGGTGATTGACCGCTATCGTCGCCGCGCCATTGAGCAGGCCTATCTGCAAACCCTGGCAGACCGGCCCGAAGCGATCGCAATCAGTGAAGAAGACAAGGCCATCATCATTGAAACCCTCGTTGCTGTGGATAAAGCCTTGTGTGGGCTGGGGGAGCGGGCCAGGCGAATTTTCATGCTGTCCCAGGTCGAAGGCCTGACTTATCAACAGATCGCCGATCAGTTGCGTGTCTCGCTGACCACCGTCAAGAAACATATGGTTCGGGCCCTGACTGAATGCGCCTTGATCATGGCGGGCATGTAATGGCTGCCCCGGATCGCAAGACGTTCGAAGCCGCCGCCAGTTGGTACGTGCAATTTCAATCGCAGCCACCGACACCCGCGCAACAAAGTGCCTGGCAGCAATGGCTCAACGGCGATCCCTCCCATCAGGCGGCCTGGAACCAGATGGAGCAGTTGCAACGTGGCCTCGGTGCGCTACCCAAGGACTTCACCCGTCGTGCGCTCTCGGCCAGTCAACAACGGCGGCAAGTGCTCAAGCTGATGCTGATGCTCGGTGCCGCCGGGTACTTGGGGTGGAACGTTCAACAACACACATCCCTGGGCAACCTCTGGGCTGACTATCGGACCAAGGTCGGCGAACGACGGCGAATCGGGTTGGCCGACGGCACTCAAATTGACCTCAATACGAACACGGCTATCGACGTACTTTTCGATGGGCAGCAGCGACTGGTCCGTTTGCGTGAGGGGGAAGTACTTATCCACACCGGAAAGTCGGGCCGGCAAACACCGTTTTATGTCGAAACCCATGAGGGTCGTGTTCAAGCCTTGGGTACGCGGTTCACTGTTCGCCAACTGCAAGGGTCGACGCGGGTTGGTGTGCTGGAAGACCGGGTCAGCGTGCAACCCGTCGACCAGCCGGCCCATAGCCAAGTGCTCGGACCTGGTGAAAGTGTCGACTTCGGCACGCAAGACGTAGGCCCCAGCCATATCTATCGCGGGAACCAAGCCGCATGGGTCGACGGCCAACTGATCGTTCTGGATGCGCGACTGGGGGATGTCATCGACGAACTGGCGCGCTATCGGCCGGGCGTTATGCAGTGCGATGCCGCATCAGCGCGGCTGCGGGTGTCCGGCACTTTCCGTCTGGATTCCACCGACGCCGTATTGGCCAACCTGCAGGTCACGCTGCCGATCCACGTGAAGTATTTCACGCGCTATTGGGTCTCCGTCACGCTTACCGCTTGATACTGAAAAAATACTCTCAACGGGGGTTATCTTTTTTTTACCTGGCGCGGCCCTACAGGTAATCACGATGCTACCTTCAGGGCTTACTCACACATGCGCCTTCCTACAAAACTTCGCCAGCGTCTCTCCCATCACGGCATCACGTATGGCTTGCTGCTGGCCACGGCAGCGACTGCCAGCACCTTGCTATGCACTCGGGCCATTGCTGCCAGCCCAGTGCAACATTACGTGATCGCCTCCGGGCCACTCGACAATGCCTTGAGCCAATTCGCGTCGAAGGCCAATGTGATTCTGTCATTCTCGCCGCAGCAGACGGCGCGCCTGCAAAGTCCTGGGCTGGAGGGTGACTACTCGGTGGAGCAAGGGTTTGCGTTATTGCTGCAAAACTCGGGATTGCAGGCGGCGATTCAAGGCCCCGGCAGCTACGCGCTGCAGCCGGCTGCGAGCGGGGAACAGCTCATGCTGGCCCCCACTACTGTCAGCACGTATCAACAGACTGGGTTCAATCAGGAAATTGCCGGGGACGTAGGTTACAAGGCGCAAAACAGCCGAATCGGTACCAAGACCAGCACACCATTGTCGGAAACCCCGCGCTCGGTGTCGGTGGTGACCGGCCAGCGCATCAAGGATCAAAAATCCCAGACGCTCACAGAAGTGCTGGGCTATGTGCCGGGAATCTTTGCCCCTCCCTTCGCTGCGGGCGACGGGCTGGCCGGTGACTTGTTCTTCATTCGCGGTTTCAACGCCACGGATTATGGCTACGGCCTGCTGCGCGATGGCTTGCGAGTCCAAGGCAACCGGTATGACACCACCAGCGAACCTTATGGCCTGGAAAGGGTGGAGATATTCCGTGGCCCTTCTTCCCTGCTCTACGGCGAAAACGCACCCGGTGGCCTGGTCAACCTGGTGAGTAAACACCCGACAGCTACACCACAAGGCGAAGTTCAGCTGACCTACGGTTCTAATAACCGGCGCCAGGTGGGTGTGGATATCTCCGGTCCCTTGGACGACAGCGGCAATATCCTTGGACGGGTGGTGATGCTCGGCAGGAAGTCCGACACCCAGACCGATCACGTTCCCGATGACCGTCTGTATATCGCACCGTCCCTGACCCTCAATTTCGACGACTACAACACCCTGACGCTGCTGGCCAACTACCAGAAAGACCACACCAATCTTGAACTTGGCCTACCTGCAGCAGGCACGTTACTGACCAACCCCAACGGAAAGCTCTCCAAGCACACCATGCTCGGTGACCCGGATTGGAACACCTTCGAACGGGAAACCTGGAGCACCGGCTACGAGTTCAGCCACAGCTTCAATGATGACTGGCAGTTTCGGCAGAACTCGCGCTACATGCAGTCGCGAATCACCCGCCATGAAACCTGGCCAGGCAACCTGAATAATGCGGGGTTCGGCACACAGCTGAACATGAATGCCTACGACCGCTACAACAAATCGATGGCCTACTCGCTGGATAACCAGTTGGAAGGCAAATTCCAGGTAGGCGGGCTGGAAAATACCGTGCTGTTCGGTGCCAGCTATGACCGTACCTCGTTCAGCCAGGATTGGAATGCCGGATTTGCAGGCACGATCAATGTGTATAACCCGGTGTACCTGAGGGACCCATTGACGCCTCTCGCGGTGCAAAACACGTTGCTCGAACAGCAGATGAAAGGTGTTTATGCACAGCTTCAGAGCAAGTATGACCACTGGTTATTCTTGCTCGGCGGGCGGCAGGACTGGGTCGACAGTGATTTTCGCGACAAGGTGGCCAAGGCCGGCAACATCAGCTCTGAAGACCGCAAGTTCACCTATCAGGGCGGGATCATGTACCAGTTCGACAATGGCCTGACGCCATACGTCAGCTACTCGACCGCGTTCGTTCCGGTACAGCAGATCTCCAATGCCGGCACACCGCTGGACCCGATCACCAGCAGTCAATATGAAGTAGGCCTCAAGTACGAGCCGATCGGCTGGGACACGGCGATGACGTTGTCGGTCTATGACTTGCGCAAGCAGGACGACACGTACCTCGACGCCACGACCAATACCTACCGCCAGGTCGGCGAAAGCCGGGCCAAGGGTGTGGAAGTGGAGGTCAACAGCAACCTCACACCTAATTTGAACGTGACTGCGGCCTACACCTACACCGATGCTCGGATTACCAAGGATTCGGCAACGTCGCTCGTGGAAGGTCACCAGATGACCGGTGTTCCGCGTAATCAGGCTTCGGTCTGGGGCAAATACCGCTTTCTTGATGGCCAGCTCAAGGGCTTGTCCGTCGGCGGCGGCGTGCGCTACTTCGACAGCACTTTCGCTTACACCACGCCTTCTCTATACGGGAAGCTGGATGCTGGAAGCGTGACGTTGGTGGATGCCGCCATTGGTTACCAGATTGACCAGCACTGGTCGGTAGACGTGAATGCGAAGAACCTGTTCGACAAGGAGTATGTGTCCGGCTGCAACGATGCGGGCCGCTGCTACTGGGGTGAAAGCCGGACGCTACTCGGAACTGTTTCCTACAACTGGTAACCAGCCAGCTGTGGATAACCGCCTATTTCCCGATACAGAAGCTTGAAAAGATCCGCCCCAACAAATCATCGGAGCTGAATGCGCCGGTGATCTCACCCAACAGCTGCTGCGCCTGGCGTAAATCCTCAGCCAGCAGCTCACCGGCTCCTGCCAGCGTCAGTTGCGCACGGCCATGCTCGAGGGCGGCGCTGGCATGCCGCAGTGCCTCCAGGTGCCTGCGACGAGCGCTGAAGCTGCTTTCCGAAGTCTGCTCGTAGCCCATGCACGCTTTCAGATGATCGCGCAGCAGTTCCAGCCCTTCTCCTGCAGCCTTGGCACTCAAGCTGATTGTCACGTGGCCATCTTCACTGACTTCCAGGGCAATTGCCTCGCCCGTCAGGTCAGCCTTGTTGCGAATCAGCGTGACCTTGGCCGGGTCCGGCCGTTGTTCGAGGAATTCCGGCCACAGTGCGAACGGGTCTGCAGCCTCTGGCGCGGTGGCATCCACCACCAGCAACACGCGGTCAGCTTCCGTGATGGCCTTCAACGCGCGTTCCACCCCGATCTTTTCCACCTGGTCATCGGTGTCACGCAGTCCAGCGGTGTCCACCACATGCAGGGGCATGCCATCGATGTGGATATGTTCGCGCAGGATATCCCGCGTGGTGCCGGCGATCTCGGTGACGATCGCGGCCTCTCGCCCGGCCAGGGCATTGAGCAGGCTCGACTTGCCGGCGTTGGGACGGCCGGCAATCACCACGGTCATACCGTCACGCAGCAAGGCACCTTGCCCGGCTTCGCGCAGCACTGTGGATAACTCATCACGAACCTTATCCAGCATCGCCAGGACATGGCCATCGGCAAGGAAGTCGATTTCTTCCTCCGGGAAATCAATCGCGGCCTCCACGTAGATGCGCAAGCTGATCAATTGCTCGGTGAGGTTATGCACACGCAGGGAAAACGCGCCCTGCAACGAGCGCAACGCATTGCGCGCAGCTTGTGCAGAGCTGGCTTCGATCAGGTCGGCAATCGCCTCGGCCTGGGCCAGGTCGAGTTTGTCGTTGAGGAACGCGCGTTCGCTGAATTCACCCGGACGTGCCAGGCGGCAACCCAACTGCAGGCAACGCTGCAGCAGCATGTCCAGAACGATCGGGCCGCCGTGGCCTTGCAGCTCGAGGACGTCTTCGCCGGTAAAGGAGTTCGGCCCCGGGAAATAAAGGGCGATACCTTCATCCAGCACTTCTTCATCAGCACCTAAAAACGGCCCGTAATGCGCATACCTCGGCTTCAGTTCCCGCCCACTGATGGCCTGGGCCGCCACGCCGGCGAGCGGCCCGGAAATACGAACGATACCGACACCACCACGACCTTGAGCGGTGGCGACAGCGGCGATGGTTTCACGAGGAGCGCTCATGGCGGGTACCCGGATAAAAGTGACAGAAAGCAAAACGCCCCACTAGGGGGCGTCTTGAGTGGTGTTATCCACAGAGTAAATTACGCCTCGGCTTTTTTGGTAGCCGCTTCGATTTTACGTGTGATGTACCACTGTTGGGAGATCGACAGGCAGTTGTTGACCACCCAGTACAGCACCAGACCAGCCGGGAACCACAGGAAGAAGAAGGTGAAGATGATTGGCATCATTTTCATTACCTTGGCCTGCATCGGGTCCGGCGGAGTCGGGTTCAGACGCTGCTGGATGAACATGGTCGCGCCCATGATGATCGGCAGGATAAAGAACGGGTCTTTGATCGACAGGTCAGTTATCCACAGCATGAACGGAGCCTGGCGCATTTCCACGCTTTCCAGGAGCACCCAGTACAGCGACAGGAATACCGGCATCTGCACCAGAATCGGCAAGCATCCACCCAACGGGTTGATCTTCTCTTTCTTGTACAGCTCCATCATGGCCTGGGACATTTTCTGCCGGTCATCGCCATGTTGTTCTTTCAGCGCAGCCAGTTTCGGGGCCACGGCACGCATACGCGCCATCGACTTGTAGCTGGCGGCCGACAGTGGGAAGAAGATCCCCTTGATCAGCATGGTCAGCAGGATAATCGAGAAGCCCCAGTTACCCACAATGCTGTGGATATGTTGCAGCAGCCAGAAAATCGGCTGGGCAATGAACCACAGAATGCCGTAATCCACAGTCAGTTCCAGACCTGGGGATAACTCTTTGAGGACTGCCTGGCTCTTCGGACCGGCGTACAACGTGGCGCTGGCTTCAGCCTTGGCACCCGGCGCGACGGTCAACGTCGGGCCAGTAAAGCCAATGATGTAGTTGCCTTGGCTGTCTTTGCGGGTTTGAACCAGGTTGGCATCACCTTTGTTCGGGATCCATGCGGTCACGAAGTAGTGTTGCAACCAGGCAACCCAGCCACCTTGAACGGTTTCTTTCAGCGCGCCCTTGTCGATATCTTTCATCGACACTTTTTTGTACGGCTCGCTACTTGTCCACAGGGCTGCGCCCAGGTAAGTCGCGGTGCCGGTGGCGGTGCTGGAAGAAGGATCGGCGCTGTTGTCACGCTTGAGCTGGGCAAACAGGTTGCCCGTCCACGGCTTCGCGCTTTCGTTGTCGATCAGGTAAGTGACTTTCAGATCGTACAAACCGCGGGTGAAGCTGAAACGCTTGATGTAGTTGACGCCGTCGTGACTGAATTTCAGGTCGACGTTCAACTGGTTCTGGCCATCGGCCAGTTGATAAGTCTTCTGTTCGGTCGAATAAACCGGACGACCGGTAGCACGAGCATCCGGACCGTCAGTACCGGTCAGGCCACTTTGCGCCAGATATACACGTTCGCCACCGTTATCGAACAGCTGGAACGGAACATCCGGATGGTCTTGGCGACGTGGATACAGCGGCAGCTTGAGCTGGGCGATATCACCACCCTGTGGGTCGATTGCCAGGTCCAGTACATCCGTTTTTACATGGATGAGGTCTTTATTGGTGACGACCGGGGTTTCTACCGGGGTGCTGGTATCGGCATTCGCGCTGGGTACATCGGCACTGGCGGCAGCATTGTTACCCAGTGGCGTATCCGGAATAGCCGGCGCCGACTGATTGGTAGCAACATTCTGAGTCGGCAGGGCAGCTTGGCCATAATCCTGGTTCCACTTAAGAACCATAGAGTAGGACACGATTGCCAGGGCGACGATCAGGATCGTGCGTTTAATATCCATGATTACTCGGCCATCGAAGAAGAACGGGAGGTAGGGATAGGCGGAACCGGGTCATAACCACCGGGATTCCACGGATGACAGCGACCTAAACGACGAAAGGTCAGCCAGCCACCGCGCAGAAGGCCATGATTTTCTATGGCTTCCAACGCGTAGCAGGAACAACTGGGGTAGAAACGACAGTGGTTTGCCATCAGGGGACTAATGGCATAGCGGTAAAACTGGATCGGAACGAGGGCCAGTTTACGCATCAGTACTGTCTACCCCTACAGTTTCGGTGCTGACAGCTGGTGCTGGCTTGTTGGTACGAGCCAAACGTTTCCAGAGCTTGCCGAAATGCTGAATCAATTCGGGGTTTTCTACGTCCCCCAAGCCTTTGCGCGCGACGATAACAATATCCCAACCAACCAGAGTCTCCTGGTGGAGGCGAAACGATTCGCGCATCAGACGCTTGAGGCGATTGCGCTCAACGGAGAGCTTTACGCTCTTCTTGCCGATCACCAACCCGAGACGGGGGTGATCCAGATCGTTGTTACGCGCAAGGAGCAGGAGATTTTTCCCCGGAACCTTGCCGGTGGGGGAGTCAAAGACTGCCTTGAAATGCCGGGGGGTTAGCAGACGCTTTTCCCGACTGAAGTCCTGACTCACCACCAGTACCGGATTATCAAACTGCCAGACGCGCACGACCTTTGGCGCGGCGACGCGACAGGACAGCACGGCCGTTCTTGGTGGCCATGCGAGCACGGAAGCCGTGAGTACGGGCGCGTTTGATGGTGCTTGGTTGGAAAGTACGTTTCATGGCGTGTTACCTGGTTCGTCCACAACGGGCCGGAATGGCCCCCGTTTTAAGAGACCGGCGATTCTAGAGAAAGCAAGCCTCTAGGTCAATTTCCAACCAGCTTTTCCTTTAATTAGATATCTGGAGGCCTGCGGACCGAATCCGGGCGATTCGCCTTTGACGAGCAATGCCATAGATATAAAAATAAAGAAGGAAGTTATTTAAAGCTTTTCTGTAAAGCTTATAAAAGCTAGGCACCCCATCTTCTGTGGATAACTGCCTTGAGGCCTGATTCTACGGGCTGTACAGAGAATGACAACACGGGGGAGAAACGGTGCTCTGCCTGTGCTGCGCTATCGGATAAGCTGTGTGTGGAATGGCTAGTTATCCACAGGCCAGTTACCCACAGACTTTCGACCCCACTTGTACAACGAGCTTAGGGGCGCTTATCCACAGAGCTTATGCACAGACCATTTGTCGCCTTTTTTACGGTTAAGGCATTGATTCTTGGCGCCCTGTGAGCAACCTACATGTGGATAAGTGGGCGGCTGGCCGCTACAATGGCGGCTGTTTTTGCCTCACCGGCTTTCAACTTAGGGGATATCCGTGTCAGTGGAACTTTGGCAGCAGTGCGTGGAGCTTTTGCGCGATGAGCTGCCTGCCCAGCAATTCAACACCTGGATCCGTCCGCTACAGGTCGAAGCCGAAGGCGACGAGTTGCGTGTCTACGCACCCAATCGTTTTGTTCTCGACTGGGTCAACGAGAAATACCTGAGCCGCGTTCTCGAATTACTCGATGAACATGGCAACGGGCTTGCTCCGGTGCTCTCCTTATTAATAGGCAGCAAACGTAGCTCGGCACCTCGTGCTGCGCCGAATGCACCGTTGGCAGCCAGTGCCTCCCAGGCTCAGGCCGCTGCGGCACCTGTTAATAACTCGCCAGCCCCGGTCGCCCAGACGCCTTCGAAATCCTCGTCGCAGAAAAACGCGCCTATAAATGAAGAGCCGTCCCGCGACAGCTTTGACCCAATGGCCGGCGCCAGCTCACAACAGGCCCCGGTTCGTGCCGAACAGCGCACCGTCCAGGTAGAGGGTGCGCTCAAGCACACCAGCTATCTGAACCGCACGTTCACCTTTGAGAACTTTGTCGAAGGTAAATCCAACCAGCTGGCCCGCGCGGCTGCCTGGCAGGTCGCCGACAATCCCAAGCACGGTTACAACCCGCTCTTCCTTTATGGTGGCGTTGGCTTGGGTAAAACTCACTTGATGCACGCCGTGGGTAACCACCTATTAAAGAAGAACCCGAATGCCAAGGTCGTGTACCTGCACTCGGAGCGCTTCGTGGCCGATATGGTCAAGGCGTTGCAGCTCAACGCCATCAACGAGTTCAAGCGGTTCTACCGTTCCGTTGATGCCTTGCTGATCGATGACATTCAATTCTTCGCCCGCAAGGAACGTTCCCAGGAAGAGTTTTTCCACACGTTCAACGCGTTGCTCGAAGGTGGCCAGCAGGTCATCCTGACCAGTGACCGTTATCCGAAGGAAATCGAAGGCCTGGAAGAGCGCCTGAAGTCGCGCTTCGGCTGGGGCCTGACCGTAGCGGTAGAACCGCCGGAGCTTGAAACCCGCGTCGCGATCCTGATGAAAAAGGCCGACCAGGCCAAAGTCGACCTGCCGCACGACGCCGCGTTCTTTATCGCCCAGCGCATTCGCTCCAACGTGCGTGAACTGGAAGGCGCACTCAAGCGGGTCATCGCTCACTCGCACTTCATGGGGCGTGACATCACCATCGAGCTGATTCGCGAATCCCTGAAAGACCTGCTGGCGTTGCAAGACAAGCTGGTGAGTGTGGATAACATCCAGCGCACCGTGGCCGAGTATTACAAGATCAAGATTTCCGACCTGCTGTCCAAGCGCCGTTCGCGCTCGGTGGCACGTCCCCGCCAGGTAGCGATGGCGCTCTCCAAAGAGCTGACCAACCACAGCCTGCCGGAAATTGGTGATGTGTTTGGCGGTCGCGACCACACCACGGTCTTGCACGCGTGCCGCAAGATCAACGAACTTAAGGAATCCGACGCGGATATTCGCGAGGACTACAAGAACCTGCTGCGTACACTGACTACTTGATGAACACCAGCGCAGCTTATTAAGGCAAGGGACTAGACCATGCATTTCACCATTCAACGCGAAGCCCTGTTGAAACCCCTGCAACTGGTCGCAGGCGTCGTCGAGCGCCGACAGACCTTGCCGGTGCTTTCCAACGTATTGCTGGTTGTCGAAGGCCAGCAATTGTCCTTGACCGGTACCGACCTGGAAGTCGAGCTGGTCGGTCGCGTCCAGCTCGAAGAGCCCGCCGAACCCGGCGAGATCACCGTGCCGGCGCGCAAGCTGATGGACATCTGCAAGAGCCTGCCCAACGACGCGCTGATCGACATCAAGGTTGATGAGCAAAAGCTGGTGGTCAAGGCCGGTCGCAGCCGTTTCACCCTGTCGACCTTGCCGGCCAACGACTTCCCGACCGTGGAAGAAGGCCCAGGCTCGCTGACCTGCAGCCTGGAACAAAGCCGACTGCGCCGCTTGATCGAGCGCACCAGCTTCGCCATGGCCCAGCAGGACGTGCGTTATTACCTTAACGGCATGCTGCTGGAAGTCTCCGAAGGCATCATCCGCGCCGTAGCCACCGACGGTCACCGTCTGGCCATGTGCTCGATGAAGGCCGATATCGGTCAGCCGGATCGCCACCAGGTGATCGTGCCGCGTAAAGGTATTCTGGAACTCGCGCGCCTGCTGACCGAGCCGGATGGCAATGTCAGTATCGTGCTGGGCCAGCACCACATCCGCGCGACCACTGGCGAGTTCACCTTCACTTCCAAGCTGGTTGACGGCAAGTTCCCGGATTACGAGCGCGTTCTGCCAAAAGGCGGCGACAAGCTGGTGATCGGTGATCGTCAGGCCCTGCGTGAAGCGTTCAGCCGTACCGCTATTCTTTCCAACGAGAAATACCGTGGTATCCGCCTGCAATTGGCCAACGGCCAACTGAAAATCCAGGCGAATAACCCTGAGCAGGAAGAAGCGGAAGAAGAAGTGGGCGTCGACTACAACGGCGGCAACCTGGAAATCGGCTTCAACGTCAGCTACCTGTTGGACGTGCTGGGCGTGATGACCACTGAACAGGTTCGCCTGATTCTGTCTGACTCCAACAGCAGCGCCCTGGTACAAGAATCCGACAACGATGACTCGGCTTACGTTGTCATGCCGATGCGCCTGTAATCATGTTCAGCAGAAGCTAGATGTCCCTCAGTCGCGTCTCGGTCACCGCGGTGCGCAATTTGCACCCGGTGACCTTCTCCCCCTCCCC
The DNA here is from genome assembly GCF_000278565.1 of Pseudomonas sp. Ag1. Classification (NCBI taxonomy): domain Bacteria; kingdom Pseudomonadati; phylum Pseudomonadota; class Gammaproteobacteria; order Pseudomonadales; family Pseudomonadaceae; genus Pseudomonas; species Pseudomonas sp. Ag1. The sequence goes on from NZ_AKVH01000113.1 coordinate 278,206, forward strand.
CCGCATCAATATCCTCCACGGCGCCAACGGCAGTGGCAAAACCAGCGTGCTGGAAGCCATTCACCTGCTGGGGCTCGCTCGTTCCTTTCGCAGTGCCCGCTTGTTGCCGGTGATTCAGTACGAGCAACTGGCGTGCACAGTATTTGGCCAAGTCGAATTGGCCGAAGGCGGTCATAGCAGCCTGGGGATTTCTCGTGATCGTCAGGGGGAGTTTCAAATCCGCATCGATGGGCAGAATGCTCGTAGTGCTGCGCAGCTGGCAGAAATCCTGCCGCTGCAACTGATCAACCCGGACAGCTTCCGCTTGCTGGAAGGCGCGCCAAAAATCCGCAGGCAATTCCTCGATTGGGGAGTGTTCCACGTGGAACCGCGTTTCATGGCCACTTGGCAGCGCCTGCAGAAGGCCCTGCGGCAGCGGAACTCATGGCTGCGGCATGGTACACTTGACGCCGCTTCGCAAGCTGCTTGGGACCGGGAACTGTGCCTGGCCAGCGCTGAAATAGATGAATACCGCCGCGCCTATATCAAAGCCTTGAAACCAGTCTTTGAGCAGACCTTGAGCGAGTTACTTGAACTCGAGGGGCTGACGTTGAGCTACTACCGTGGTTGGGACAAAGACCGGGAGCTGAGTGCAGTGCTCGCGACGTCCTTGCAACGGGATCAGCAAATTGGTCACACCCAGGCCGGACCACAACGGGCTGATTTGCGCCTTAGATTGGGCGCACATAATGCTGCGGATATCTTGTCCCGCGGTCAGCAAAAGTTGGTGGTCTGCGCTTTGCGTATCGCCCAGGGGCATCTGGTTAGCCAGGCCCGGCGCGGGCAATGTATTTATCTGGTGGATGACTTGCCGTCCGAACTGGACGAGCAGCACCGCCGCGCGTTATGCCGCTTGTTGGAAGACTTACGCTGCCAGGTGTTTATCACCTGTGTAGACCACGAATTATTGAGGGAAGGCTGGCAGACGGAAACGCCAGTCGCTTTGTTCCACGTGGAACAAGGCCGTATCACCCAGACCCACGACCATCGGGAGTGAAGGCATGAGCGAAGAAAATACGAATACGTACGACTCGACCAGCATTAAAGTGCTTAAAGGTTTGGATGCCGTACGCAAACGTCCCGGTATGTACATCGGTGATACCGATGATGGCAGCGGTCTGCACCACATGGTGTTCGAGGTGGTCGATAACTCGATCGACGAAGCTTTGGCCGGTCACTGCGACGACATCAGCATCATCATCCACCCGGACGAATCCATCACCGTACGCGACAACGGTCGCGGCATTCCGGTAGATGTGCATAAAGAAGAAGGCGTTTCGGCGGCAGAGGTCATCATGACCGTGCTCCACGCCGGCGGTAAGTTCGACGATAACTCCTATAAAGTATCCGGCGGTTTGCACGGTGTAGGTGTTTCGGTAGTAAACGCCCTTTCTGAAGAGCTGATCCTGACTGTACGTCGTAGCGGCAAGATCTGGGAACAGACTTACGTTCATGGTGTTCCACAGGAACCGATGAAAATCGTCGGTGACAGCGAAAGCACTGGTACGCAGATTCACTTCAAGCCTTCGGCTGAAACCTTCAAGAACATCCACTTCAGCTGGGACATTCTGGCCAAGCGGATTCGTGAACTGTCTTTCCTGAACTCCGGTGTGGGTATCGTCCTCAAGGACGAACGCAGCGGCAAGGAAGAGCTGTTCAAGTACGAAGGCGGCCTGCGTGCGTTCGTTGAATACCTGAACACCAACAAGACCGCGGTCAATCAGGTGTTCCACTTCAACATCCAGCGTGAAGACGGCATCGGCGTAGAAATCGCCCTGCAGTGGAACGACAGCTTCAACGAGAACCTGTTGTGCTTCACCAACAACATTCCTCAGCGCGATGGCGGTACTCACCTGGTGGGTTTCCGTTCTGCACTGACGCGTAACCTGAACACCTACATCGAAGCGGAAGGCCTGGCGAAGAAACACAAAGTCGCCACCACCGGTGACGATGCCCGCGAAGGCCTGACCGCCATTATCTCGGTCAAGGTTCCGGATCCGAAGTTCAGCTCCCAGACCAAAGACAAGCTGGTGTCCTCCGAAGTGAAGACAGCGGTCGAACAGGAAATGGGCAAGTACTTCTCCGACTTCCTGCTGGAAAACCCGAACGAAGCCAAGCTGGTTGTCGGCAAGATGATCGACGCAGCACGGGCTCGTGAAGCGGCGCGTAAAGCCCGTGAGATGACGCGTCGTAAAGGTGCGCTGGATATCGCCGGCCTGCCGGGCAAACTGGCTGACTGCCAGGAGAAAGACCCTGCCCTCTCCGAACTGTACCTGGTGGAAGGTGACTCTGCTGGCGGTTCCGCCAAGCAGGGTCGCAACCGTCGCACCCAGGCCATCCTGCCGTTGAAGGGTAAGATCCTCAACGTCGAGAAGGCGCGTTTCGACAAGATGATTTCCTCGCAGGAAGTCGGCACCTTGATCACCGCCCTGGGCTGTGGCATCGGCCGCGATGAGTACAACATCGACAAGCTGCGCTATCACAACATCATCATCATGACCGATGCTGACGTTGACGGTTCGCACATCCGCACCCTGCTGCTGACGTTCTTCTTCCGTCAGTTGCCGGAGTTGATCGAGCGTGGCTACATCTACATCGCCCAGCCACCGTTGTACAAAGTGAAAAAAGGCAAGCAAGAGCAATACATCAAAGACGACGACGCCATGGAAGAGTACATGACGCAGTCGGCCCTGGAAGATGCGAGCCTGCACTTGAACGACGAAGCCCCGGGCATCTCCGGTGAAGCGTTGGAGCGCCTGGTAAACGACTTCCGCATGGTGATGAAGACCCTCAAGCGTTTGTCGCGCCTGTACCCTCAGGAGCTGACCGAGCACTTCATCTACCTGCCATCCGTCAGCCTGGAACAGTTGGGTGATCATGCCCACATGCAGGCTTGGTTGGCCCAGTACGAAGTCCGCCTGCGTACCGTTGAAAAATCCGGCCTGGTCTACAAAGCCAGCCTGCGTGAAGACCGTGAACGTAACGTCTGGCTGCCAGAGGTCGAACTGATCTCCCACGGCCTGTCGAACTACGTCACCTTCAACCGCGACTTCTTCGGCAGCAACGACTACAAGACGGTTGTTACCCTCGGCGCGCAACTGAGCACCCTGCTGGACGACGGTGCTTACATTCAGCGTGGCGAGCGCAAGAAAGCGGTCAAAGAGTTCAAGGAAGCCCTGGACTGGTTGATGGCGGAAAGCACCAAGCGCCATACCATTCAGCGATACAAAGGTCTGGGCGAAATGAACCCGGATCAGCTGTGGGAAACCACCATGGACCCAGCCCAGCGTCGCATGCTGCGCGTGACCATCGAAGACGCCATTGGCGCGGACCAGATCTTCAACACCCTGATGGGTGATGCGGTCGAGCCTCGTCGTGACTTCATCGAGAGCAATGCCCTGGCGGTTTCCAACCTGGACTTCTGATCAGGTTGCAGCGCAAAAACAAAAAAGGCCAACGCTTAGCGTTGGCCTTTTTTATGGGCTGGATATGAGCATTTTATAAATGCTCCACGTGGAACATCTCAGTCCTCGGAAGCCGCCGTCACACTCTCCAACCGATATCCGTACCCATAGATCGTCAGCAACTGCCAACCCCGATCCGCCGTCAGCCCGAGCTTATTCCGCAGCCGATAAATATGCGTATCCAGCGGCCGCGACGACACCATCTCCTCATGGGTCCAGAACCGTTCATACAGGTACTCTCGAGACAGCGGCCGCGCCAGGTTCTCAAACAGGCACCGCGCCAGGCGGTATTCGCGCTCCGTCAGGCTGATGGGTTTTCCCGCCCTGCTCACCGTGAGTTCAGCATCATCAAAGGTCAGGTCATTGAAGGTATGCACCTCACTGGCTGCAGACTTCTGCAACCCGTGGCGACGCAGAACGGCATTCACCCGAGCCTTAAGCTCATTGGGACGAAACGGCTTGCTGACGTAATCATCGGCACCACTGTTCAGCGCCTGGACGATATCGCTCTCGGCATCGCGGCTGGTAAGCATGATGGCGGCTGGCGGCGCTTCCATGTGCTCGCGGGTCCAGCGCAGCAATGCCAGGCCACTGAGGTCGGGCAGTTGCCAGTCAAGGATCAGCAAGTCGAAGGTCTCGCGGCGCAGTTGTCGCAGCAGGTCTTCTCCACGCTCGAAGCAGTGCAGGGTCCATGGTTGATCCGCAGCGCTGGGGATTTGTCGCAGTGTCTGTTCCACCCGCCGCAGTTCAGCAGGTTCGTCATCCAGTATTGCGACACGCATGGCAGGGTCCTTTCTTATTGAAGAATGCGGGCATTGAATCTGAACAATTATGGCCAGATTCTCAGGCCCTCTGAATCTCTCGGTACGCTGATATCAAATGGCCGCAAGCCATTGGAAATCGTCAACACCCAAGCTGGGAAGATACCGGCTCGAGACCTTCAGGAAAAGGATCAATGGCAATCTGGTTTTATGCTGTTTCGAGACGTATGGCCGTTCTGGGGAAGGTTGATGTATGGGGAAGACTGGTATTGGTGGTGATGGTTGCTACGCTGGGCACGGAAACGGTCGGGGCCAATAAGCCGGCGATACCTATGCCGTTCGAGGAACGGCAGACTTTGAGTGAGCCCGGCAATGGCATGGGCTTCGCCCGTTCACCGTTTCAGCAACTCAGCGAACAGCAGCAGACCCAACGTTGGGTATTTTAAGTACCCGCAAATCTGAACAAATGTTGCGAATCGGTCCGATGCACCTATGTTGTAGGTAAATTCGCTCTCGCTGGATGACACACGGATTGGAGCGACGGAAGTGCTCCGACACAGGGACGTGTCATCTTCTGCAATGGATCTCACGCTCCCAGATATTTCGGCTATCGACTGGATACCTCATCGAGTATCGTAGACGGTACTCAAGGTCTTCCCGCTGCAAGACGCTGCCTGAAAGTGCTTTCTGATGACCCATTAGAACTAGAATCTTGATGAGCGCCATGACCTTTTTCCCTTGCCGATTCCGCTCTGCCGCTTCTACGCTGTTGAGTTCGGGCCTGATCGTTACGCTTGGCGTAGTGAGTCTTCCGGCCTTGGCACGCCCTGCCCCTCCCCGTGCACCCTATATCGACGACAACCGGATGTGCCGCGCGCAACCGCTTCCGGCAGTGGTGCAGCACCTCACGGGCGAAGCCTGGAAACTGGATGCCAAGGGTGTGTCCGCGGCCCTGGAAGAAGGCATGTTCATTGATGAACAAGAAAGCGTGAAAACCTCATCGGGCGCATTTGTCAGCCTGTTGCTGGGGGACGGCTCGCGGATTGTCTTGCCCTCCAGCTCCCAGGTCCGATTGCATCTGGTCGAGGAGCAATCCATTCCCCAGGTGATTCTTGAAGAGGGTCAGGTCGAGGCTTACGTGATCAAGCGTGCCAGCGACTATGACCGTTTCCAGATCATGACCCCGGTGGGCGTTCTGGGGGTACGCGGCACGCATTTCCGTGTACGTAACGATGGCGAACAATCGCTGGTGGAAGTACTCAACGGGCAAGTGGCGGTCAATCGTGATGACGCTCCACCGACCTCGCATCCTATCAAGAAGAAGCCCATTACCGGTCCAGTCTCTGGTGAAGTAAAGGTTGGTGCGCGGCAGGGCCTCGCGTTCAAGAAACAAGGCGAACTCAAACCCGTGGAACTGCTTGATGCGCCACGGTTGGTCGGCCAGGACGGCCAAAAGGGCGATGCGCCTGTCTGGACCCTGTTCCTGCGGCCATTGGCCGGGGCCCAACGCTACCGGGCCCAGGTCGCGACCGATAAGGAGTTTCTGAACATCAAGCAGGAAAACTTCTCCGACAAGCCGCAAATGCGCTTCACTGGGCTGAAAGCATCGTTCTATCACGTTCGCTTGTCGGCATATGATGAACACGGGCTTGAGGGAGAAACCGGGGTTTATGACATTTTCTATTACCCACCCGCGAACCGCGTGCAGTAGTGCCCTGGACGCGAGCCGGTGAGGCTGTGGCACAGGGCTGAAAAGCGCCAACCGACTCAGGCTCAGCGGCTGTTCAATGGCCTGGTGCGCGAATGGCTGTGGGTCAGCCTGTTGCTATTACCCATCACGGCCTTCCTGTCCCTGAGCCCTGGCCTGGCCCTCAATAACCCGCTGTATGACAGCCTCCGCCGGCTGGCGCCTTTATCGGTGGATCCACGCATCCTGCTGGTAACGATCGACGACCGAAGCCTGAAGGAGCTCGGCCAATGGCCGTGGTCCCGACGTGTGCATGCCGACCTGCTTGATCGGCTGAGCGCCGCCAAGCCTGCCGGCATCCTGTTTGATGTGATCTTCAGCGAGCCCGCCCGGGAGCCAGCCAATGACCTGCGCCTGGCCGAGGCTATGTGCAGCGCTGGCAACGTCCTGTTGCCTTTGATTCGTGAAGGTTCGCCGCGCTACGGCCAGCCTGTGGCGCAAATCCTGCCTGTGTTGCCCTTGCGTGATTGCGCCCGTAGCGTCGGCCATATCAACGTGGAAGCGGACAGCGACGGCATCGTTCGAAGCCTGTATTTGCGTGAAGGTCCACCCGGTAATTTGACACCGCAGTTAGCCTGGCTGGCGTTTGAACTGAGCGGCCAGCCATCCCTAATGCCGGGCGCACCTGGTCCGCCGGAAAGCTCCAGCTGGCAGCGGGAAAATGCCATTCGAATTCCTTTTATTGCCAGTCATGCCGGCTTTCCCAGCGTGCCGTATATCAGTGTCTTGCGCGGGGAGGTGCCATCCGAGTTGCTGCGCGACCGCTTGATCCTGATTGGCGCTACGGCACCGGGCATGGGCGACCGTTATGTCACGCCGCTTTCGGCCAGTGTCGGCACCACCCCGGGCGTGGAGATCCAGGCAAATATTCTCAATGGCTTGCTGCAAGGGCGCAGTATTGTCGATCTGCCCGTGTGGATGGCGACGCTACTGGCCACCGCGATGGTCGCGGTGCTGTTGGGCCTTCTGCTGTTTCGCCCGCGTTATGCACTGTGGCTGACCCTCGGTTGCATGGTGGCTGCGCTTCTGGGTTCATGGGGCCTATTGCGCCTGGGCCATTGGTGGTCGCCGGCAGCAAGTCTGATTGGCATGCTGCTCAGCTACCTGATCTGGAACTGGCGGCGCCTGAGCGTGATCCTGGCCTACTTCGGCTGGGAACTGGCACGCCTGGACAACGAACCCAAAGTGCTCCCGGAGCGCCGTCGAGCGCCCGCCAGCCAGGGTGATGTATTGCAGGGACGAATCTTCGCCCTCGAACAAGCGGTCAGCCGTACCCGGGACACTCGTCGCTTCATGGCCGATGGGCTGGAATGTTTGCCTGTAGCAACCTTGATTACCGACCCCAAGGGCAACGTCCTGCTGGCCAATCGAATTGCCCGCGATGTGTTCGGCAATGAACTGGTGGCCGAAAACCTCTTGGATCAGCTCGCCGCATTGGGTTATCCACCGCTGCAGGACGGTGTTCGCCCTGCCCTGTCGACGCTGGATATTGTCGAGTTCCGCGACACCCTTGACCGCAGCCTGCGCCTCGACCTGGCGCCGCTGCTGCCTGCAGACGGTGACGTGGCCCTGGGCTGGCTGCTGAGCCTCACAGACCTGAGCATTGAGCGTGATGCCCAGCAGCAACGGGAGACCCTGCTGCGCTTTCTGTCCCATGACCTGCGTGCGCCGCATTCGGCGATCCTGGCCCTGTTGGATGTTCAGGACTCCGCCGCGCCGATATTTGCGCAGATCGAACAACAAGTCCGCCGTGCCCTGAACCTGACCGAATCATTCGTGCAGTTGGCGAAAGCCGAATCCGATGGCTACCAATTCCAGCCCAGCCTGTTCGCCATGTTGGTACTCGACGCATTTGATCAAGTCGCAGTGCACGCCCAGTTGAAAGGCATTCGCCTGGTCCATCACCTGGATGAAGTCGGCGAAGAAATGGTGTGGGCGGATCAATCGCTGCTGACCCGCGCCTTGTTCAACCTGTTGGAAAATGCGGTGAAATACAGCCCATCGGGCACCACCGTTACGTTAAGCCTGACCCGCCATGAAGACGCTTTGGAGTGCCGTATCAGCGACCAGGGGCGAGGAATCTCCCCGCAGGATTTGCCCGAACTCTTCGCTCAATACCGGCGCTTCGCCTCGGCTCAGGGCAGTGAAGGATTGGGGTTGGGGCTGACCATGGTCAAGGCCGTCGTGGATCGTCACGGTGGGAGAATTCGCTGCGAAAGCGAGGTGGATAAAGGTACGACCTTCATGCTTCAGCTGCCATTGTGGCGAGACTGAATCGCGGCTTTTCACCTGTGCATAAAAAACCGGTCTCAAGGACCGGTTTTTTAATGCGGGAAAAACTTATGCACCTTTTCCGCTGTTTTATGAGCTTGGGAAATATGTAAGTAAATCAGCAGCCTATAAGCTAAAAAGCGCAATTCGCCAACAAACCGTACACAGGTTATCCACAGAAACTCAAATCACCGGCGTGTCGACCACAACCGGCTCCGGCGGCAACGAACCCATGGCCCGTTGTTGCGCTTCATTCCATGCCTGGGCACGGTCGTTCAGCGCTGCAATGGCACGTGGGCCTTCGCCCTCGGCATACATGGGCTCGCCAATGATTACAGTGATGGTGCCTTCACGCTTGGCCCAGCCGGTCTTTGGCCAGAACTTGCCGGCGTTGTGGGCAATCGGCAGCACCGGCAGCCCGGCGTTCACCGCCAGGGCCGTACCGCCACGTGAGAACTTGCCCACAGTGCCGTAGGGCACGCGTGTGCCTTCAGGGAAGATCAGCACCCAAACCCCATCCTTCAACAGCTCATCGCCCTTCTTGGCCACATGCTTGAGTGCGGCCTTGGGGTTGTCGCGGTCGATGGCGATCGGTCGCAGCATGGCCATGGCCCAGCCGAAGAATGGTACGTACAGCAGCTCACGCTTGAGCACCTGGCTCAGGGGCGAGAAATACGCAGACAGGAAAAAGGTTTCCCAGGTGCTCTGGTGGTTCGACAGAATCACACAAGGCTGGTCCGGGACGTTTTCGGCGCCCTTGATCTCGAAACGAATGTTCAGGAACACCTTGGTCAACCACAGCGCGCAGTTGCACCAAAAGACGTTGATGAAACGATAGCGCGCCTTGAACGGCAGGAAAGGCGCGATAAAAAAGCTCAGGGTGCACCAGAGAAAAGAGCTGGTGCCCAACAGCAGGTAAAAGAAGAAGGTTCTGATGGCCTGCAAAATCGACATGGCGGCATTTACCGTTGCGGGACAACGCCCGCCTGTTAAAAGCGCGCTCCCGAACAGTCCTTGGTCAGGAAGTCAGAAGGGCTGCTAGTTGTTGATAAGTTCTGCGGCAACCGCCGCCAGATCGTCAAAAATCAAGGTACCTACCGGCAGGGTTTTAGCCTGGGTCTTTTCGCCTTTCCCGGTTTTTACCAAAACTGGCTGAGAGTCGACGGCTTTGGCGGCTTCCAGGTCACCGAGGCTGTCCCCGACAAACCATAGCCCAGCCAATGGCACGTTGTAATGTTCAGCAATAGTTTTAAGCATACCCGGTTTGGGCTTGCGGCAATCGCAGCCTTCATCCGGGCCGTGCGGGCAATACACCACCAGCCCTACTTCACCGCCCTGCTCGGCCACCAGCGTGCGCAGGCGCGCGTGCATGGCGTCGAGGGTGGCGATGTCGTAGTAGCCGCGGGCGATGCCGGACTGGTTGGTGGCGATGGCCACCGTCCAGCCCGCTTTGCTCAACTGCGCGATGGCCTCGATCGAGCCGGGCAGTGGAATCCATTCCGCCACCGATTTGATGTAAGCGTCGGAGTCGTAATTGATCACTCCGTCCCGATCGAGAATCAGCAGTTTCAACATGGTCAGCTCAGTACGGAAATGTCAGCGATATTGATGAACAGGCCGCGCAGGCGCGCCAGCATGGCGTAGCGGTTTTTCCGCACGCCCGCGTCTTCGGCATTGATCATCACCGCTTCGAAGAACGCATCCACCGGCTCACGCAAGGTGGCCAGGCGCGCCAAGGCTTCGGCGTAGTTGCGTTCGGCGATCAGCGGCTTCACTGCGTTTTCCGCCTTGGCGATGGCCGAGTTCAGCGAGAACTCCTTGGCATCGGCAAACAGGCCCGGGTCGACTTCGGCATTGCCGAGGTTGTCGGCCTTGCTCAGCAGGTTCGACACACGCTTGTTCACGGCGGCCAGGGCACCGGCTTCCGGCAGCTTGCGGAAGGCCTGTACGGCCTGCACACGCTGGTCGAAGTCCAGCGCCGAACCTGGTTGCAGGGCACGTACCGACAGGTACACCGAAACGTCCACGCCTTCGTCTTCGTAACGCGCACGCAGACGGTCGAACACGAACTCCAGCACTTGCTCGGCCAGGCCCGCTTGCTTGACCTTGGCACCGAACTGGCCAACCGCAAACACCACGGCCTGGGTCAGGTCGAGGTCGAGCTTCTTGTCGATCAGGATGCGCAGCACGCCCAGGGCCGCACGGCGCAGCGCATACGGGTCTTTGCTGCCGGTAGGCAACATGCCGATACCGAAGATACCGACGAGGGTATCCAGCTTGTCAGCGATGGCCACGGCCGCACCGGTGAGGGTGGTCGGCAGCTCGGCGCCAGCACCGCGCGGCATGTACTGCTCGTTCAGCGCGAGGGCGACGTCTTGCGGCTCGCCATCATTCAGGGCGTAGTAGTAACCGGCAACACCTTGCATCTCCGGGAACTCGCCGACCATCTCGGTGGCCAGGTCGCACTTGGACAGCAGGCCGGCACGCGCAGCCCAGGCAGCATCGCCACCAATGCGTGGCGCGATGTAGGCCGCCAGCTTGGAAACCCGCACGGCCTTGTCGTAGACGCTGCCGAGTTTTTCCTGGAACACCACGTTCTGCAGGCGCAGGTTGAAGTCTTCGAGCTTCTGCTTCTTGTCTTGCTTGAAGAAGAACTCGGCGTCAGTCAGGCGCGGGCGAACGACTTTTTCGTTACCGGCGATGATCTGCTGCGGGTCCTTGCTTTCGATGTTGGCCACGGTGATGAAGCGCGGCAGCAGCTTGCCGTCGACGTCCAGCAGGCAGAAATACTTCTGGTTGTCCTGCATGGTGGTGATCAGCGCTTCCTGCGGCACGTCGAGGAAACGCTCCTCGAACGAGCACACCAGCGGCACTGGCCATTCAACCAAAGCGGTCACTTCGTCCAGCAGGCTTGGCGGCACGATGGCGGTGCCTTCCTGCAGGCGGGCCAGCTCTTCGGTACGCTTGCTGATCAGCTCGCGGCGCTCATTGGCATCCGCCAGCACATAGGCTGCACGCAGGTCATTGAGGTAGTTGGCGGGCGCGGTGATTCGCACGGCTTCAGGATGGTGGAAGCGGTGGCCACGTGAATCACGGCCGGCCTTCTGGGCGAGGATGGTGCAGTCGATGACCTGGTCACCGAGCAGCATCACCAGCCATTGGGTCGGGCGCACGAACTCTTCCTTGCGGGCACCCCAGCGCATGCGCTTGGGAATCGGCAGGTCGTTCAGCGAGTCTTCAACGATGGTCGGCAACAGGCTGGCGGTCGGCTTGCCGGTGATGACCTGGCTGAAACGCAGCTTCGGGCCGCTCTGGTCGATCTCGCTCAGCTCGACGCCACACTTCTTGGCAAAACCAAGGGCGGCTTGAGTCGGGTTGCCTTCAGCATCGAAGGCGGCCTGGCGTGGCGGGCCGTCGAGGTTGATGCTGCGGTCCGGCTGCTGGGTTTCCAGTGCGGTGAGCAACACAGCCAGTCGGCGCGGCGCGGCGTAGACCTTTTTTGCGGCGAACTTCAGGCCAGCGGTTTGCAGGCCTTTTTCGATACCGGCCAGGAATGCGTCGGCCAGGGTATTCAGGGCCTTGGGTGGCAGCTCTTCGGTGCCCAGTTCAACCAGGAAATCTTGAGCACTCATTGTGCAGCCTCCAGCTTAGCCAACACTTCATCACGCAGGTCCGGGGTGGCCATCGGGAAGCCCAGCTTGGCGCGAGCCAACAGGTAGGCTTGGGCGACGGAACGCGCCAGGGTGCGTACACGCAGGATGTATTGCTGGCGCGCAGTTACCGAGATGGCACGACGGGCGTCCAGCAGGTTGAAGGTGTGGGATGCCTTCAGAACCATTTCATAGCTTGGCAACGGCAGCGGCTGATCCAGTTCGATCAGGCGCTTGGCTTCGCTTTCATAGAAGTCGAACAGTTCGAACAGCTTCTCGACGTTCGCGTGTTCGAAGTTGTAGGTCGACTGCTCCACTTCGTTCTGGTGGAACACGTCGCCGTAGGTCACCTTGCCGAACGGGCCGTCAGCCCACACCAGGTCGTAGACCGAGTCCACGCCTTGCAGGTACATGGCCAGGCGCTCGAGACCGTAGGTGATCTCGCCGGTCACCGGGTAGCACTCGATGCCGCCGGCTTGCTGGAAGTAAGTGAACTGTGTCACTTCCATGCCGTTGAGCCAGACTTCCCAGCCCAGGCCCCAGGCGCCCAGGGTTGGCGATTCCCAGTTGTCTTCGACGAAACGGATGTCGTGGACCAGCGGGTCCAGGCCGACATGTTTCAACGAGCCCAGGTACAGCTCCTGGAAGTTGTCCGGGTTTGGCTTCAGAACCACCTGGAACTGGTAGTAGTGCTGCAGGCGGTTCGGGTTTTCGCCGTAGCGGCCGTCAGTCGGGCGACGACTGGGCTGCACATAAGCGGCGTTCCAGGTTTCCGGGCCGATGGCCCGCAGGAAGGTAGCGGTGTGGAAAGTGCCGGCGCCTACTTCCATATCGTAGGGCTGAAGTACCACACAACCTTGCTCGGCCCAGTATTGCTGGAGGGCGAGGATCAAGTCTTGGAAGGTACGCACGGCTGGCGTAGGCTGGCTCACGAAATTCACCTGTTACTTGGGCTGCGATTTAAAGAGCGGGAGTATACCCGATTCGGCCGCGCCACCATCCCCTGGAGCCTTATGCCACGCTGCTTTTGGTGTTCTGAAGATCCGCTGTACATGGCTTATCACGATCAGGAGTGGGGAACGCCGCTGCGCGATGCGCAGGGACTGTTCGAGTTGCTTTTGCTCGAAGGGTTCCAGGCGGGCCTGTCCTGGATCACCGTTTTACGCAAACGCGAGCATTATCGAAAGGTCTTGTTCGGCTTTGATGCGCAGCGTCTGGCCCAGCTGAGCGATGCCGAGATCGAAGCGCTGATGCTCGATCCGGGCATCGTGCGTAACCGCCTGAAACTCAATGCCACCCGGCGCAATGCCGCCGCCTGGCTGGCGCTGCAGGACCCCGTAGAGTTTCTGTGGTCGTTTGTGGGCGGCGTGCCCAAGGTCAATCATTTCAAGGACCGCAGCCAGGTCCCGGCCATTACGCCGGAGGCTGAGGCCATGAGCAAAGCCTTGAAAAAAGCCGGCTTCACGTTCGTCGGGCCGACCATCTGCTACGCGTTCATGCAGGCCTCGGGCATGGTCATGGACCACACTCAGGACTGCTACCGTTACGCGGACCTCGCCAACGCCGGTTAGAATGGCGGCTTTGCGCACCACACACGATCAGGAGTGACCTGTGGAAAAGTTTAAAGGCGCCTTGCTGGTAGGCGCTCTTCGGTTGTTTGCCCTGCTGCCCTGGCGCGCGGTGCAAGCGGTCGGTTCGGCAATTGGCTGGATCATGTGGAAAACCCCCAACCGTTCCCGCGAGACGGTGCGGATCAACCTGTCCAAATGCTTCCCGGACATGGATCCGGCCGAGCGCGAGCGTCTCGTTGGACGCAGCCTGATGGACATCGGCAAGTCCCTGACCGAAAGCGCCTGCGCCTGGATCTGGCCGGCCCAGCGTTCCATCGACCTGGTGCGCGAGGTCGAAGGCCTGGAAGTGCTGCACGAAGCCCTGGCCTCGGGCAAAGGCGTGGTCGGCATCACCAGCCACCTGGGCAACTGGGAAGTGTTGAACCACTTCTATTGCAGCCAGTGCAAACCGATCATTTTCTACCGCCCGCCGAAGCTCAAGGCGGTGGATGACTTGCTGCGCAAACAGCGGGTGCAACTGGGTAACCGCGTGGCGGCGTCCACCAAGGAAGGCATCCTCAGTGTCATCAAGGAAGTGCGCAAAGGCGGCCAGGTGGGGATTCCTGCGGATCCGGAGCCGGCGGAATCGGCCGGGATCTTCGTGCCGTTCTTCGCCACCCAGGCGCTGACCAGCAAGTTCGTGCCGAACATGCTGGCGGGGCACAAGGCGGTCGGGGTGTTCCTGCATGCCCTGCGGCTGCCGGATGGCTCGGGCTACAAAGTGATCCTGGAAGCGGCGCCGGAAGACATGTACAGCACCGATACAGCCACTTCGTGTGCGGCGATGAGCAAGGTGGTGGAGCGCTATGTGGGGGCTTACCCGAGCCAGTACATGTGGAGCATGAAACGCTTCAAGAAACGCCCGCCGGGTGAGGCGCGGTGGTATTGATGTACGGCTGACTCAAGGTTGGCACAAAACAAAATGTGGGAGCGGGCTTGCTCGCGAAGGCGGTGTATCAGACACAAATTCGGTGACTGACACGACGCCTTCGCGAGCAAGCCCGCTCCCACATTGGGTTCTGCTTAAGCTTGGCGGTCGAGTTTCTTCAGGAATACGGTCATTTCCTTTTCGGCCTGCTTGTCGCCATGTGCCAGGGCCGCTTCAATACCCTTCTCCCAAGCTAACCGCGCTGCAGCGTTATCACCCTGCCCCAGCTGCGCCTTGCCCAACAGCTTCCACGCCGCCGAATACTTCGGGTCGAACTCGACGCATTTCTGCAAATGCTCGGCCGCCTTGGCGTTGTCCTTCAGATCAAGATAACCCTTGCCCAAACCAAACCGCAGCAGTGAGTTATCCACACCCTTGGCGAGCATTTTTTCCAGGGATTCGAGCATGTCGGTCACTCCGTTTGATCAGAAAAAGCTCAGGCCCACGTGGAACAGCTTCTCCACATCGCGGATATGTTTTTTATCCACAAGGAACAGAATCACGTGGTCGCCCGTGGCGATCACCGTGTCGTCGTGGGCGATGATCACTTCTTCATCGCGAATGATTGCACCAATGGTGGTGCCCGGCGGCAGGCCGATATCGCGGATCGCCTTGCCAATCACCTTGCTCGATTTTGAATCACCGTGGGCAATCGCCTCGATGGCTTCCGCCGCACCCCGGCGCAACGAGTGCACACTGACGATATCGCCGCGGCGCACGTGGGCCAGCAAGGTGCCGATGGTCGCCAGTTGCGGGCTGATGGCGATGTCGATATCGCCGCCCTGGATCAGGTCGACGTAGGCCGGGTTGTTGATGATGGTCATCACCTTCTTCGCCCCCAGCCGCTTGGCCAGCAACGACGACATGATGTTGGCTTCGTCATCGTTGGTCAGGGCCAGGAAGATGTCGGCGTCGGCGATGTTTTCTTCCAGCAGCAGATCACGATCCGAGGCGCTGCCCTGCAGGACCACGGTGCTGTCGAGGGTGTCGGACAAATACCGGCAGCGTGCCGGATTCATCTCGATGATCTTCACCTGGTAGCGGCTTTCGATGGCCTCGGCCAAGCGCTCACCGATCTGCCCGCCGCCGGCGATGACGATGCGTTTATAGGTCTCATCCAGACGGCGCATTTCGCTCATCACCGCGCGAATGTTCGCTTTGGCGGCGATGAAAAACACCTCGTCGTCAGCCTCGATCACCGTATCGCCCTGGGGCAGGATCGGCCGGTCGCGACGGAAGATCGCCGCCACCCGCGTCTCGACGTTGGGCATGTGCTCGCGCAGTTGGCGCAGTTGCTGGCCCACCAACGGCCCGCCGTAGTAGGCCTTGACCGCCACCAGCTGTGCCTTGCCTTCGGCGAAGTCGATCACCTGCAAGGCGCCCGGGTGTTCGATCAGGCGCTTGATGTAATGGGTCACCACCTGTTCCGGGCTGATCAGCACATCGACCGGGATCGCGTCGTTGTCGAACAGTCCGGCGCGGGTCAGGTAGGCCGCCTCACGCACTCGGGCGATCTTGGTCGGAGTGTGAAACAGGGTGTGGGCGACCTGGCAGGCAACCATGTTCGTCTCGTCACTGTTGGTGACTGCCACCAGCATGTCGGCATCGTCGGCACCGGCCTGGCGCAGCACTGTAGGAAACGAGGCGCGGCCTTGTACAGTACGGATGTCCAAACGGTCGCCCAAATCCCGCAGGCGCTCCGCGTCGGTGTCGACCACGGTGATATCGTTGGCTTCGCTGGCCAAATGCTCGGCCAGCGTACCGCCAACCTGCCCTGCGCCGAGGATGATGATTTTCATCCGGTCACTCCCTTAAAACCATTCAGCCGCGAGCGGCGGCAATCTTGATCAGCTTGGCGTAATAGAACCCGTCGTGGCCGCCTTCCTGGGCCAGCAACTGGCGGCCATGAGGCTGCTTGATCCCGGCCTGGATGTCGAGGTCCAGTTCCCGTGCGCCGCTGGTGCGGGCAAGGAAGGCCTCGATGACGTCAGTGTTTTCGGTAGGCAGCGTCGAGCAGGTGGCGTACAGCAGGATGCCGCCTACTTCGAGGGTCGGCCACAACGCGTCCAGCAACTCGCCTTGCAGCACGGCCAGGGCGGCGATGTCGTCGGGTTGGCGGGTCAGCTTTATGTCCGGGTGGCGGCGGATCACGCCGGTGGCGGAGCACGGTGCGTCCAGCAGGATGCGCTGGAACGGCTTGCCGTCCCACCAGGTGGCGGTGTCGCGGCCGTCAGCGGCGATCAGCTCGGCGCTGAGGCCCAGGCGGGCGAGGTTTTCCCGCACACGCACCAGGCGCTTGGCTTCCAGGTCGACGGCGACGACACCGGCCAGGTCTGCTTGCACTTCCATGATGTGGCAGGTCTTGCCGCCGGGGGCGCAACAGGCGTCCAGTACGCGTTGGCCCGGGGCCAGGTCCAGCAGGTCGGCGGCCAGTTGAGCGGCTTCGTCCTGCACGCTGATCCAGCCTTCGGCGAACCCGGGCAGGTTACGTACATCGCCCGGTTCTGTAAGAACGATGCCGTCCTGGCTGTAGACGCAGGCCGTGGCCGCTACACCGGCTTCGCCAAGCAACGTGAGATAAGCGTCGCGGGTGTGATGACGGCGATTGACCCGCAGGATCATCGGCGGGTGCGCGTTGTTGGCCGCGCAGATGGCTTCCCACTGCTCGGGCCAGAATGCCTTCAGGGATTTTTGCAGCCAGCGCGGGTGGGCGGTGCGCACCACCGGGTCATGTTCCAGCTCGGCCAGCAGCGCTTCGCTTTCGCGCTGGGCGCGGCGCAGCACGGCGTTGAGCAGGGCCTTGGCCCAAGGCTTTTTCAGCTTGTCGGCGCAACCGACGGTTTCGCCGATGGCCGCGTGGGCCGGCACGCGGGTGTAGAGCAGTTGATAGAGGCCCACCAGCAGCAGCGCCTCGACATCGGCGTCCGCCGCCTTGAACGGCTTTTGCAGCAGCTTGGCCGCCAGCGCCGATAAACGTGGCTGCCAGCGGGCGGTACCGAAGGCCAGGTCCTGGGTAAAGCCGCGATCGCGGTCTTCGACTTTATCCAGTTGGGTCGGCAACGAACTATTGAGGGAAGCCTTGCCGTTGAGCACGGCGGCCAGGGCCTTGGCGGCGGCCAGACGTGGGTTCATTGCGCGTCCACCGCTTGGCCGAGGACGATGCCAACGGCAAATTTCTCACGGCGGCTGTTGAACAAATCGCTGAAGTTCAGCGCCTTGCCGCCGGGCAATTGCAGACGGGTCAGACACAGCGCCTGTTCACCGCACGCTACCAACAGGCCGTCCTTGCTGGCGCCGATGATCTCGCCGGGGGCGCCCTTGCCTTCGGCCAGGGTGGCGGCCAGTACTTTCAAGGCCTCGCCATTGAGCGTGCTGTGGCAGATCGGCCACGGGTTGAAGGCACGCACCAGACGCTCCAGCTCAACGGCCGGGCGGCTCCAGTCGATGCGGGCTTCATCCTTGTTCAATTTGTGGGCGTAGGTGGCGAGGCTGTCGTCCTGAACTTCACCTTGCAGGGTGCCGGCAGCCAGGCCTGCGATGGCCTGGACGACAGCCGGCGGGCCCATTTCGGCGAGGCGATCATGCAGGCTGCCGCCGGTGTCTTGCCCGGTGATCGGGGTGGTGACTTTCAGCAGCATCGGCCCGGTGTCCAGGCCTGCTTCCATGCGCATCACGGTCACCCCGCTTTGCGCATCACCGGCTTCGACGGCACGCTGGATCGGTGCCGCGCCACGCCAGCGAGGCAGCAGCGAGGCGTGACTGTTGATGCAGCCCAGGCGCGGGATATCCAGCACAGCCTGGGGCAGGATCAAGCCGTAGGCCACCACCACCAGCAGGTCTGGCTTCAGCGCAGCCAGTTCGGCCTGGGCATCGGCGTCGCGCAGGGTCGGCGGCTGCAGCACCACAATGTTGTTTTCCAGTGCCAGCTGCTTGACCGGGCTGGGCATCAGTTTTTGCCCACGACCGGCCGGGCGATCGGGCTGGGTGTAGACCGCCACGATTTCATAAGGGCTGGCGAGCAGGGCCTTGAGGTGTTCGGCGGCGAATTCGGGGGTGCCGGCAAAAACGATGCGCAGTGGCTCGGTCATGGGAAACGTCTCACAAAAGAAAAAGGCTTGCCGGAGCAAGCCTTTGAAAGAAGGGAATCAAGCTTGCTGGCGATGCTTCTTTTCCAGCTTCTTCTTGATCCGGTCGCGTTTAAGCGTGGACAGGTAATCGACAAACAGCTTGCCGTTGAGGTGGTCGCACTCGTGTTGGATGCACACCGCCAGCAGGCCTTCGGCAATCATCTCGAACGGCTTGCCGTCACGGTCCAGGGCCTTGATCTTGACGCGCTGGGGACGGTCGACGTTCTCGTAGAAGTCGGGCACCGACAGGCAGCCTTCCTGGTACTGGCCCATCTCGTCGGTCAGGGTTTCGAACTCAGGGTTGATAAACACCAGGGGCTCGCTGCGGTCTTCGGACAGGTCCATGACCACGACGCGCTGATGCACGTCGACCTGGGTCGCGGCGAGGCCGATACCCGGGGCTTCATACATTGTTTCAAACATGTCATCGACCAACTGACGAACCTTGGCGTCCACTACGGCCACTGGCTTGGCGATGGTGCGCAGGCGTGAGTCCGGAAATTCGAGGATGTTCAAAATAGCCATAAGCGTAATTGCTGCACATGTGAGGTAAAGGCAAGTCGGCGCCGGGGATGGACCCTTGATGTGCCGGAATAAGTGCCGTGGGAAAACGTCCGAAAGCCGCGAAGGCCAAGGCGTTTCACGCGAATGCACATAATAAAGGAGATTCACCCCATGAGGAAATCGCTACTCGTCTTGCTGCTGTGGGCCCAGGCCGTTGTTGGCCAGGTTCCCGAGAGCTATCCACAGGCCGGCCAACCGTTGCTGCTTCATACGCAGCAGGCCATCCAGCGCTTTTTACTGCACAACCGCATTCTCGATACCCCCCAGGAACTGGAGCACGCTCCCTATATTGTTGCAGCAGATGCCGGACGAGTATTGGGCGCCGATGGCGAGCGTATTTATGCGCGAGGTGCCCTGGACCCTACCGCCGAAAGCTACGGGATCTTCCGTCGCGGCAAGGCCTATACCGACCCGCAAAGCCAGGAATTGCTGGGTATCAACGTCGACGACATTGGCACCGCACGTTTTGTGACGGTGGGCGATGTCAGCACGTTGGGTGTGCGGCGCGTCACCCAGGAGGTGCGTCCCGGGGATCGTTTGCTCAGCCAGCAAGCGCCCACCGACCTCGCCAGCCTGGTGATTCAGATGCCTGCTCGCGCCACTGCCGGGCACATCATCGACGTGCCACGGGGCGTGACGCAGATCGGCGTGCTGGACGCGGTGACGCTGAACAAGGGCCGTCGTGACGGCCTGACGGAAGGCCATTTGCTGGCCGTGGTGAAAACCGGGGAAACCGTTCGGGACCGAGTGACCGGTGCTCCGGTGAAGATGCCCGACGAGCCGGCCGGGACGCTATTGGTGTTCCGCACCTACGAAAAGCTCAGCTACGGCCTGGTGCTCAGCGCGTCGCGTTCGCTGGCGGTAATGGACCGTTTTGAGGCGCCTGAACGAAGACAATAATTAGGTTGCTAAATAAGTTACCAACAGAGTTATCCACAGCTTGTTCCGATCAAGGACGATCATATGTTACCGACGAATGACCGTGAAATTTCCCCGGCAGAACTGGAAGCCCGACTACGCTTGCACAGGCTGCCGGAACTGGGTCCCAAGGGCTTTAAAAAACTTATCGAGGCCTTTGGTTCTGCGTCAAAAGCCATCAGCGCACCGGCCAGTGCCTGGCGCTCCCTGGGGCTCAAGGTGGCCAGCGCCGATGCCCGGCGTTGCGAGGAAGTACGTGATGGTGCCAGTGCGGCATTGGCCTGGTTGGAGCGTCCGGCCCAGCATTTGCTGATGTGGGACCAACCTGACTACCCGGCATTGCTTGCAGAATTGGATGACGCACCCCCGCTATTATTCGTCGCCGGCAACCCGGCGATTCTGGAGAAACCGCAGCTGGCGATGGTCGGCAGCCGTCGCGCCTCCAGGCCAGGAATGGATACCGCCGCCGCGTTTTCCCGCAGCCTGGCGAGTGCCGGTTTTGTCATCACCAGTGGCCTTGCCCTGGGTATCGACGGTGCTGCTCACCAGGCGGCTTTGGATGTTGGTGGACATACAATCGGCGTGCTGGGCACCGGGCTCGAAAATTTTTATCCACAGCGCCATCGACGCTTGGCCGAGGCGATGATTGCCCAAGGCAGCGCCGTGGTTTCCGAGTTTCCGTTGGACGCCGCGCCCCAGGCCGGCAACTTCCCGCGCCGCAACCGTATTATCAGTGGCCTGTCGCTTGGGGTACTGGTGGTGGAGGCCAGCATGGCCAGCGGTTCGCTGATCACCGCGCGGCTGGCGGCGGAGCAAGGGCGCGAGGTATACGCCATCCCCGGCTCCATCCATCACCCCGGGGCCAAAGGCTGCCATCAACTGATCCGCGATGGCGCGGTGCTGGTGGAAACCATCGAGCACATTCTCGAAAACCTGCGTGGCTGGCAGGCCCTCTCCCGCCCGGCGCCGATTGCGGTCAATCATCCGCTGGTGGCGCTGTTGCACGCGGCGCCCCACACCAGTGAAGCCCTGGCGATTGCCAGTGGCAGGGCCTTGTCCGAGGTGCTGGCCAGCCTGACGGAGCTGGAACTGGAAGGCCGGGTGATCTGCGAAAGCGGGCGCTGGCTTGCGCGCGGCTAGGTTTTGTAACGAAGATCGGTAAACTGCGCAGAGCTTTAGTCCGGAGAGTGAGTAATGGTCAACAGGTGGCGTGTGCGAGAAGCCGCACGAGAAATTCGCGCAGGCGCAGTGATTGCCTATCCAACCGAGGCGGTCTGGGGCCTGGGCTGTGACCCTTGGAACGAAGAAGCGGTGGATCGGTTGCTGGCGATCAAGGGCCGGTCTGTGGATAAGGGGCTGATCCTGATTGCCGACAATATCCGTCAGTTCGATTTTCTCTTCGAAGACTTTCCCGATGAGTGGATGGACCGCATGGCCAGTACCTGGCCTGGTCCGAATACGTGGCTGGTGCCCCATCAGGACTTGCTGCCCGAGTGGATTACCGGGGTGCATGACACGGTGGCGTTGCGGGTGACTGATCATCCGCAAGTGCGGGATCTGTGCTCGCTCGTCGGGCCACTGATTTCCACCTCGGCCAACCCGCAGGGCCGCCCGGCGGCGCGCACGCGGATTCGTGTGGAGCAGTATTTCCGTGGGCAGGTGGATCTGGTATTGGGTGGGAATCTGGGGGGGCGCAAGAACCCGAGTCTGATTCGGGATCTGGCGACGGGTGAGGTTGTGCGGCCTTCCTGAGACCGAGCCGCCTGCTTTCGCGAGCAAGCCCGCTCCCACATTTGACCGAGTCCAACTTTTGGAACGCGGACAAATGTGGGAGCGGCGGTGCGACGATTCGACTTGCTCGCGAAGAGGCCCTCAAAGCCGCTGAAAATCCAACGCCCTATGGCAGCAGAATGGTCGACCCAGTCGTGCGCCGCGCCGACAACTCTGCCTGAGCCTTCGCCGCATCCCCCAACGAAAACCGTTGGTTAATATCAATCTGCAGCTTCCCGCTGATGATCATCGAAAACAGATCATCCGCCATCGCCTGCAGGTTTTCCGGGTTGTTGGCATAGGTCGCCAATGTCGGCCGGGTCACATACAGCGAGCCCTTGGCCGCCAGAATCCCCAGGTTGACCCCATCCACCGCCCCCGAAGCATTACCGAAACTCACCACCAATCCGCGTGGCGCGACGCTGTCCAGCGAGGTGAGCCAGGTGTCCTTGCCTACGCCGTCGTACACCACTGGGCACTTCTTGCCGTCAGTCAATTCCAGCACGCGTTGTGCGACATTTTCCTTGCTGTAGTCGATGGTTTCCCAGGCGCCGAGGGATTTGGCCAGCGCGGCTTTTTCCGGCGAACTCACGGTACCGATCAGCTTCACGCCCAGGGCCTTGGCCCATTGGCAAGCCAGGGAGCCGACGCCACCGGCAGCGGCGTGGAACAGAATGGTTTCGCCGCCCTTCAACTCATAGGTCTGGCGCAACAGGTACTGCACCGTCAGGCCCTTGAGCATCGCGCCGGCGGCCTGTTCGAAGCTGATGTCGTCCGGCAGGTGCACCAGGTTGGCAGCCGGCAACACATGCAATTCGCTGTAGGCGCCCAGCGGGCCGCTGCCGTAGGCCACGCGATCGCCGACCTTGAATTGAGTGACTTCGCTGCCCACCGCATCAACCACGCCGGCTCCTTCCGCGCCCAGGCCCGACGGCAAGGCCGGTGGTGCATACAGGCCGCTGCGGAAATAGGTGTCGATGAAGTTCAGGCCAATGGCCTTGTTCTGCACGCGAACCTGCTGCGGGCCGGGTTCTGCCGGGGTGTAGTCCACATACTCAAGCACTTCGGGGCCGCCATGGGCACGGAACTGGATACGTTTGGCCATCTGCACTCTCCTTAAGTCATTTCGCGTAGCCCCCTATCGGACTCCTAAGCTTGATCTTCGTCAACTGTGGCAGCAGTGGGTGCAGTGGTATCCTGTGCGCCCATTTGCCGCCGATGCCCAATGGCCTCGTGTAGCGTTGCCCGATTCAAGGTGATGTCATGACTACCCGCACCGAGGCTGTCAAAGCCTACCTGCTTGACCTGCAAGACCGCATTTGCAGCGCCCTGGAAACCTTCGAGACGGACACTCGCTTCATCGAAGACGCCTGGACCCGGCCTGCCGGCGGCGGCGGTCGCACCCGTGTGATCGAAAACGGTTCGGTAATCGAGAAGGGCGGCGTTAACTTTTCCCACGTGTTTGGCAGCGGCCTCCCACCGTCCGCCAGTGCCCATCGCCCGGAATTGGCCGGTCGCGGTTTTGAGGCCCTCGGCGTGTCGCTGGTGATCCACCCGCACAACCCGCATGTGCCGACTTCCCACGCCAATGTGCGTTTTTTCATCGCTGAAAAAGAAGGCGAAGAGCCGGTGTGGTGGTTTGGCGGCGGCTTCGACCTGACGCCCTACTACGGCAACGAAGAAGACTGCATCCACTGGCACCGCGTCGCCGAACAGGCCTGCGCGCCGTTTGGCCCGGACGTTTATTCACGCTACAAGGCCTGGTGCGACACCTACTTCCACATCAAGCACCGCAACGAACCGCGGGGCATCGGCGGTTTGTTCTTCGATGATTTGAACGAGTGGGACTTCGACACCAGTTTCGCCTTCATGCGCGCCATTGGCGACGCCTACATTGACGCCTACCTGCCAATCGTCCAGCGCCGCAAGGCCATGGCCTATACCGAGCAGCAGCGCGAATTCCAGGAATTCCGCCGTGGCCGCTACGTCGAATTCAACCTGGTCTACGACCGTGGCACTTTGTTTGGCCTGCAATCGGGCGGGCGTACCGAGTCGATCCTGATGTCGCTGCCACCCCAAGTGCGCTGGAGCTATGACTGGAAAGCCGCCCCCGACAGCGAAGAAGCGCGCCTAACCGACTACTTCCTGCAAGACCGCGACTGGCTGGGTGTGCTGCCCAAGGCGGCGGTCTGATGGATCGTTATGTCGTCTTCGGCAACCCCATCGGCCACAGCAAGTCGCCGCTGATTCACCGTCTGTTCGCCGAACAGACCGGCGAGCAACTGGACTACAGCACCTTGCTCGCGCCGTTGGAGGATTTCACCGGCTGTGCAAAAGCATTTTTCGCACAAGGCCGTGGCGCCAACGTCACCGTACCGTTCAAGGAAGAGGCCTATCGCCTGGCCAATACCCTGACCGAACGCGCCCAACGGGCCGGCGCGGTGAATACCCTGAGCAAGCTCGGCGATGGCAGCCTGTTGGGAGACAACACCGACGGCGCCGGCCTGGTGCGGGATTTGACGGTGAATGCCGGGTTCAGCCTGCAAGGCAAACGCATCCTGCTGCTGGGCGCCGGTGGTGCGGTGCGCGGCGCGTTGGAGCCATTGCTGGCTGAGCAGCCGGCTTCGCTGATCATTGCCAATCGCACCGTGGAAAAAGCCGAATTGCTCGCCGAGCTGTTCGACGATCTCGGCCCGGTGTCCGCCAGCGGTTTCGACTGGCTGCGTGAACCGGTGGATCTGATCATCAATGCCACGTCCGCCAGCCTGTCAGGCGATGTACCGCCGATTGCCGGCAGCCTGATCGAACCCGGAAAGACTTTTTGCTACGACATGATGTACGGCAAAGAGCCTACGGCTTTCTGCCGCTGGGCCGGTGAGCAGGGCGCGGCGGTGGCAATGGATGGCCTGGGGATGCTGGTGGAACAGGCCGCGGAAGCGTTCTTCCTGTGGCGCGGCGTTCGACCGGACTCCGCGCCGGTGCTGGCTGAATTGCGTAGCCAACTGGCCTGACGCAATCCAAATGTGGGAGCGGGCTTGCTCGCGAATGCGGTGGATCAGTCGATACATACGGCGACTGTCACACCGCATTCGCGAGCAAGCCCGCTCCCACAGTTTTAACCGCATTCAGTCTTCGAAATGGATGGGGCATTGGTCGGCCCCTTCCAGTTTCTTCAGCTCTTCCACCACCTGCGGCCGGGCCTTGCGCAACGCCAGGCTGCGCCCCACTCCATTCAATCGGCGCGCTTCCTGGTGCAGCATCTCCACCCCGGAATAGTCGATGAAGTTGATCTGCTGCGCCTCGATCACCACCCGCTGGCCGTGCAGGCTTTGCAGCCGCACCTGCAGGTAATGGCTGGCGCCGAAAAAGATCGACCCGCCGACCCGCAGCACATCGTCCTCTCCGTCACGCCATTGCTGGACCCGCGGCTGTGAGGTGCGCTTGAGGTAGAAAAACAGCGACGCCAGCACCCCGGCGTAAATGGCCGTTTGCAACTCCAGCAACAGCGTGGCGATGCAGGTCAGGCTCATCACCACGAACTCTGCGCGGCTGACCCGGAACAGCGCCCGAATACCGCGATGGTCGACCAACCCCCAGCAAATCAGCAGGATGCTGGCGGCCATGCTCGGGATCGGGATATGCGCGATCAATGCCGCACCGAACAGCGCGAACAACGCCACCCACAATGCGGAAAACACCCCCGCCAGCGGCGAACAGGCGCCTGCCTCATAACTCAGGCCCGACCGTGTGAAGGAACCCGCCGACAAGTACCCGGAGAAAAATCCGCCGACGATGTTGGATAAACCCTGGGCGCGCACTTCCTGATTTGCATCGAGCAATTGTTGGGAGCGGGCCGACAGTGAGCGCGCAATCGACAGGCTGGTCACCAGCCCCAGCATGCCCACCGCCACGGCACTCGGCAGCAGGCGCAGGACCATGTCCAGGTCCATCGGCAGCGGGCTGAACGGTGGCAGCTTGCCGACAAATGAACTGACCCGCGCCACCTCCCCGAACATCGTCGGCCACAGCCACGGGATGAGGCTGCCCAGGGCCAGCGCGATCAACAGGGTTGGCCAGCGCGGTACCCAGAGTTTCAGCAGCACCCCCACCAGCAAGGTGCCGAGCCCGAGCACCAGTGAAGGACGATTCCACTCCCCGGCATGGTTGATCAGCGCCAGCAGACTGTTGATCGCCGTGGCCTGGCTGGGCAGGTCCAGCCCCAGCAGGTTGGGCAGTTGGCCCAGGGCGATCACCACCGCAGCGCCGAGGGTGAAGCCGAGCACCACTGAATGCGAGACGAAATTCACCAGGGCGCCGAAGCGCAGCATACCCAACAGCCATTGGAAGACGCCGGCCAGGAATGTCAGCAACAGGATGAGTGTGATGTAGTCCTGGGAGCCGGGCACGGCCAACGGGCTGACGCTGGCGTAGAGCACGATAGAGATGGCTGCCGTGGGGCCGCAGATCAGGTGCCAGGAAGAGCCCCACAAGCAGGCGATCAATACCGGGATGATCGCGGCGTACAGGCCGTACTCCGGTGGGAGACCGGCGATCAGCGCGTAGGCAATGGACTGGGGTAATGCCAGGACTGCACCGCTCAGGCCGACGACCGCGTCCCTTCCGACGCTGGCGCGGGTTTGGCGCGGGAGCCAGCTGAGGAAGGGAAAGAGTGTATGGCGGTTGGGCCAGGGCATTGGAAACTCGGTTGAAGAGGTTTGAATCAGAGTATCAGGCTCATGATGATCGTTCCCACGCTCTGCGTGGGAATGCCGTCTTGGACGCTCTGCGTCCGCTCTTGAGTCTTGACGCGCAGCGTCACCGGATGCGTTCCCACGCAGAGCGTGGGAACGATCAGTGCATCAGAGTTTGGCTTTTACAGCGGCCAGTGCATCCTGGCCGTCCACGGTTTTAACCCCGTCCAGCCACTTGTCCAGCACCGCCGGGTTCGCCTTGATCCACGCCTTCGCCGCGTCCGCATTACTGACCTTCTTGTTCACCACCTCAGCCATGATGGCGTTCTCCATCTCCTGGGTGAAACTCAGGTTGGTCAGCAATTTCCCCACATTCGGGCACGCTTGTGCATAGCCCTTGCGGGTCAACGTATACACGCTGCCGGTGTCACCAAAGTACTTCTCCCCACCCTTGAGGTAATGCATCTTCAACTGCACGTTCATCGGGTGCGGCGTCCAGCCGAGGAAGGTCACGAACTTCTGCTTCTTCACCGCCCGGGACACTTCGGCCAGCATCGCCTGTTCACTGGACTCGATCAGCTTCCACTGGCCCAAGTCAAAGTCGTTCTTCTTGATGATTTCCTGCAACGAGAGATTCGCTGGCGCACCCGAACCGATGCCGTAGATCTTCTTGTCGAACTTGTCGGCAAACTTGTTCAGGTCGGCAAAGTCATGCACCCCGGCGTCCCAGACATAGTCCGGCACGGCCAGGGTGAATTCGGTACCGTCGAGGTTCTTCGCCAGTTGCACCACATCGCCATTGGCCACGAACTTGTCGTAGAAGCCTTGCTGCGCCGGCATCCAGTTACCCAGGAACACATCCACCTGGCCGTCCTTGAGCCCGCCAAAGGTGATCGGCACCGCAAGGGTGTCGACCTTGGCCTTGTAGCCCATGCCGTTCAACAGGAAACCGGTAATGGCATTGGTGGCGGCGATATCGCTCCAGCCCGGATCGGCCATCTTCACGGTGTCGCAGCTGGTGTCCGCGTAGGCGCCGGCACTGCTCAATGCCAGCAGCGCAACGCTCAACACGGTGGATAACTTTTGCATGGCCTTCCCCTCAGTTTTATTGGTTTTGGCAGGGTTGTGGAAAACGTGCCTTGCGCTCCAGATCGTCGAGGTCGATGTGGTTGCGCATGTATTGCTGACTGGCGTCTACCAGTGGCTGGTGGTCCCAGCTCTTCAGCTTGCCCTGGGTCAGCGCCTCGAACACCAGGCGGCGACGGCGTTGGCTGGCGAGCACCTGCTGGTGGATCGCCGGGATGTCCCATTTGGCCCGCGCTTCATGCAAAAACGCCTCGAACAGTGGCCGGTGTTCCGGTGACTGGCTGAGGTCCTCCCGCTCGTGCGGGTCGTTGTGCACATCGAACAATAGGCAAGGATCGTCCTCGCTGTAGATGAACTTGTAGGCGCCACGGCGAATCATCATCAGCGGGCTGATGGTGCCCTCGGCCATGTACTCACCGAACACTTCGTCGTGCCCGCCCTGCCCTTGCAGGTGAGACACCAGCGAGCGGCCGTCCAGCGCCAGCCTCGGGTCCAGCTCGCCGCCGGCCAGTTCCACCAGGGTAGGCAGCAGGTCGGCGGTGGACACGGCGGCGGTCACCCGGCCGGCCGCAAACTGCCCCGGCGCGCTGATCAGCAGCGGCACCCGGGCGGCCATTTCAAACCAGTGCATTTTGTACCAGAGCCCGCGTTCGCCGAGCATGTCGCCGTGGTCGCCGGAGAAGATGATGATGGTGTCGTCGGCCAGGCCCGTGTCTTCCAGGGTTTGCAGCAGCTTGCCGACGTTGCTGTCGATGTAGCTGCACGCGCCGAAGTAAGCGCGGCGTGCATCGCGGATCTTGTTCAGCGGCAGCGGCTTGTCCCACAGGTCATAGACCTTGAGCAGGCGCTGGGAGTGAGGGTCGAGGTCAGCCTGTGGCGGTGTTGCAGGCAGCGGGATGTCGTTGTCGTCGTACAGGTCCCAGAACGGTTTGGGAATGGTGTAAGGGTCGTGTGGGTGCGTCATCGACACGGTCAGGCAGAACGGCTGGTCGCCATCCTCGCGGATATGGTCGAACAGGTACTGCTGGGCCTTGAACACCACCTCTTCGTCGAAATCCAGCTGGTTGGTGCGCACGCACGGCCCGGCCTGCAGCACCGACGCCATGTTGTGGTACCAGGAGGGGCGCACGTCCGGCTCATCCCAGTTCACGGCCCAGCCATAGTCGGCCGGGTAGATGTCACTGGTCAGGCGTTCTTCATAGCCGTGGAGCTGGTCGGGGCCGCAAAAATGCATCTTGCCCGACAGCGCGGTGCGGTAGCCGAGGCGGCGCAGGTAGTGGGCATAGGTCGGCACGTCGGCGGGGAAATCGGCCGCGTTGTCGTAGGCGCCGATCTTGCTCGGCAACTGCCCACTCACCAGGGTAAAGCGCGATGGCGCACACAGCGGGCTGTTGCAATAGGCGGCATCGAACACCACACCCTCGGCGGCGAGACGGCTCAGGTTCGGCAGTTTGATAGGCGAAGGACCGTAGAACGGAAGCATCGGCGCGGCCATTTGATCGGCCATGATAAAAAGAATGTTCTTGCGCTTCATGGTTTCGCGGCATTCCATAGTCGATGTTTATGCGAATGAGCATGCAGGCCATGGAAATCGTGGTAAAGCCCATGAGAAGCAATGTCTAGGATAAGCCCAGCTTATGTATGAATCCCTCGGTCACCTGTCACTCGACCTGCTGCGTGCCTTTGAATCCGCAGCGCGCCAACGCAGCTTTACGGCAGCGGCGATGGAGTTGGGCACCACCCAGCCGGCCATCAGCCAGCAGATCAAGCGCCTGGAAGAACAGCTGAAGGTGCGCCTGTTTGATCGCATCTACCGTGGCATCGAGCTGACCGACGCGGGCGCCTTGTTATTCGAGCAGGTACAGGCCGGTTTGCAGAGCATCAACCAGGGCCTGAGCGCGATTGCCGAGCAGGACCAGCATGAAGTCCTGCAGGTGGCGACCGACTTTGCCTTCGCCGCGTATTGGCTGATGCCACGCCTGCATCGTTTCCATGAAGCCAACCCGCAGGTGGACGTGAGCCTGGTCACCAGCGAGCGTAACCACGCCACGTTGCGCAGCGATATCGACGTAGCGGTGCTGTTCGGTGACGGCCGCTTCAAACAGGGCGACAGCCTGTGGCTGTTCAACGAGGAAGTGTTCCCGGTGTGCAGCCCGCAGCTACTCCAGGACCGAGTCGCGCCACTGTCGGTGCAGAGCCTGCTGGAGTTCCCCTTGCTGCACCTGCGCCAGCAAAACAACAACCAGTGGTTCGACTGGAGCGGGGTGTTTCGCGAACTGGGCATCACCACCGCGCCCACCCCGGGCCAACTGCGTTTCGACAATTACACGCTGTTGATCCAGGCCGCGATCGCGGGCCAGGGCGTGGCCATCGGCTGGCGTCACCTTGTGGATAACCTGCTGGAGCAAAAATGGCTGTGCCGGCCGATTGGCGACACGGTGATCTCGCGCTTCGGCTATTACGTGGTGCTGCCCCAGCGCAAACGCCGCAGCCAGTTGATCGAGCGTTTCGTCGACTGGCTGATGACCGAACAGGCCAGCAGCGCACAATCGCTGACCGGTCTGGCCCTGCCGTCCATTGCGGTCTAGGATTTGCCGATCAATGAGCCCGGAGCCTGTCATGCAACGTATCAAGGGCTACCACGCCCATATCTATTTCGACGCCAACACCATCAACCAGGCGCGCAAACTCTGCGAAGACGCCGCGCAATTGTTTCCGCTGCGCATGGGCCGCGTGCATGAACGCCCGGTGGGCCCGCACCCGGACTGGAGCTGCCAGCTGGCATTCGAACCTGAATACATCGGCGTCGTGCTGCCTTGGCTGGCCCTCAACCGCAACGGCCTGGTGGTGTTCCTGCACCCGACCACCGGTGATGACCTCAAGGACCACACCGAACACGCGATCTGGATGGGGGCGATGCGCACGCTGGATCTGTCAATATTTTAAATCTTCAATTTCCCTATATATGGGACTGATATTTATATATTGAGACTTTGCCGGTCTTGGGTTTATATTCCCCTCATCCGCTCAAAACACTCAGGTGAAGCGATGCAGGCGCAATTGATCGCGCTCGATTGGGGAACCAGTTCCCTTCGTGCTTACAAGCTCGGCCCGGCAGGCGTCGTGATCGAACGGCGCACCTTGGCGTCGGGGATCATGCACCTGCCGACTGAAGCCCGGGAAATAGCCGGTGTTCGCTGCAGCAACGGGTTCGAGCTGGCATTCGACGCAGCCTGCGGTGACTGGCTCGACACCCAGCCCGACCTTCCCGTTATCGCTTGCGGCATGGTCGGCAGCGCCCAGGGCTGGAGCGAAGCGGCTTACCGCGACACCCCGGCCGACGTTTCTACCCTCGGCCAGGCGCTGCATGTGGTGCGCAGCCTGCGGGGCGCAGCGGTGCACATCGTGCCCGGCGTGATTCAACGCGGCGCGTTGCCCAATGTGATGCGCGGTGAAGAAACCCAGGTGCTCGGCGTGCTGCAAAGCCTGGCTGCCCATACCGGGCGCGACGTATTGATCGGCCTGCCGGGCAGCCATTCCAAGTGGGTGGAGGTGGTGGAAGGCTGCATCACTCACTTCGATACTTTCATGACCGGCGAGCTGTTCGCCGTGCTCAGTCAACACAGCATTCTGGGGCGCACCCAGCGCCCTTCCGAACAGTTCCAGGTGGCCGCTTTTGATCGCGGTGTTCAGGTTGCGCTGTCGGCAGACGGCCAAACGGGCCTGTTGTCGAACTTGTTCAGCGCACGCTCCCTGGGATTGACCGGCGAGCTGGCGCCTGACGAGCAACCGGACTATCTGTCCGGGCTGTTGATCGGCCACGAACTGACCGGCCTGCGCACTCGCAAGCCCAGCCAGCAGCGCGACATCGTCCTGGTCGGCACACCCCAACTCTGCACCCGCTACCAGCGTGCACTCCAACTCTGTGGCTTCCCCCACGTGACCCTGGCGCAGGAGGCTACCGAGCGTGGCCTTTGGCAGCTGGCCATGGCGGCGGGGCTGCTGCCTGCAACCTGACGAGAGGCCCGACATGCTCAAGCAAGCACTGACACACAACGGTTTGATCGCGATCCTGCGCGGCCTGCGACCGGAGGAGGCGCTGGCGATCGGCGAGGTGTTGTACACGGCGGGCTTCAGGGTGATCGAAGTGCCGCTTAACTCGCCGGATCCTTATTCCAGCATCCGCATCCTGCGGGACGGCATGCCCGCCGATTGCCTGATCGGCGCCGGCACCGTGCTGACCCCGGAACAGGTCGATCAAGTCAAAGCCGCCGGCGGCCAGGTGATCGTCATGCCCCATAGCGATGCCAAGGTGCTGCGGGCCGCCAAGGCCGCGGACCTGTATCTGTCGCCGGGTGTGGCCACGCCCACCGAAGCGTTCGCCGCGCTGGCCGAAGGCGCCGACGTGCTGAAGCTGTTCCCGGCCGAGCAAATGGGCCCGGCGGTGGTCAAGGCCTGGCTCGCGGTACTGCCCGCCGGCACCGTGCTGCTGCCGGTGGGCGGCATCACCCCGGACAACATGCAGGTATTTTTCGACGCGGGCGTCAAGGGCTTCGGCCTGGGCTCCGGGTTATTCAAGCCGGGCATGAGCGTCGCCCAAGTGGCGAGCAACGCCCAGGCCTACGTCGCCGCCTGGCATGCCTTGGGCTGATCAGCGTTCTCCATCTACAAGAGAGATAAGAAGATGAAAATCACCAAACTGACCACCTTCATCGTCCCGCCGCGCTGGTGCTTCCTCAAGGTTGAAACCGACCAGGGCGTGACCGGTTGGGGCGAGCCCGTTGTCGAGGGCCGCGCCCATACCGTGGCTGCCGCCGTCGAGGAATTGTCCGACTACTTGATCGGCAAGGACCCACGCAATATCGAAGACATCTGGACCGTGCTCTATCGCGGCGGTTTCTACCGTGGCGGCGCGATCCATATGAGCGCTCTCGCCGGTATCGACCAGGCGCTGTGGGACATCAAGGGCAAGGCCCTCGGCGTGTCGGTCAGCGACTTGCTGGGTGGCCAGGTGCGCGACAAGATCCGCGTGTATTCGTGGATCGGTGGCGACCGCCCGGCCGACACTGCCCGCGCCGCCAAGGAAGCCGTGGCCCGTGGTTTTACCGCGGTGAAAATGAACGGCACCGAAGAGCTGCAATTTCTCGACAGCTTCGAAAAAGTCGACCAGGCCCTGGCCAACGTCGCCGCCGTGCGGGATGCGGTCGGTCCGAACGTCGGCATCGGCGTCGACTTCCATGGCCGGGTGCACAAACCCATGGCCAAGGTGCTGATGAAGGAACTCGACCCCTACAAACTGATGTTTATCGAAGAACCGGTGCTCAGCGAAAACTACGAAGCGCTGAAAGAGCTGGCGCCGCTCACCAGCACCCCGATTGCCCTCGGCGAGCGCCTGTTCTCGCGCTGGGACTTCAAGCGCGTGCTCAGCGAAGGCTACGTCGACATCATCCAGCCGGATGCTTCCCACGCCGGCGGTATCACCGAAACCCGCAAGATTGCCAACATGGCCGAAGCCTACGACGTGGCCCTTGCCCTGCACTGCCCGCTCGGCCCGATTGCCCTGGCAGCGTGCCTGCAGCTGGATGCGGTTTGCTACAACGCGTTCATCCAGGAACAGAGCCTGGGCATTCACTACAACGAGAGCAATGACCTGCTGGATTACGTGCGCGATCCGGGTGTTTTCGACTACGACCAGGGTTTTGTGAAAATCCCCAATGGGCCAGGCCTGGGCATCGAGATCAACGAGGAATACGTGATCGAGCGCGCGGCCATCGGGCATCGCTGGCGCAATCCGATCTGGCGGCATGCCGACGGCAGTTTTGCGGAGTGGTAAACACCGCGAATTTGAGATGAAAACACGATCAATGTGGGAGCGGGCTTGCTCGCGAAGGCGGAGTGTCAGTCAACACCTCCGCTGCTGGTAGACCGCTTTCGCGAGCAAGCCCGCTCCCACATTTGATTCGGTTTCGTCAGTAAGACCTGTCCTCAATAACCATAAGAAGAGGCAACCCCCATGCAATCCGAGTCCTTCACCGGGCAGGCTTCTTTAGTCACGCCCAGCCGAAAGCGTTTCTTCATCATGGTGCTGCTGTTCATCACCGTGGTGATCAACTACCTGGACCGCAGCAACCTGTCGATTGCCGCTCCGGCCCTGACCAGCGAGCTGGGGATCGACCCGGTGCATGTCGGGCTGATCTTCTCCGCGTTCGGCTGGACCTACGCGGCCATGCAGATTCCCGGCGGCTGGCTGGTGGACCGGGTGCCGCCGCGCATTCTCTACAGCGTCGCCCTGCTGCTGTGGTCGGTGGCCACGGTGATGCTCGGTTTCGCCGCCAGCTTCATCGCGCTGTTCGTATTGCGCATGGCGGTGGGCGCCCTGGAGGCCCCGGCCTACCCGATCAACAGCCGCGTGGTCACCACCTGGTTCCCTGAGCGTGAGCGAGCCACGGCGATTGGCGTCTACACCTCCGGGCAGTTTGTCGGGCTGGCGTTTCTCACGCCGGTATTGGCCTGGCTGCAACACGCCTTTGGCTGGCACATGGTGTTTGTCGCCACCGGCGGCGTGGGCATTGTGTGGGCGTTGATCTGGTACGCGGTGTACCGCGAGCCACGGGATTTCAAAGGCGCGAATGCGGCGGAAATCGAGCTGATCCGCGAAGGCGGCGGGTTGGTGGACATCCAGGCGCAGGCGGCCAAGGCACCGTTCAGCTGGGTCGACCTCGGCATCGTGTTGAGCAAGCGCAAACTGTGGGGGATCTACTTGGGGCAGTTCTGCCTGAATTCCACGTTGTGGTTTTTCCTGACGTGGTTTCCGACCTACCTGGTGAAATATCGCGGCATGGACTTCATCAAGTCCGGCCTGCTGGCGTCGCTGCCGTTTCTGGCGGCGTTTGTCGGGGTGCTGTGTTCGGGGCTGTTTTCCGATTGGCTGATTCGCCGGGGAGCGTCCGTGGGGTTTGCGCGCAAGTTGCCGATCATTGGCGGGCTGTTGATTTCCACGGCGATCATCGGCGCCAACTTTGTTGATTCCACGGCGTGGGTGATTGCGTTTCTGGCGGTGGCGTTTTTCGGCAATGGCCTGGCGTCGATCACCTGGTCGCTGGTGTCGACCCTGGCGCCGGCAAGGCTGCTGGGGCTGACCGGAGGGGTGTTCAACTTCATCGGCAATCTGTCGGCGATTACCACGCCGATCGTGATTGGCTTTCTGGCGACCGGGGATTCGTTTGCACCGGCGATTACGTACATTGCGGTGCTGGCGTTGTTGGGTGCGTTGTCCTACATCTTGTTGGTCGGCAAGGTCGAGCGTATAGAACTGTAGGAGCGAGCTTGCTCGCGAAAAACCTCAGAGCGCCGCGGGGTGTCAGATGCCCCGCGGTATCGTTAACGGTTTTCGCGAGCAAGCTCGCTCCTACAGGGAGCTACTAGTACAGCGCGCCATCCAGGATTTGATAAACGATGCTGGTGCCAATCGCGATCAACACGATGTCCCCACCCGAGCGGCGCCATTCGTAGCCAGGGTATTGCGGCAGATGCGACAGAGCCCGAGGGTCCAGGCGCTCACCATAGTAGTTTGGCGGCAGGCGCTGGCCGCGCACCAGGTGGATGCCGGGAGGCGGCGGTGCGCCACGGCGAAAGTCGCCATGGTTATCGCGGATGACCTGTCTCACAGGGCCGAAGTCCTGAGGAGGACCGCCACGGTGGTTGTCCTGGGGCCCGCGATGGTCATCGCCACGGTGATCGTTCTGCTGGCCCGGCGGGCCGCCACGGTCAGGTCCGCCGCCTTGGTCATACGGTGCGGCTTGCACCAGCGCGCTGGCGCCGAGCAACAGCACACCCAGACCGGCTATCACACGTTTAGGCATTTTCATCAGGGGTTTCCTCAACTGCACGAACAACAAAAAGGGATTTCGAACCACGTTCGAAATCCCTTGGTCTTGTTAGCTTAGGTGCTGATTTCCCGGCTTGATTCCTCTGTATCAGGAACTTTACCTACCGCTTACGAGCCGCTTACTTACGGGCGTTGCGTACACCTTCCGACAGCGCCGAGCACAGGGTCAATACACCGTCGATGGCCTGTTGATCATTGCTGGCGTTGGCGATGTGGTCGATCAGTGCCGACCCCACCACCACACCGTCTGCCAGGCGGGCAATTGCAGCGGCCTGCTCCGGGGTGCGGATGCCGAAACCGATGCTGATCGGCAGGTCGGTATGCCGACGCAGACGGGTCACGGCCTCTTCGACGTGTTCCAGGGTCGCGGCACCGGCACCGGTCACACCGGCCACCGACACGTAGTACACAAACCCTGAGCTGCCGTTGAGCACGGTCGGCAGGCGCACGTCGTCGGTGGTCGGCGTGGTCAGGCGGATAAAGTCGATACCGGCAGCCTGGGCCGGGTCGCACAGCTCGCCGTTATGTTCCGGCGGCATGTCGACCACGATCAGGCCGTCGACGCCGGCTTCTTTCGCATCGCTGATAAAGCGTGGCACGCCGTACATGTGGATCGGGTTGAAGTAGCCCATCAGCACCAGCGGCGTGTCGCTGTTGCCCTCGCGGAACTCGCGAACCATTTGCAGGGTTTTCGTGAGGTTCTGCTTGGCGGTCAGCGCGCGGATGTTGGCCAGTTGAATGGCCGGGCCGTCAGCCATCGGGTCAGTGAACGGCATGCCCAGTTCGATCACATCGGCGCCGGCCGCCGGCAAGCCCTTGAGGATCGCCAGCGAGGTGTCATAGCCCGGGTCGCCAGCGGTGACGAAGGTCACCAGGGCGGCGCGGTTTTGTTCTTTCAGTTGCGCAAAACGTGTTTGCAGGCGGCTCATTTAGTGTTTCTCCTGCTTGGACTGTTCCATGTGGTGCATCACGGTTTGCATGTCTTTGTCGCCACGGCCGGACAGGTTGACCACCATCAGGTGATCTTTCGGCAGGGTCGGTGCGCGTTTGAACACTTCGGCCAGGGCGTGGGCGCTTTCCAGTGCAGGAATAATCCCTTCCAGGCGGCAGCATTTGTGAAAGGCGTCGAGGGCTTCGTCGTCGGTCACCGAGGTGTACTGGACGCGGCCGATGTCGTGCAACCAGGCGTGTTCAGGGCCGATGCCCGGATAGTCTAGGCCCGCGGAGATCGAGTGGGCGTCGATGATCTGGCCATCGTCGTCCTGCAACAGGAAAGTACGGTTGCCGTGGAGCACACCCGGTACGCCGCCGTTGAGGCTGGCCGCGTGTTTGCCGGTCTCGATGCCGTAGCCGGCCGCTTCAACGCCGATGATCTCGACGCTGGTGTCATCCAGGAACGGATGGAACAGGCCCATGGCATTGGAACCGCCGCCGATGCACGCCACCAGGCTGTCGGGCAGACGGCCTTCCTGGGCCTGCAGTTGGGTACGGGTTTCCTTGCCGATAACGGCCTGGAAGTCGCGAACCATGGCTGGGTACGGGTGCGGACCGGCCACGGTGCCGATCAGGTAGAAGGTGCTGTCGACGTTGGTCACCCAGTCACGCAGGGCTTCGTTCATCGCGTCTTTCAGGGTGCCGGTACCGGCGACTACCGGGATCACTTCAGCGCCCAGCAGCTTCATGCGAAATACGTTGGCCTGCTGGCGCTCGATGTCGGTGGTGCCCATGTAGATCACGCATTGCAGGCCGAAACGCGCGGCGACGGTGGCAGTGGCCACACCGTGCATGCCGGCGCCGGTCTCGGCGATGATGCGTTTTTTACCCATGCGCCGCGCCAGCAGGATCTGGCCGATGCAGTTGTTGATCTTGTGGGCGCCGGTGTGGTTCAGCTCTTCGCGCTTGAGGTAGATCTTGGCGCCACCGCAGAACTCGGTCAGGCGCTCGGCGAAGTACAGCGGGCTTGGGCGTCCGACGTAGTCGCGCTGGAAGTAGGCCAGTTCTTCGTTGAAGGCCGGATCGATCTTGGCCGCTTCGTATTCGCGGGCCAGGTCAAGGATCAATGGCATCAGGGTTTCCGCCACGTAGCGGCCGCCGAACGAACCAAACAGGCCATTGGCATCCGGGCCGTTGCGTAAATCGGTCTGGGTCTGAGTCATGGGACGCTCCAGGTAGAAAAATGTGTAAGAGGCAATGACGGTCACTCTACCCCTGACGCTTCCACGTGAAAACCGATAAGATCGCCACAACCTGTCAGGAAAACTCACAGATGAGCCGAGACCTCCCACCGCTGAATGCCTTGCGCGCTTTTGAGGCGACTGCGCGCCTGAACAGCGTTAGCCAGGCCGCTGAGCAACTGCACGTGACCCATGGTGCGGTCAGCCGGCAGCTCAAGGTGTTGGAAGAACACCTTGGTGTAAGCCTGTTCGCCAAGGACGGGCGCGGCCTCAAACTCACAGATGCCGGCATTCGCCTGCGAGATGCGAGTTTCGAGGCCTTCGAGCGACTGAGGGACACTTGCGCCGAGCTCACGCAAAGCAGTGCCGATGCGCCGTTTGTGCTCGGCTGCTCCGGCAGCCTGCTGGCGCGCTGGTTTATTCCGCGTCTGGGGCGCCTGAACGCCGAGTTGCCGGATTTGCGCCTGCATCTGTCGGCGGGTGAAGGCGATCTTGACCCACGCCGCCCCGGCCTGGACGCGCTGCTGGTGTTCGCCGAACCTCCATGGCCGGCGGATATGCAGGTGTACGAATTGGCCAGCGAACGCATCGGCCCGGTCATGAGCCCGCGTTTTGCCCATTACGAGCGATTGCGCCAGGCGCCTCCCGAGGCGCTGCTGAGTGAGGCCCTGTTGCACACTACCTCACGCCCGCAAGCCTGGCCCAGCTGGGCGCAGCACCATGGGATCGACGCTGGCGCGTTGAAGTACGGTCAGGGGTTTGAGCATTTGTATTATTTGCTGGAGGCGGCGGTGGCCGGGCTGGGGGTAGCAATTGCGCCTGAGCCGCTGGTGGCAGAGGACCTGCGAGCGGGTCGCCTGGTTGCGCCGTGGGGTTTCAGTGAAACCCCGGCGCAACTGGCGTTGTGGCTACCCAAGCGCGCCGCAGATGGGCGCGCCGGGCAACTGGCGCAGTGGCTCAAGGCTGAGCTTGCGCGCCAGGACGTTTAATCGCCGCGTTTGCACAGCAAGTAGGCCGCCAGCAGACCCAGCGCGCCGACGGCAACACCGGCGGTAGTCCATGGATGCTCTTGCGCGTAGTCCCGTGTTGCAACACCGGTTTCGCGGATTTTGACTTTGCTTTCTTCGTAGGCATCGCTGATCAGGTGGCGAGAATGCTTGAGGGCGTTCTCGGCATTGCTTTTCAGGGCCTTCAGGGTTTTGCGCGACTCGTCAGACGCATCGTCCTTGAGGCTTTCCAAAGATTTGAGCAGGCTCGAAATCTCGGCTTCCATGCTTTCCAATGACGCTTTGCGTAAAGAGGTGTTGGCCATGTGGGCTCTCCTGGAGTGATTGAGTGGCGTGTGTTGTTTCCGACTGCGGCGGTTTCAGAAAGTGCAGTAAATCTGAACTTTCACATCGCAATAGCCGCCAGAAGCAGTACGAGAATTCACTGCTAGTCTTGATTAACGACCCCAGGAGAAAAACTTATGAGTGATCATCACACCTACAAGAAAGTCGAACTGGTGGGCTCTTCCGCGACCAGCATCGAGGAGGCCATCAACAATGCCCTGGCTGAAGCCAGCAAGAGCATCAAGCACTTGGAGTGGTTTGAAGTGACCGAAACCCGTGGCCACATCAAGGACGGCAAGGCTGCGCATTTCCAGGTCACCCTCAAGGTGGGGTTCCGAATTGCCAGTAGTTGATTGAGCCGGTTGAACTTGCGCGCTGGCCGATTGCCATAAACTCCGCTACAACCTTTAGGCACGTCGACGTGACGAGCGGCGACGTGCTTCCTTTCGATCAACCCAAGGAAGTGACGGATGAAGAACTTTTTGTTGGCGGTAGGTTTGTTGAGCATTGCGGGCACGGCCCTGGCGGCGGGCAAGCCTTGTGAAGAGCTGAAAAGCGAGATTGCGGCGAAAATCGACGCTAAAGGCGCTTCGGGCTACTCCCTGGAAATCGTGGACAAAGGTGCTGCACCTAGTGACCACACGGTTGTCGGCAGCTGTGAAGCCGGTACCAAGGAAATCGCCTACAAGCGCGGGTGATCCCGTGTTGCAGACGTAAAAAACCGACGCAAGTGCGTCGGTTTTTTTATGCCTGCGATCCTTCGCTCCGCGTGGGAATGAAGCCTGGGATGCTCTGCGTCCCGCCTCACTCCTGGATTCAGCCCTTCATGATCTGCGCCAGCAGCTCGTAGGAATGAATCCGGTCGGCATGTTCGTACAGGTCACAGGTAAAGATCAGCTCATCAGCGCCGGTCTGCTCCACCAGCACCTCCAGCTTGGCGCGGATCTTCTGCGGGCTGCCCACCATGGCCAGGCCGAGGAAACTGCCTACAGCGTCTTTCTCATGGGGCAGCCACAGGCCGTCCATGGTCTTGACCGGCGGGCGCTGCACCAGGCTTTGCCCACGCATCAAAGCGAGAATTCGCTGGTACACCGAGGTGGCCAGGTAGTCGGCTTGCTCATCGGTGTCGGCGGCCACCAGCGGGATGCCGAGCATCACATAGGGCTTGTCCAGCACGGCCGAAGGCTTGAAGTGGTTGCGATAGACGCGAATCGCTTCATGCATCAGGCGCGGTGCGAAATGTGAGGCAAAGGCGTAAGGCAAACCGCGCTCGCCCGCCAGTTGTGCACTGAACAGGCTTGAGCCCAGCAGCCACACAGGCACATTGGTGCCCGTGCCGGGTACAGCGATCACGCGCTGGTCCGGGGTGCGCGGGCCAAGGTAGGCCATCAGTTCTGCCACGTCTTCCGGGAAATCATCGGCGCTGCCGGAGCGTTCACGGCGCAGCGCGCGGGCGGTCATCTGGTCGGAGCCTGGTGCGCGGCCAAGGCCCAGGTCGATGCGGCCCGGGTACAGGCTTTCCAGGGTGCCGAACTGCTCGGCGATCACCAACGGCGCGTGGTTGGGCAGCATCACGCCACCGGAACCGACACGGATCGTCGAGGTGCCACCGGCCAGGTAACCCAGCAATACCGAGGTCGCCGAGCTGGCGATGCCGTCCATATTGTGGTGTTCGGCGACCCAGAAACGGTTGTAGCCGAATTTTTCCACGTGCTGGGCCAGGTCCAGGGAATTGCGCAGCGACTGCGCCGGGCTGCCGTTGGCGCGCACGGGCACGAGGTCGAGGGTCGAGAACTTTACGTCGGACAGCGATTTCATAAGCCTGCTTCTCCAATGGGGGCGCAGGCTTCTTAGACGAACCAAAACCTGCCGCTTCATGTGCATGTCCTATGCAATGAGGGCATATACCCGAGATTCAATAGCGATGGTGAAATTTCCTACTTAATCGCTAGGTTTCTCCGACAAGATGAACTTTGCCGTGGCGTCTATCCTCAGAACCCTTACTGACGCAAAACCACCGTTCGAGGAGACCGCTATGAGTATTGTTAAAAAAGCATCCGCGCATTGGGAAGGCGACCTGAAGACTGGCCTGGGTTCCATTTCCACCGAAACCGGCGTTCT
Organism: Pseudomonas sp. Ag1; assembly: GCF_000278565.1. NCBI lineage: Bacteria > Pseudomonadati > Pseudomonadota > Gammaproteobacteria > Pseudomonadales > Pseudomonadaceae > Pseudomonas > Pseudomonas sp. Ag1. Next base: position 319,346 of record NZ_AKVH01000113.1, read on the forward strand.
GCGTGAAGCGCCTTACGGCTTCAAGGCCCGTTTCGAAGGTGGCAAGGGCACCAACCCTGAAGAACTGATCGGCGCAGCCCATGCTGGTTGTTTCTCCATGGCGTTTTCCATGATTCTCGGCGATGCCGGGCTCAAGGCCGACAGCATCGACACCCAGGCCGAAGTGACCCTGGACCAAGTGGACGGTGGCTTTGCGATTACTGCCGTGCACCTGACCCTCAAGGCGAAGATCCCGGGCGCCAGCCAGGCGCAGTTCGATGAGCTGAGCAAAAAGGCCAAGGAAGGATGCCCCGTGTCCAAGGTACTGAATGCAACCATTACCCTGGATGGCACCCTGGTTAGTTGATGCAACCCCCTTGCAGGGGTGAGCTTGCTCGCCCCTGCAGGTGCAAATGTGGTCGAATAGCCGATTGCAGACTCAGCGCACACCCGTGCGCGTGCATTCAGGGAGCTTCACACATGAAACGTATTGCCTTGGCGGTTATCTGCTGTGCACTGGCCACGTCGGCGCTGGCGGCGCCAAAAGATTGTGAAGAGCTCAGGAAGGAGATCGAGGTCAAAATCCAGGCGAATGCCGTTCCGTCCTACACCCTCGAAATCGTCACCAAGGAAGAAGCTGACAAGCACGACAGCGCCATGGTTGTCGGCAGCTGTGAGAATGGCACCAAAGCCATCGTCTACCAGAAGAACAACGACTGATCAGATGCAGTTGACGCTACGTTCTTCGGCCAGCAATTGACCCGCTTTGTTGTACAGCCGGATATTCGGGTTGTAGCCCAGTGAGCGCCCTTCCAGGCGATAGCGCTGGCCCGCCTCGAAACGGTCGTATTGCAGGGTCATGAAGCAGGTACGGTCAGTGGTTTGGCCAAACCCGCCGAAACTGCCGCCGGTAGGCACCTCGAAATCAAAACGTACCATCAGCTCATGGCTGCCAGGCGGCACCTGGAAGAAGCGTCCGTCGTTCAGGTTTTTCCCGTCCAGGCGTTGCGCCATTACCAGCTTGGCGCCGGGTGTCGGGGTAGCGAAGTCGACCCAGGCCTGGTGTGGATCAACCGGCGGTAGTGGCGTCGACGCACAGGCACTTAGAAAAATCGCGGCGACGGGAAGCAGTAGCTGACGCATGTTAAGCACTCAACTGTAGGAATGGTTTTTTGAACGGCTGCGTTCGGCAGCACGCTCCCTATGAGTATAAACACGCCACGCCATGGAAAAATTCCCCACAGGCGAGATAGTCTGGCGGGATGGTTACCGGCGAGAGGTTTTAATGGTCAGGCGCTTGCTTCCCGGCTTGATGCTGCTGTTGCTCAGCGGCTGTTCCAGCGTCAGTTATTACAGCCAACTGGCAGACGGCCAATGGCAATTGCTGCGTGCCCGGGAGCCGGTCTCCGCGGTCGTCGCCGACCTGTCCCGGCCACAGGTGCTGCGCGAGCACTTGGCGCAGTCGCAGAAAGCCCGCACCTTCGCCAGCGAACACCTGCACCTGCCGGATAACCAGAGTTACCGGCTGTATGCCGATATCGGCCGCCCTTACGTGGTCTGGAACGTGTTCGCCACGCCTGAATTTTCCCTGTCCCCGCAAACCCACTGCTTCCCGATTGCCGGTTGCGTGGCCTATCGCGGCTACTACAACCAGGGCGCCGCACGCGGCCAGGCGGCTTTGTTGAAGCAGCAAGGCATGGATGTGTCGATTGGCGGCGTGGAGGCCTATTCCACTCTCGGCTGGTTCAACGATCCGATCATGAGTTCGATGATGAGCTGGGGGGACGAGCGCCTGGCCACGCTGATTTTTCATGAGCTGGCGCACCAGCGGTTTTATGTGAAGGACGACACCGAGTTCAACGAGTCGTACGCCACCTTCGTCGAGCAGGAAGGTACCCGGCAATGGCGCGCCGCCCAAGGCTTGCCGCCTGCCAGCGAGTCAGCGCTGAAACAGCGCGACCAGTTCACCCGGCTGGTGCTCGATACGCGCAAACGCCTGGAGCAGTTGTATGCGCAGCCGCTGACGGCAGATGCCATGCGCCAGGCCAAGGCCGCTGAATTCGAGCGCCTGCGCAGTGACTACCGGCACATGCGCGATAGCCAGTGGGGTGGCGACAAGCGTTATGACGCCTGGGTCAACCTGCCGATGAACAACGCAAGGTTGCTGCCGTTTGGGCTGTATGACCAGTGGGTGCCGGCGTTCGTCGCGTTGTTCCGGCAGGAAGGCGGGGATTGGCCGAAGTTCTTTGCGGCGGTGGAGAAGCTGGGCGGGTTGCCGGTGGATCAGCGCAAGGCGGCCCTGAGGGCGTTGGAGGGATCCGGGCAAGTGGTTGGCCGGTAGGGCCTCATCGCGGGCAAGCCCGGCTCCCACATTTGACTGAGTTGTCTTGGCCGACCGTGATCAAATGTGGGAGCTGGCTTGCCTGCGATAGCGCATTCAAGGCCGTTGCAAAAACGCCTGATGCATCTCGGCCAACGTTTCGAAATGCCAGGTCGGCGCCTCGGCACTCAGCTCTTCACGGCTGCCAAACCCATAACCCACCGCCGCCGAATCCAGCCCATTGCTGCGGGCCCCGATCAGGTCGTGCTTGCGGTCGCCAATCATCAAGGTGCTGGCCGGGTCCAGGCTTTCTTGCGCCATCAGGTGGGCGATCAACTCGACCTTGTTGGTGCGCGTGCCGTCCAGCTCGCTGCCGTAGATCACCTTGAAGTGCTTGGCGAAATCAAAATGCCGGGCGATTTCCCGGGCAAATACCCAAGGCTTGGACGTGGCTACATACAGCTGACGGCCCTGGCCATTCAATTCCTCAAGCAGCGGCATCACGCCGTCGAACACGCGGTTTTCGTACAGGCCGGTGACCTTGAAGCGCTCGCGGTAGAAATTCACCGCCTCCCAGGCCTTGGCTTCGTCGAAGCCATAAAACTGCATGAACGCTTGCAGCAGCGGCGGGCCGATAAAGTGCTCAAGTTTGGTCAGGTCCGGCTCATCGATCCCCAGTTTGGCGAGGGCGTACTGGATCGAGCGGGTGATGCCTTCGCGCGGGTCGGTGAGGGTGCCATCGAGGTCGAACAAAACGGTCTGGTAATGCATGGGTGTCCTTGTCATTGGTCGAAGCCTTCGGCCAGGTGCAGGTCTTTGAGCTTTACGTAGTTCGCGGCGCTGTAGGTGAAAAATGCCCGTTCCTTGTCAGTCAGCGGGCGGATTTGTTTAACCGGGCTGCCAACATACAAAAAACCGCTCTCAAGTTTCTTGCCCGGCGGCACCAGGCTGCCGGCGCCGATGATCACCTCGTCTTCCACCACGGCGCCGTCCATCACAATGCTGCCCATGCCGATCAGGATCCGACTGCCTACCGTGCAGCCATGCAGCATGACCTTGTGGGCAATGGTCACATCGTCGCCGATCAGCAGCGGGAAACCATCAGGATTGAAGGGGCCTGCGTGGGTAATGTGCAGCACGCAGCCGTCCTGCACGCTGGTGCGCGCACCGATGCGGATGCGGTGCATGTCGCCGCGGATCACCGTCAGCGGCCATACCGAGCTGTCGGTGCCGATTTCGACGTCGCCGATCACCACCGCCGATGCATCGACGAAAGCCCCGGCGGCCAGGGCCGGCGTGTGATTCTGGTAGGTGCGAAGGGTCACGATAGGCTCTCTCTCTTCTGCTGATAGCTGCGGTGGGCGTTGATTGTAATTAAGATGGCCCCATCTTTGTTCTTACATGTTTCTTCAGCCAAGGTGCCAACCGTGAGCGCGAACAACCCTCTTCTGCAGTCCTACGACCTGCCGCCGTTCTCGGCGATCCGTGCCGAGCACGTACAGCCGGCCATTGAACAGATCCTCGCCGACAACCGCGTCGCCATCGAAGGCATCCTGCAAAGCCAGGGTAAAAATCCGACCTGGGCCGGGCTGGTCCTGGCCATGGACGAACTCAATGACCGCCTGGGTGCCGCCTGGAGCCCGGTCAGCCACCTGAATGCCGTGTGCAACAGCGCCGAACTGCGAGAAGCCTACGAGGCGTGCCTGCCGGCACTGAGCGCCTACTCCACCGAGATGGGCCAGAACCGCGAGTTGTTCCAGGCCTTCGACGCCCTGGCCAACAGCCCGGAAGCCGCCGGCTTCGACGTGGCGCAAAAAACCATCTTGGAACACTCCCTGCGGGACTTCCGTCTGTCGGGTATCGATTTGCCGCCTGAGCAGCAAAAGCGTTATGCCGAAGTGCAGAGCAAGCTCTCCGAACTGGGCAGCAAGTTCTCCAACCAATTGCTCGATGCCACCCAGGCCTGGACCAAGCACGTCACTGACGAAGCAACCCTCGCCGGCCTGACCGATTCCTCCAAGGCGCAAATGGCTGCGGCTGCCCAGGCCAAGGGCCTCGACGGCTGGCTGATCACCCTGGAATTCCCAAGCTACTACGCGGTGATGACCTACGCCCACGACCGCGCCCTGCGTGAAGAAATCTACGCAGCCTACTGCACCCGCGCGTCGGACCAAGGCCCGAATGCCGGTCAGAACGATAACGGCCCGGTCATGGAACAGATCCTCGACCTGCGTCAGGAGCTGGCGCAACTGCTGGGCTTCGCCTCGTTCTCCGAGCTGAGCCTGGCCACCAAAATGGCCGAGTCCAGCGACCAGGTGCTGAGCTTCCTGCGTGACCTGGCCAAGCGCAGCAAGCCGTTTGCCACCCAGGACCTGCAACAGCTCAAGGCCTATGCCGCCGAACAAGGCTGCGCGGACCTGCAAAGCTGGGACAGCGGTTTCTACGGCGAAAAACTGCGTGAGCAGCGTTACAGCGTTTCCCAGGAAGCCCTGCGCGCCTACTTCCCGATCGACAAGGTACTCAGCGGCCTGTTCGCCATCGTGCAACGCCTGTATGGCATCGAGATCGCCGAGCAGAAAGGCTTCGACACCTGGCACCCGGATGTTCGCCTGTTCGAAATCAAGGAAAACGGCCAGCACGTCGGCCGCTTCTTCTTCGACCTGTATGCCCGCGCCAACAAGCGTGGGGGTGCCTGGATGGACGGCGCCCGTGACCGTCGCCGCACGGTTGATGGCGTGCTGCAAAGCCCGGTGGCCAACCTGGTGTGCAACTTCACCCCGGCCGACAGCGGCAAGCCTGCCCTGCTGACCCACAATGAAGTGACCACGCTGTTCCACGAATTCGGCCACGGCCTGCACCACCTGTTGACCCGTGTCGAGCACGCCGGCGTGTCCGGCATCAACGGCGTGGCCTGGGATGCGGTGGAGTTGCCGAGCCAGTTCATGGAGAACTGGTGCTGGGAGCCGGAAGGCCTGGCGCTGATTTCCGGTCACTATGAAACCGGTGAGCCGCTGCCTCAGGACCTGCTGGAAAAAATGCTCGCGGCGAAGAACTTCCAGTCCGGCCTGATGATGGTTCGCCAGTTGGAGTTCTCGCTGTTCGACTTCGAGCTGCACGCCACCCACGGCGATGGCCGCAGCGTGCTGCAGGTGCTGGAAGGTGTGCGTGATGAGGTGTCGGTGATGCGTCCGCCCGCCTACAACCGCTTCCCCAACAGCTTCGCGCATATCTTCGCTGGCGGTTACGCCGCGGGTTACTACAGCTACAAGTGGGCGGAAGTGCTGTCGGCCGATGCCTTTTCCAAGTTCGAAGAAGATGGCGTACTCAATGCCGAGACTGGCCGAGCGTTCCGCGAGGCGATCCTGGCCCGTGGCGGTTCCCAGGCACCGATGGTGCTGTTCGTCGATTTCCGCGGACGGGCGCCGTCGATTGACGCACTCTTGCGCCACAGCGGCCTGAGTGAGGACGCGGCAGCATGAGTGAAGCACCTGTGAAAACCAAAAAACGCTTTATCGCCGGGGCAGTCTGCCCGGCGTGCAGCGAGCCGGACAAGTTGATGATGTGGAGCGAGGACGATGTTCCGCACCGCGAATGCGTGGCTTGCGGCTATTCCGACACGCTGAATGAACAAGGTCTGTCAGTGCCCAAGGAATTGGGTACGCGGGTCAATACGTCGGCGTTGAAAGCACCGGACCCCAAGGTGCAAGCGGTGCAGTTCTTCCCTAATCCGAAGCTGAAGAAAGACTGATCGTGAAGCGCTCCCTGGGTTGATGGCTCAGGGAGCGACCACCCAGGCGGTTTTTTCCTCGGCCGGGTCTTTGGCGTTGTCCGCGGTATTCAGCCAGCTTTTCATCGAGCACAGCGCAAAGGCGCTGGTGCTGCATTCGCCGTTGGCCAGTGCAGTGCGTAACTTGTCGACATCCGCCTTCATCATGTAGCGAACGCCGTCCTTGAAGCCGCTACTGGCGCCAAAGCCGCCCAAGGTCATTTCGTTCAGCGCATCTTCCTTGCTCCATCCCTGAATCACCACCCGATACATCGCCGCCACCAGGCCAGTGCGGTCGGAGCCGTGTTTGCAGTGCATCAGCACCGGGCCGTTGGCTTCGGCATCCTGAATCGCACGCAACGCTGCGAGCACATCGGCGTCATCGACATGGTTGGTGCGATAGGACAATTGCACCTGGTTGATACCGGGTGATTTCAGCCACTTGGCATCGGACTCGGGCAGAAAGTTGATCACCGTACCGATCTTGAGCTTTTCCAATACAGGAACAGCACCGCTATCCGGCAGCGCGCTGCGATAGAGCGTCGGCGTCATTTGATACAGGTTGTATTGATTGCCCACAGGCTGGGCCCATTCCGATGAACGGATGGGCGTGAGCTCTTCGGCCTGGGACGGTGCGGTGGTGAACAACGCCATGAACACGAGGCTGAGGGCAGGCAGCAATTGATTCTTGAACATGCGCGATGTAACCGAATAGGAAGGGGCTGATGGGGCCCAGATTCGCCTACAGGGGGTCAATGCCGCGTGAGGTGCTCGTCAAAGAATCGTGAATAAGCCGGCTCCGAGCAGGTTTTTTCGCGCTGAATCGATTTTCCCCGATCCTTAGCCTGCTATCCTTTGTAACTATTGATTGCTGCTGTGTTCTATCCCCGTGGGTCCTTTGGATCCCATTTACTGCCAAAACTATAAGTCGTTCCTCGAAGCGGCTGATAAATCCGTGACCACATGATGAGGTGCCACCATGTCTGATCAAGATCAAGACAACCCCCGGCGTGAGTTTTTACGCAAATCCTTGACCTTGATCCCCGTGGTCACTGTCGCCAGCACGGGCCTGGGCGGTTCGATGCTGATGGCGGTTCCCGAACCGGCTCAAGCCAGCCCGGAGAAGTCGCCCGTCAGCAGCAAGACCTATGAGCCGAGCTATTTCACTGCCGAGGAATGGGCCTTTATCAACGCGGCCGTTGCGCGCCTGATCCCGGCGGACGACCAGGGCCCAGGCGCCCTGGAAGCCGGCGCGCCGGAATACATCGACCGTCAGATGAACACGCCGTACGCGGCGGGTGCCCTGTGGTTCATGCAAGGCCCGTTCAATGCCGACGCGCCGCCTGAAATGGGCTGGCAGAGCAAATTGGTGCCCAAGGAGATCTATCGCCTGGGCATTGCTGCCACGGATGCCTGGTCGAAAGCGATGAACGGTAAGCTATTTGCCGAGCAAGACAGCGCTACCCAGGAAAAGTTGTTGCAGCGCCTGGAGGCCGGCGACGCGCAATTCGACAGCGTCCCGCCGAAGATTTTCTTCAATCTGTTGCTGCAAAACACCAAGGAAGGGTTCTTTTGCGACCCGGTCCACGGTGGCAACAAAGGCATGGTCGGCTGGACCATGATCGGCTTCCCCGGCGCCCGCGCCGATTTCATGGATTGGGTTGAACGCAACGAGCAATACCCCTTCCCGGCTGTTTCGATCCGTGGCGAGAGGGCGTAAACGTGGCGACCATCATGAAGAAAGTGGATGCAGTGATTGTCGGCTTTGGCTGGACCGGCGCGATCATGGCCAAGGAGCTGACGGAAGCTGGCCTCAACGTGGTAGCGCTGGAGCGCGGCCCGATGCAGGACACCTACCCGGACGGCAACTATCCCCAGGTCATCGACGAACTGACCTATAGCGTGCGTAAAAAGCTCTTCCAGGACATCTCCAAGGAAACCGTGACCATTCGCCATAGCGTGAATGACGTGGCGATGCCCAACCGCCAACTGGGCGCTTTCCTGCCTGGCAACGGTGTCGGCGGTGCAGGCCTGCACTGGTCCGGCGTGCACTTTCGGGTGGACCCGATCGAGTTGCGCATGCGTAGCCATTACGAAGAGCGCTACGGGAAAAACTTCATTCCCAAGGACATGACCATCCAGGATTTCGGCGTCAGCTATGAAGAGCTGGAGCCATTTTTCGACTATGCCGAGAAAGTCTTCGGCACCTCCGGGCAAGCCTGGACGGTGAAAGGCCAGTTGGTGGGCGAAGGCAAGGGCGGCAACCCTTACGCACCGGATCGCTCCAATCACTTCCCGCTGGAATCGCAGAAGAACACAGTCTCCGCACAGCTGTTCCAGAAGGCCGCCACGGCCGTGGGGTACAAGCCCTACAACCTGCCTTCCGCGAATACATCGGGGCCGTACACCAACCCTTACGGCGCCCAGATGGGCCCGTGCAACTTCTGCGGCTTCTGCAGCGGTTATGTCTGCTACATGTATTCCAAGGCTTCGCCGAACGTGAACATCCTGCCGGCCTTGCGCCAGGAACCCAAGTTCGAACTGCGGCCCAATTCCCACGTGCTGAAGGTCAATCTCGACAGCACCAGGAGCAAGGCGACCGGCGTGACGTATGTCGACGCCCAGGGGCGGGAATGCGAGCAGCCGGCGGACCTGGTGATCCTCGGTTCCTTCCAGTTCAACAACGTGCGCCTGATGCTGCTGTCGGGCATCGGCAAACCCTACGACCCGATCTCCGGTGAGGGCGTGGTGGGCCGCAACTTCGCCTACCAGAACATGGCCACCATCAAGGCGTTCTTCGACAAGGACGTGCACACCAACAACTTCATCGGTGCCGGCGGCAATGGCGTGGCGGTCGATGACTTCAACGCCGACAACTTCGACCATGGGCCGCACGGCTTTGTGGGCGGCTCGCCGATGTGGGTCAACCAGGCGGGCAGCCGGCCGATTGCGGGTACCTCCAACCCGCCGGGCACGCCGGCCTGGGGCAGTGCGTGGAAGCGCGCCACGGCTGATTACTACACTCACCAGGTGTCGATGGATGCCCATGGCGCCCACCAATCCTACCGTGGCAACTACCTCGACCTGGACCCGGTTTACCGCGATGCCTACGGCCTGCCGCTGCTGCGCATGACCTTCGACTGGCAGGAAAACGACATCAAGATGAACCGCTTCATGGTCGAAAAAATGAGCAAGATCGCCGAAGCGATGAACCCCAAGGCGATTGCCTTGCTGGGCAAAAAGGTGGGCGAGCACTTCAACACCGCGTCCTACCAGACCACCCACCTCAACGGTGGCGCGATCATGGGCACCGACCCGAAAACCAGTGCCTTGAACCGCTACCTGCAGTGCTGGGACGTACACAACGTGTTTGTCCCGGGCGCTTCCGCGTTCCCACAAGGCTTGGGCTACAACCCTACGGGCCTGGTGGCGGCGCTGACCTACTGGTCGGCGCGGGCAATTCGCGAGCAGTACCTGAAAAACCCCGGCCCACTGGTTCAGGCATAAGGAGCGATGACCATGAAAGCATTTGTTATCGCGTCCCTGGCTTTGTTCAGCAGCTGCTCGGTGAGTGCGGCTGAAACCGATCTGGTCAAACAGGGTGAATACCTGGCGCGCGCCGGTGACTGCGTGGCCTGCCACACCGCCAAGGGCGGCAAACCGTTCGCCGGTGGCCTGCCGATGGAAACCCCGATCGGCACCATCTACTCCACCAACATCACCCCGGATAAAACCGGCCTGGGCGACTACAGCTTCGAAGACTTCGACCAGGCCGTGCGCCATGGCGTCGCCAAGAACGGTAGTACGCTTTACCCGGCGATGCCCTACCCGTCTTACGCGCGGGTCAGCGAAAGCGACATGCAGGCGCTGTACGCGTACTTCATGAAGGGCGTGGAGCCGGTGGCGCAGGTGAACAAGGACAGCGACATTCCCTGGCCGTTGAGCATGCGCTGGCCGTTGGCCGGATGGCGCTGGATGTTTGCGCCCAAGGTCGAGGACTACCAGGCCCAGGCGGGCGCCGATCCGGTGATCAGCCGTGGCGCTTATCTGGTGGAAGGCCTCGGCCACTGCGGCGCTTGCCACACACCACGGGCCCTGACCATGCAGGAAAAATCCCTGAGTGCGTCGGATGGCAGCGCTTTCCTGTCCGGCAGTGCGCCGCTGGAAGGCTGGATTGCCAAAAGCCTGCGGGGCGACCACAAGGACGGCCTGGGTAGCTGGAGCGAAGACCAACTGGTGCAATTCCTCAAGACCGGGCGCAGTGATCGCAGCGCGGTGTTTGGCGGCATGAGCGACGTTGTGGTCCACAGCATGCAGTACATGTCGGAAGAGGATCTGACGGCTATCGCCCGTTACCTCAAGAGCTTGCCGGCGGTGGATCCCAAGGATCAGCCGCACCAGTACGACAAGCAGGTCGCCGATGCGCTGTGGAAGGGTGATGACAGCAAGCCGGGTGCCTCGGTGTACATCGACAACTGCGCGGCGTGCCACCGTACCGACGGCCACGGCTACACCCGCGTGTTCCCGGCGCTGGCGGGCAACCCGGTATTGCAGACGGCGGATGCGACGTCGCTGATCAACATCGTGTTGAACGGCGGCACGTTGCCGGCGACGCATACGGCACCTTCGACCTTCACCATGCCGGCGTTTGCCTGGCGGCTGTCGGATCAGGAAGTGGCGGATGTGGTCAGTTTCGTTCGGGGCAGTTGGGGTAATAAGGGAGAGCCTGTAAAGGCTTCGCAAGTGAAAGACTTGCGAAAAGATGCAGTAACTACCGAAGCTGATCAAACTTCAGAGAAGTAGTGTCAGTTGCCAGGTTTATAGTTTTATATATAAGCCTGGCAACTAGCCGATCAATTATCGAGGGGCGCAGGTTTTTACAAAGCTATTCGCCATGTTCAGGAAGATGGTCTTGTCCTGTTCATCGAAGTCGCCGTCGTTATCCAGGTCGGTGGTGGTGGAGGTGGTGTCGTAGTGCCCGTCCCTGTTGGAGGAAGAGGCATACATGGCGTAGGACAGTTTACCGTCGGTAAAGCGCTCCATTAATACTTCCGGGCTGTTATCTTTTTCAAAGTCTTCGCATGTAAAGCGTAGTTCATCCTGAGACATAAATATCCTGTAGGTGGTAATGAGTTAAGTTGTGATCATAGCGATGTGTTAATAACTTTATCCATGTCACATATGTCGCGATTTATTTCTTGTTTGGTTACATGTAGGAAGGTGTCATTCCGTTCGTGCGAAGGTCGATGCTAGACCGCGCCGCCCAGTGGTGCTGGTGAAAAGCGATCTTCTCGAATACTGTATATGGATACAGTTTATGAGGTCTGACTATGAATGTCCCTTTGCCGCCTCGCGGGCGCGGCACGGCCACCAACCTGCACAACCGTTTTGCGCCCACCGTCAGCGTGGCGGAAGACGACGGTTGGTATCAGGAAGTGCCACAGACCCAGGGCACCGAAGTCCGTATCGAAACCGCGAAAACCATCATTACCCGCAACAGCTCGCCGGATATCCCGTTTGACCGGGCGATCAACCCGTATCGCGGCTGCGAGCATGGTTGTATCTATTAAGCGATAAGACCCCGCCCAGACGACGCATAGTCGTGGGCGCTGTCTGGGCATGGGTTGCCCCTTGACCGTCGCCCGAAGGGGCCGGTACGACGGTCATAGAGATGGGTGAATCACCCAGCAGGGCTAGCCGAATAGCTTTTAATGCTTTTCTGCTTTTGGCCCCCAACCGGGGGGTATGGGGGGGATTTCACAAAACATAAAAGTAAATTACGGCAGTACCTGCCGCAAACGAAAACAGCTAAAACATTTAAGAACTTTTCAATTTAATAAGAATTTAAAAAATAAAATGCTACTGTTTAGTTAAAGCACTTTTATCTCTAATGTGCATAGTAAATTACCTCCCTCTTAAAGGTCTTATTAAAGTCTTACATCTTAAGAACCTCTCAACACCAATAAAATCAATACTTACAAGAAATAAAAGTTGATAATTTAATCAACCGAAGTTGATTTTTTAATCAACTGCAAGTTGACGATTTTATCAACCAGAGTTGACGATTTTATCAACTATGAAAAATGACTATTTTTCTGAATAGATAAGTTTTGAGAGAGCTTTCTCAAAATAAACAATTATTTCTCACTTACGTCTACTTTTTATCAATTCAAATGCTACTCTATTTATATAAACATAATAGGTGCATTAATGAATGATTCAATGAGCGGTTTAGAAATAGAAAATGACGATGGGAGTATTGGCGCTTTACAAAAAGAATGTTTAAAGAAAGAGTTGAATGAAAAAACGTTAGAAGCTGTGGATGATTTATTAGGAGATAAAAAATCTGACATTAACGTTAGTGTAAGTGTAAAAAGAGATAAGCCAAAAGTAATATTAGGTCAGTTTTTCATCGGATTTGCAGAAAATCTATTGCAGTTAGACTTAAAACCGACAGAGTTTAAAGTCGTTATATACATATTGAAAATGATGGATTACGGAAACTTGGTAAGTCTTAAACAATCAACAATTGCGAAAGATTTAAAGCTTGATAAAAGTGCTGTTAATAGAGCCTGGAAAGAGCTCATTACAAAAAAGGTTTTAATTGATAACAACGGGCATATCTTTTTTAATTCTAATTTTTGCGCAAAAGGTCTGTCGAGTTCATTAGATAAAGAGAAAATTGAGAATCTAAAGCGTAGCAATGTGTCTGATGAAAATATTAAACAGATGTTGAACTTGAAGTGAGTTATGGAAGATTTCTTTAAGTTTATTGTAGTATTAGGTGCTCTTTGTATTGCTGTGAATGTCGGGTATTTTGACTCGACTAGCAATGTTCCTGTCGGAACGGTAATTGAAAATAAAGTTTCAGCAAAAGACAGAATGACAGATAAAGAACGAAAAGAGTCTGTAAAAGCTTATCAAGCTGCTGCTCATGATTGTAAAAACAAAGACGAACTTAATGAGAGAGGAAGTACGGCGCTGGAAATAAGTCACAGCTTTAACTTTAAAACCGGAAGTTGTGAAGAGTCAAAAACACTCTGGACAATGCGAGATGAAGATTTTTGGAGAAATCCCGAGTATTTAAGCAAAGACATTGTTATTAAGACTTATGCTTTACCAACAAACCCGTATTACTAAAACGCTTCAATTTTACTAGTTGTTTTCGTTTGCGGCAGGTACTGCCGTTATTTACTTTGTATGTTTGTATTATCCCCCCCATACCCCCCGGTTGGGGGCAGAAAATCAAAAGCTATTAAAAGCGATTTGGCTATTCTCTCTTACTGATTCACTCATGTTGTTGACCCTGTGGGTCAATTGGATTAATCGTGTCCAGATAGGACGCCCACGACTATGCGTCGTTTGGGCGTAAATACCCCGAATTAGGCTTTAAACTTCAAAATATTGGGTCTCACTCGATGTTCAGCTTGATTAGCAATATCCTCAACCATATCGTTGTAAGGTTTTGGTGTGTCAGTCTCTTCGAGAAACTTGTTTCTTCTCGCTATAATTTCTATCTCGCGTTTATCTGTATTGATTCTACTCATTTTCTCTCTTACAAAATCGGTGATTAATGTCCCGAGACTTTCGAGACTGTCTTTCATTCGGTGATACTTATCAGTCATAAATTCAACGGCGGTAGTTAGTTTGTCCAGCTTCTGGTCCATCGCATCAAGTTTATTTTGTTTTGTTATTTCCTCCTGGTCCATCTTATCAAGAGTTTTTTTCTTGGCTGTTTCTTTTTTGTCCAGCTCGACAATGCTGTTTTTTATCTGATTCTCTTTTTTATCTAAATTCCTAATATTATTCATTTGTTTTTTTATTCGAAGGTTGTTGAAATTAAATTGCCTTTCAATTTTTGGTCGTTTTGCGTCTTCTTCAATCACCCTCATACGGGCTTTATTTTCTTCTGTCTTTTCTAAAACTTGGGCATTTAATCCTAATTTATTAAGAGCTTGATTTGCATGGGCATAGAAAAGAACTTGAAAATATTCGGCTTGTAACTTCTTGCGTTTATAGCTGCTTGGTTCGTTTTTTAAAATCTTCAATCGTTCTTCATCAATGTTCTGTTCAACAAACCTATATTGTGCTTTTAGTAAGTCGTGCTTTTTGGTTTTTTTGTTCTTCGTTGAAACGAATATATGAGAATGCTCGTCAGATTCATCTGCGTGAATTGCTATTGCTTTGACTTGATAGTCAGGGAAGTTTTTATTGTAGAAAGACGATTGTATCCTCACTAGTGTTTTTAAAGGTACTTTGACTTCATTTCGGGATGGTATTTTAAAAACAGCCTCTTGAATAACTGCCTCATTTAGTCCTATCTCTTTGGTGTTTTTTGGATTTAGAACATTGTTGTGAAGGTCTATAAATTTGCCGAGGCATTCAATCTTTTGGTTCTTTCTTGTTAATTCAAATTGACCAAAATGATTTTTTTCTTTTTCACTGTCTAATTCGGTTTTTGAGTTTATGATACTGTTAAGATAGTTATATAGCTCTGGATTGTCAGTTGATGATTTAAGTATTTTGTTTAGTTTTGCTTTGTACTTGCCCAGGTCATTTTTGTTTTCTGTGTCAATAGAGTTGGATTTTTTGTTAACTTTTACCTCGTCTATGATGTTAGAAATAATGTTAACTCTTTCCTCTTGCGAGAGAGAATCTAACATTAAAATTTCGTCTTTTTCGGGTAAATAAATTCGATTATTTGCGGATTTAGAATCATCCCATTCTAAATTTTTGGTGGGGTTGTTGGGCGTAACTCTCAACGAATGTTTCAATGATTTTTGAAGTGTAGCGATACCCTTGCCAATATTGTTGTAATTCATTTGTCTGTAAAATATTGTTATGTTTTTCATTGTTTTCTCGGTTGTTATTTTAGTGAAAGTGTTAGAAAAATAATTAGCAGATTGCTAAATTTTTATAACTCGTTTCACTTCTAAACAATCGAAAATAGTATGAGCGACAGCGTTACTGTTTTAGATTTTTTAGTGCCCTTGATTTTGACTTTCGCTTTTTGCTTTTGCCTCTGTCTCAATGACCAATTGCGAGCTAACTATTCCCTCACTTTTGAGCGCAGCGAAAAAAGTGTGGGGATAGTGTAGCGAGTTACTTAATTACTTCGCATTTTACACTTGTACTAATATATTAGCATTTGAATGTCATACTTCAACTTTTAAGCTGACTTTTATTTGAGTCCTTTTCGTTAGACGATTTTTAATCGTCCAACGGAAAGGGCTTACCAAGGGGTTATACTGTCAGCACCTTTTTCAAAATCATTGTTTGGTGCATATCTTCTAAAATATTTAGGTAAAGTTCAGCCCCACCGGACGACTCTCCAATATCTTTAATCATTTCATTTTCTACAATTACTCGCACAGCGCCATTTTTGAATCTCACAATCATTGTAGGAGTTAAAGTGGAGCGTTTATCTTCAATCCCAGTGTCTGGATTTTTCTTTGAATAACCCCGGCAAAAAAATTGGATATTTTCTATTATCTGTTTGAGGTGATTGTTGATATTTATTCTTTTGCGTGTGGCTTCATCGCTCTTGTCATTGAGCAGTTCTAGAATATTTTCTTGATTGAAATTTCTAGAAACTTCAATCTGTGCTACTGACGTTTCTTTTTCTTCTTTCAGCCTTTTTAGCGTGTTGATTTGTTCACGCTGCAACGTTTCAAACTCGATAAGCATTTCGTTCAATGTGTCAGATATATTTTTGCCAGTGCGAAGCATTTCTCTGATTTGCTTTTTTAACTGTTCAAGTTGATGGTTTGTATTTTTTAAAGCTCTTTCAGCATCTTTGATTGAGTTATTGAGACGTAAAATATTTTCATCATTTTCAAAAATTTCGGATAGATTTAACCGGTCTGTTTTTTCAAAGAAAAATTGCATTGCTTGACTTGCGTTGTAGGTGAGGCGTTTACCTAGTGTGCATTTTCCTGTCATGCTGTTAGTACAAACAAGGTATTGTTTGTTTTCTCTGCTTGTTCCTGATTTATCTATAAATCGAACAGTTCCGCCGCAATGATAACAAGTAATAAATCCTTGAAAGATATTCAAACGTGATTTATTGAATCGTCCAGAGAAAGGTTTTCTTCCCAATATTTTTTCTTGAACTTCTTCAAAAATGGCTTTATCTACAATTGAGGGGTAATAGTCTTGAATTGTTGGACCTTCTGGCATTAGCTTCATCTGTCCCATTTCACTTTCGTGAAATTTCATTGGCTGATGTTCGCCAATAACCTTTCTATTTTTTAGCAGATATTGGATTTGATGAATAGAGTATTTTGGTTCATTTGGTTCAAGCCATTTATTAACAGCCATTGCTGTTTCACTTAAACCTTTGGATAAAGCCAAATCGAAAATCTTTCTAATTTTAATAGCTTCTTTTTCTATCACAAAGAATTTTGCTGGTTCATCACCAGGGCGAGCTTTTACTACTCCTGAAACACCTATCCAAGACGGAGTTTTACGTGTTTTAACAGCTTTTGTTTTTCGCATTTCATCACGATGAATATTCCAAGCCGAGCTTGTAAAGTCGCTTTTTCTCGATGACTCGGCGTTGGCCCTTTCAAACTCAATCACTGCAATGAAAAAATCTGATGATAGTAGGGTGTTTTTGGAGTAAATTTTCCCGGTGTCAAGAACGGCTATATCTACCCCTCGGTTCAGTAGGTTGATAAATATCTGCGTTGATTTAATTACTTTCTGCCTTGAAAGACGGTCGAAGTTTTCAATCAGCAAAATCGAATTTTCTTCAATCAGCCCATTTTCAACAAGGTCAATGAAATCGCCCAACTGACCTTTTTGTGAGTTTTTGCCCCTGAATGCTGAAACGCCCAAATCTTCAAGCTTCGTATCAACTATGAGATTGTGTTTCTCTACGAAATGCTGAATATCACTTTGTCGAGCAAATGACGTTCCAAGCTCTTGTTTTTTATGAGAAAAACGGACGTATGAATAGCATTTTCGTTGCATAGCTGGGATACCGAGCAGTGAGTGTCTTATAGCGTAGCACAGGTGTATCTACTGCTATGCGCGGCCCAGCCACGCGTATTGGGACCTGTCGCCGGGGCTGGACTTCGAAACCAAGCTGATCGCCAAGACCAACGCCGCCGACGTGCTTGAGCAGCAACTGTCGAAACCGGGCTACACCTGCGCGCCGATCAACCTGGGCTCCAACACCGACCCGTACCAGCCCATCGAGCGCGAGTACAAGATCACCCGGCAAACCCTCGAAGTGCTGCTGCGCTACCGTCATCCGGTGACGATCATTACCAAGGGCTCGCTGATCCTGCGGGACCTCGACCTGCTGACCGAGTTGGCGCAGCAGCGGCTGGTGGCGGTGATGATCAGCCTCACCAGCCTGGACGATGAACTCAAGCGCATCCTCGAACCGCGCACGGCTGCGCCCAAGGCCCGGCTGCGGGCGATCCGGGTGATGCGTGAGGCGGGGATCCCGGTGGGCGTGCTGTGTTCGCCGATGATCCCGATGATCAACGACAGCGAGCTGGAAAGCCTGCTGGCCGAAGCTCATGCCGCGGGGGCACAGAGTGCGGCGTACATGATGCTGCGTTTGCCTTTGGAAGTGGCGCCGCTGTTTGAGGAATGGCTGTCGGCCCATTACCCGCAGCGCGCGGCCCATGTGATGAGCCTGGTGCGGCAGGTGCGCGGCGGTGAGGTCTACGACAGCCGCTTCGGTGTACGCATGCGTGGCGAAGGGCCGTTTGCCGATTTGCTGGCGCAACGTTTCGCCAAGGCGATCAAACGATTGGGGCTCAACCGGCGGGAAGGGTTTAATCTGGACTGCACGGCGTTTTGTCCGCCGGGCAGACAGATGGCTTTATTGTAAACTGCCGGATAAGCATACTTTTCTGTAGCAATAGTCGCGTTTTGATATCACTGAAAGCCCCGATCTAGAGCGGCTCATTCAGTTTGAGTTAAGTTTCGGCGGGTACCTTGTTCATCGAGTGACTAATGAGTCGGCGCTTCAGTTTGGGCGCCGGCCGCACTGGAAAACTCCCCTGCTCCAACCAAGAGGATGAATTATGAGTGACAAGGATAAACAGCCGTTGGCTGCGTCGGCTTCAGCCCCTCACGAGGCGGAATCCGCCGATGCAGCGCTGCAGCACATCGTTGAAGGCTTTTTGCATTTCCATAACGAGATCTTCCCCCAGCAGGAAGAGCTCTTCAAAAAACTTGCCACGGCCCAGAGCCCGCGGGCGATGTTCATTACCTGCGCCGACTCGCGCATCGTTCCCGAACTGATCACCCATAGCTCCCCTGGGGATTTGTTCGTGACCCGTAACGTCGGTAACGTCGTGCCGCCTTATGGGCAGATGAACGGCGGTGTTTCAACGGCTATCGAGTACGCGGTACTGGCCCTTGGTGTGCAGCACATCATCATTTGCGGCCACTCCGACTGCGGCGCCATGCGCGCGGTGCTCAACCCCCAAAGCCTGGAAAAAATGCCCACGGTAAAGGCCTGGCTGCGCCACGCCGAAGTCGCCAAGACCATGGTCCAGGACAACTGCGATTGCGCCAACGAACACGAAAGCATGCACGTGCTGACCGAAGAAAACGTGATCGCCCAACTGCAGCACCTGCGCACTCATCCCTCCGTGGCCTCGCGCATGGCCAACGGGCATTTGTTTATCCATGGCTGGGTCTACGACATCGAGACCAGCGAAATCAGGGCCTACGATGCGGATCAGGCAGCGTTCCTGCCCTTGAACGGTACCCAGCCGATTCCATCCGCGACGCCTAAAGCGCGCTTCTAAAACAATCCCCTGTCGGGTAACGCGATGGCTGCCATTCGAGCAGCCAGGCCTTGCCACGCCCGGCGAATGCCTCGGGAGAGTCATTATGCGTGCTGCTCAATTGAAAGCTGTGCTGCCACGGGAGCTGCTGGCTTCCGTGGTTGTGTTTCTGGTCGCCCTGCCGCTGTGCATGGGGATCGCCATCGCGTCCGGAATGCCTCCGGCCAAAGGCTTGATCACCGGGATCATCGGTGGCCTGGTGGTCGGTTGGCTGGCGGGGTCGCCGTTGCAAGTCAGCGGTCCGGCGGCAGGTTTGGCGGTGTTGGTGTTTGAACTGGTTCGCCAGCATGGCATGGCCATGCTCGGGCCGATCCTGTTGCTGGCGGGCTTCCTGCAATTGGTGGCCGGGCGTTTGCGCCTGGGCTGCTGGTTCCGCGTGACTGCGCCTGCAGTGGTGTACGGGATGCTGGCGGGGATCGGGGTGCTGATTGTCCTGTCGCAAGTACACGTGATGCTCGACGGTGTGCCAAAGCCCTCGGGGCTGGATAACCTCGCCGGCTTCCCTGCGGCACTGATCCAGGCGATCCCCACATTGGGCGGCGGGCTCGGCTGGCAGGCCGGTTTGCTCGGGCTGTCGACGATTATGGTGATGTGGCTGTGGGACAAGTTCCGCCCGCAAAAGCTGCGCTTCGTCCCCGGCGCCCTGCTCGGCGTGGGTTTGGCGACAGTCACCAGCCTGGTGCTGGCGTTGCAGGTCAAGCGGGTGGAGGTGCCGGAAAACCTCGCGGATGCCATCGATTGGCTGCGCCCCAGCGACCTGTTGAACCTGGCGGATCCCAATCTGTTGATCGCGGCCTTCGCCGTGGCATTTATCGCCAGCGCTGAAACGCTGCTTTCGGCGGCGGCAGTCGACCGTATGCACAGTGGCCAGCGTTCCGACTTCGACAAGGAATTGTCGGCACAAGGTGTGGGCAACATGCTGTGTGGCCTGGTCGGCGCCCTGCCGATGACCGGTGTGATCGTGCGCAGTTCGGCCAACGTCCAGGCCGGCGCTACCACGCGTTTGTCGGCGATGTTCCACGGCTTGTGGCTGCTGGCGTTCGTGCTGTTGCTGTCCAGTGTGCTGCAAAGCATTCCGGTGGCAAGCCTGGCGGGTGTGCTGGTGTACACCGGAATCAAGCTCGTGGACATGAAGGCGTTTCGTGGCCTGGCGCGCTACGGGCGAATGCCGATGTTTACCTACGCGGCGACGGCGCTGGCGATCATCTTTACCGACCTGCTGACGGGTGTGTTGGTGGGCTTCGGGTTGACGCTGGTGAAGCTGGCGTTCAAGGCCTCACGCTTGAAGATAAGCCTGATCGACCTGCCGCAGGAGGGCGAGATGGAGCTGCGATTGACGGGGGCCGGGACCTTTCTCAAGGTGCCTGCATTGACCCAGGTGCTGTCGACGGTACCCGCCGGGACCACCTTGCATGTGCCGCTCAGTAACCTGAGTTATATCGACCACTCCTGCCTTGAGCTATTGGAGGAATGGGGTCGGGCCAATGCGGCCAAGGGCTCGAAGCTGATGATCGAGGCGCGGGGGTTGAAGCGCAGGTTGGAAGGACGGGTAAGAACGACGACCGGAATAGGCTCGGCGCCGTCTGTTGGCTGACGAAACCGGATCAAAATGTGGTAGCGGGCTTGCTCGCGAAGGCGCAGTGTCAGTCACTGAATGTGTTTCTGATACACCGCTTTCGCGAGCAAGCCCGCTCCCACATTGGATCTTTGCAAGCCGGCAAATCTAAGCTGGCTGGTCCAGCTCAAGACCCACGCCCAACTGCCGCGACAGGCACGGCCAGCGCTTCCAAGCCGCTTCCGTGTCCGGGCTCTTGAGCTTGTCGCGGTAGGCTTCGACCGACTCCAGCGCAAAACTCTCCTCGTTAAGCATCTCATCCACCGCGTGGTGCACCGCCTCATCCAGCTGATTGGCAAACGCCTCGCCGATCAATTGGTGGGCAATCACGTTCGCCACAGTGGTATCCAGCGGAATCAACGGCTGGCCGAAGTGCTTGATATACAGATCGTTGACCTCTTCCACCAGGCGATGCGCCAGGTAAGCCTCATCCAGCAAACCGTCCAGGCCTTCATGCCCGGCCAGGATCGCCGGCGGCTGCAGGAAGAAATGTTCGGCGATTTTCAGCACCGGTTTGATCTGGCTTTCAATACCGGCTTCGCGGGCGACATCGTTGGCCGCGTCCAGCAGATCGGGGACCTGGTCGATGTAGGCGCTTACAAAACGCGTCATCACGCCCTTGGCGTCGACGTCAGGCACGGAAATCGCCGGGTGCAGGTGCGGTAACTGGACTTCCAGCTGCTGAGCAAGCTGGCCAGTGCTGGATTCGTGTTGATGGGCACGGGAAATCTGCTCGCGCAATGCGGCGGTGTTCATGAAAGCATCCAGTGATGCAGGCGTAGGAAATAGGGAGAGCATAAGGTAGCTCGTTTATACGAGAGCCTAAGACGCATTTGTCATAATTATTTCATGGTTATGCGCTGGCGTTATATCAAATTGCCATCGTTCGTCGGATAACGCGCGCCACCGGTCCTGTTGTGTGGTCCGTTTCCTCATTTTCGTTCATTTGCCCGATCACATTGCGGGGTGGCGGTCGCTGTCTATACTCGATTTTGTACGCAATTAGCTGATGACGCCCGACTGCATGAGCAGGCAAGGCCTGGCGGTTGTAAGCAGTATGGAAGCCGCTCCCTTGGCCGCAGGTGCAAACCGGCGGGATAACAAGAATGATAAGGGGAACCCGCAATGACGCGACATCCACATGTTTGGATGGGCCTCCTGTTGTGGTCAGTATTCGGCCAGGCGCAAGCCGCCTGGACAACGAATATGGCGCCAGGGGCCACTGAAGTCAGTCACGCCGTGTTTGACCTGCACATGACCATTTTCTGGATTTGTGTGGCGATTGGCATCGTCGTGTTTGGCGCGATGTTCTGGTCGATGATCGTTCACCGGCGCTCCACGGGACAGGTGGCAGCCAAGTTCCACGAGAGTACGACGGTGGAGATTCTCTGGACCGTGGTGCCCTTGCTGATCCTGGTGGCGATGGCCATTCCGGCCACCAAGACGCTGATCAACATCTACGACAGCACTGAGTCGGATATCGATATCCAGGTCACCGGCTACCAGTGGAAGTGGCATTACAAATACCTGGGCCAGGATGTCGAGTTCTTCAGCAACCTGGCCACGCCCGCCGAGCAGATCCATAACCAGGCCGTCAAAGGCGAGCATTACCTGTTGGAAGTCGACCAGCCGCTGGTGCTGCCGGTGGGTGCCAAGGTGCGTTTCCTGGTGACCGCTGCGGACGTGATTCACTCCTGGTGGGTGCCGGCGTTTGCGGTGAAGCGTGATGCGATTCCCGGCTTCGTCAACGAGGCCTGGACCCGCATCGAAAAGCCCGGCATCTATCGCGGCCAGTGCGCCGAACTGTGCGGCAAGGACCACGGCTTCATGCCGATCGTGGTGGAGGTCAAATCCAAGGCCGACTACGACACCTGGCTCGGCGAGCGTAAGGAAGAGGCCGCCAAGCTCAAGGAGCTGACCTCCAAGGAATGGACCCTGGATGAGCTGGTGGCCCGTGGCGACAAGATCTACCACACTACCTGCGTCGCCTGTCACCAGGCCGAAGGCCAGGGCCTGCCGCCGATGTTCCCGGCGCTCAAGGGCTCGCCGATTGCCACCGGGCCCAAGGAAGACCACCTGCACCGCGTGTACTTCGGCAAGCCCGGCACCGCCATGGCGGCGTTCGGCAAGCAACTGTCGGAAGTCGATATCGCGGCGGTCGTGACCTATGAACGTAACGCCTGGGGCAACAACAAAGGCGACATGGTCACACCTAAAGACGTGCTGGCTCTGAAACAGGCGGAAAGCAAATGACTTCCTTCATTGCATATTCCCTGAACCGTCCCGCCCACTCGTTCGCAGGAGAAAGGCCATGAGCGCTGTGATCGATGACCACGGTCATGCCGGTGACCACGCTCACGGCCCCGCCAAGGGCCTGATGCGTTGGGTACTGACCACCAACCACAAAGACATCGGCACGATGTACCTGTGGTTCAGCTTCTGCATGTTCCTGCTTGGTGGCTCGTTTGCCATGGTGATCCGTGCCGAGCTGTTCCAGCCGGGTTTGCAGATCGTCGAGCCGGCGTTCTTCAATCAGATGACCACCATGCACGGCCTGGTGATGGTGTTCGGTGCGGTGATGCCAGCGTTTGTCGGCCTGGCCAACTGGATGATCCCGTTGATGATCGGCGCGCCCGACATGGCCCTGCCGCGCATGAACAACTTCAGTTTCTGGCTGTTGCCGGCGGCGTTCCTGATGCTGGTTTCCACCCTGTTCATGCCCGGCGGCGGGCCGAACTTCGGCTGGACCTTCTACGCCCCGCTCTCCACCACCTACGCGCCGGAAAGCGTGACCTTCTTCATCTTCGCCATCCACTTGATGGGCATCAGTTCGATCATGGGCGCGATCAACGTGGTCGCCACCATCCTCAACCTGCGCGCCCCCGGCATGACGTTGATGAAAATGCCGCTGTTCGTCTGGACCTGGCTGATCACAGCCTTCCTGCTGATCGCGGTGATGCCGGTACTGGCGGGCTGCGTGACCATGATGCTGATGGACATCCACTTCGGCACCAGCTTCTTCAGTGCCGCCGGTGGTGGTGACCCGGTGCTGTTCCAGCATGTGTTCTGGTTCTTCGGCCACCCCGAGGTGTACATCATGATCCTGCCGGCGTTCGGTGCCGTCAGCTCGATCATCCCGACCTTCTCGCGCAAGCCGCTGTTCGGCTACACCTCGATGGTGTACGCCACGGCGAGCATCGCGTTCCTGTCGTTCATCGTGTGGGCGCACCACATGTTCGTGGTGGGCATCCCGCTGGTGGGCGAGCTGTTCTTCATGTACGCCACGCTGCTGATCGCGGTGCCCACGGGCGTGAAAGTGTTCAACTGGGTCAGCACCATGTGGCAAGGCTCGCTGACCTTCGAGACGCCGATGCTGTTCGCGGTGGCCTTCGTGATTCTGTTCACCATCGGCGGTTTCTCCGGGCTGATGCTGGCCATCGCCCCGGCGGATTTCCAGTACCACGACACCTACTTCGTGGTGGCGCACTTCCATTACGTACTGGTGCCTGGGGCGATCTTCGGGATCTTCGCCTCGGCCTACTACTGGCTGCCGAAATGGACCGGCCATATGTACGACGAAACCCTGGGCAAGCTGCACTTCTGGCTGTCGTTCGTGGGGATGAACATGGCGTTCTTCCCGATGCACTTCGTAGGGCTTGCCGGCATGCCGCGTCGGGTGCCGGACTACAACCTGCAGTTCGCCGACTTCAACATGGTCTCTTCCATCGGTGCCTTCACCTTTGGCGCGACGCAGATCTTCTTCCTGTTCATCGTCATCAAGTGCATCCGTGGCGGCCCGCCTGCGCCGGCCAAGCCGTGGGATGGCGCCGAAGGGCTGGAGTGGAGCATTCCTTCGCCCGCGCCGTACCACACCTTCACCACGCCACCGGAGGTCAAATGAACACCTCCCTATCCTGTGGGAGCTGGCTTGCCTGCGATGGCATCACTTCGGTGTACCTGAAAGACCGAGTTGCCAGCATCGCAGGCAAGCCAGCTCCCACAGAAAGGCCATTCGCAGAACATTCATTCGCAGGTGGCCGCCATGCTTGAGTCCGTGCCTATCAAGCGCCTGGTCACGCGCCTGCTGATCCTGGTGGTGGCGATGTTCGCCTTCGGCTTTGCCCTGGTGCCGATCTACGACGTGATGTGCAAGGCGTTCGGCATCAATGGCAAGACCGCCGGGCAGTACGAAGGCGAGCAGGTGGTGGACCCGACGCGGCAGGTGCGGGTGCAGTTCCTGTCCACCAATGCCATCGATATGGTCTGGGAATTCCACTCCAAGGCCGACGAGGTGGTGGTCAATCCCGGCGCAGTCACCGAGATGCTGTTCGTGGCCTACAACCCCACCGACAAGCCGATGACCGCCCAGGCGGTGCCGAGCATTTCGCCGGCCGAGGCGGCGATGTACTTCCACAAGACCGAGTGTTTTTGCTTCACCCAGCAAGTGCTACAGCCAGGTCAGCGCATAGAGATGCCGGTGCGCTTCATTGTCGACCGCGACATGCCCAAGGATGTGAAGCATTTGACCCTGGCGTACACGCTGTTCGATATCACCGCGCGCCAACCGCCCGTGGCTGTCCATACCGGCGGCTAGGCGTTGCTTGCGGGCTCGATTAGGAGAACGAATACATGTCGACTCATGATACGTACTACGTACCAGCGCAAAGCAAATGGCCAATAATTGCTACGTTGGGGATGCTGATCACGGTGTTCGGATTGGCGACCTGGTTCAACGATTTGAAGGCCGCACGCCCGGAATCCCACGGCCCGCTGATCTTTTTCGTCGGTGGCCTGCTGCTGGCCTACATGATGTTTGGCTGGTTCGGCGCGGTGATCAAGGAAAGTCGCGCCGGTTTGTACAGTTCGCAGATGGACCGCTCCTTTCGCTGGGGCATGACCTGGTTCATCTTTTCCGAAGTGATGTTCTTCATCGCGTTTTTCGGTGCGCTGTTTTATGTGCGGCACATGTCGGCGCCGTGGTTGGCGGGCGAAGGCCACAAGGGCATCGCGCACATGCTGTGGCCGAACTTCGAATTTGCTTGGCCGCTGCTGAACAATCCCGACCCGAAAATGTTTCCGGCGCCCAAGGGCACCATCAGCCCGTGGGGCTTGCCGCTGATCAACACGATCTTGCTGGTCAGCTCCAGCGTGACCATCACTATCGCCCACCATGCCTTGCGCAAAGGCCATCGCGGCGCACTGAAGATCTGGCTGGCGATCACCGTGTTGCTGGGTTGGGCGTTTCTCGGGTTCCAGGCCGAGGAATACATCCATGCCTATAAGGAGTTGGGCCTGACCCTGGGTTCCGGCGTGTACGGCGCGACCTTCTTCATGCTCACCGGCTTCCACGGTGCCCACGTGACCATCGGCACGATCATTTTGTTTGTGATGCTGATGCGCATCCTGAAGGGGCATTTCAACAACGAACACCAGTTCGGGTTCGAGGCGGCCAGTTGGTATTGGCACTTTGTGGACGTGGTGTGGATCGGGCTGTTTTTCTTCGTTTACGTGCTTTGAGGTGTTTCACCAGGGCGCATGAGATACCAGTTGGCCGCTGAAGAAACCCCAGGTGATCAACCCCAGGGTGATCACGGCCAGCGCCACACGCACGGTCAAGGCAGTGACGAGGCGGTTGGAGTTGCCCTCGTCCTTGACCAGGAAGAACAAGCCACTGAACAGGCTCACGACGGTAGCAATCAGCATCAGGGCAATGGCTGCTTTGAGCATGGTGGGCTCCGGGGCTCTTTTTTGGAGGGGGCGAGCAATGAGATTCAGTATAGCCAGCGCAGCACCGACCTCTGCGGCAATGCCATGAAACCCTTTCGCCCCGGTATTGCGCCGACGCTGGTGGTACTCGTGCTGCTGCCGTTACTGGTATTTCTCGGCTTTTGGCAGCTGTCTCGCGGTCACGAAAAACAGGCGCTGCTGGACACTTACGCCGAGCGCCGCGCTGCCGAGCCCATGAGCAGTACGCAACTACAGGCCACCGAAGATCCGGCGTTCCGTCGTGTGCATTTGCGCGGGCAGTTCGATGCCGAGCACAGCGTGTTGCTGGATAACCGCTTTCGCGACGGCAAGGTCGGTGTGGAGCTACTGCAACCTTTCCATGATCAGGCCAGCGGCGAGTGGCTGTTGCTCAATCGTGGCTGGCTGCCCTGGCCGGACCGCCGTGCACCGCCGGTTTTCACCACTCCCGAACAACTGTTGAATCTCGACGCCTGGGTCTATGTGGCGCCTGGCGAGACCTTCCAGTTGCATGCCGATCCGGCGGGCGCACAGTGGCCACGATTGTTGACCGCGCTGCATCCCGCAGCGCTGTGGACCGAGTTGGGCCGCAGCGGATTCGCCTATGAAGTGCGGGCTGAAGCGGGCCCTGGCACTTTCGAAACCAGCTGGCCCGTGGTCGCCATGGGCCCGGAAAAACACCTGGGCTATGCCGTGCAGTGGTTCGCCATGGCGGTGGCGCTGTTCGGCCTTTACCTCTACCTCGGATGGCACAACACAAAAAAGGAGAAGCGCCATGGGAGCGGCCATGAATCCACTCAACATGTCTGACACGCCGGCAGCGCCCAATCGGCGCAAGGGCCGCTGGCAACTGATCCTGATCCTGCTGATGGTGGTCGGCCCGATGGTGCTCGCCACCTTTATGTACAAATTGCAGTTCTGGGTGCCGGACAGCCGCAGCTACCACGGCGAGATGATCGGCAACGGCCAGACCCGTGCCGACATTGGCGTGCAGGCTGACGAAGACCGCTGGCAACTGCTGGTCACCGCGCCCACCGCCTGCGCCGCCGACTGCCAGCAACTGGTGTACCTCGCACGCCAACTCCAGATCGGCCTGGGCCGTGATGCCTCCCGCGCCAGCCACGCCCTGGCCAGTTCGCAGCCGGTCAGCACCGCGTATGACGCCAAACTCAAGGCCGAATACCCGCAACTGCAACGCTATTCCCTGGACCTGTCGACCTTCAACAAAGACGCCGCCGCCCAAGGCAGCGGCGATGCCCAGCTGTGGATCGTCGACCCCCACGGCAACCTGGTGCTGCGCTACGACGCCCGGGTCAAGGGCAAGGACCTGCTCAACGACCTGCGCCTGCTGCTGAAACTGTCGAACATCGGATAAGGACACCGTCATGGCCAAACCTGGATTTCGCCTCGCGCTGTTTGCCACCCTGCTGGCCCTGATCGTGGTGCTGCTGGGCGCCTATACCCGCCTCACCCACGCGGGTCTCGGTTGCCCGGACTGGCCGGGTTGCTATGGCTTTATCAGCGTGCCGAAAAGCGAAGCCCAGCTGGCCCATGCCGAACTGCATTACCCGGACACGCCGGTCGAGGCGGACAAGGGCTGGAACGAGATGACCCACCGTTACTTCGCCGGCACCCTCGGGCTGTTGATCGTGCTGCTGGCGGCGCGCGCCTGGACCCATCGGCATCATCCGGGCCAGCCGTTGAAGCTGCCGTTGTTCCTGTTGGCGGTGGTGTTCGCCCAGGCAGCGTTTGGCATGTGGACGGTGACGCTGAAGCTCTGGCCGCAAGTGGTCACCGGGCATTTATTGGGCGGGTTTGCGACGTTGAGCCTGCTGTTCTTGCTGACGCTGCGATTGTCCGGCGTATTGCCGGCGCTGATCGTGCCCAGGCGTTTGCAGTATTGGGCCACGGCCGGGCTGGTGCTGGTGATCGGCCAGATCGCGCTGGGTGGATGGGTCAGCTCCAACTACGCAGCCGTGGCGTGTATCGACCTGCCGACCTGTCACGGGCAATGGTGGCCGGCGGCGGATTTCGCCAATGGCTTTCACCTGACCCAGCATATCGGCCCCAATTACCTCGGCGGGCAACTGGACAGTGATGCGCGCACGGCGATTCACCTCACCCACCGGATTGGCGCGCTGCTGGTCACTGTCGTGTTGCTGGGCCTGGCCTGGCAGCTCAAGGTGGTCGGCATGACCCGCCTGGCGGGCCTGTTGCTGATCGCCCTGGCGGCGCAACTCTGCCTGGGCCTGAGTAACGTGTACTTCCACCTGCCGCTGCCGGTTGCGGTCGCGCATAACGCCGGCGGCGCGGCGTTGCTGCTGACGCTGGTGCTGGTCAATTACCACGCCCGCACCAGCCTGGTTCGGGTGCGACATCAGTTGCCGTTCGGCTGGCGCTTCAGCCCGCGTAAACACGTGTCGGGCCTCATGACCATTAAAGGAGAGATGCCATGGCGACCTTGATCAGCGAGCGTCACAGCCAGGCGATCTGGCGTGACTATCTGGAGCTGACCAAGCCAAAAGTGGTGGTGCTGATGCTCATCACCTCGCTGGTGGGCATGTTCCTCGCCACCCGCGCGGGGGTACCGTGGCCGGTGCTGATTTTCGGCAACCTGGGGATCGCGCTGTGTGCCGGCGGCGCGGCGGCGGTCAACCATGTGGTGGACCGGCGCATCGATGCTTTGATGGCGCGCACCCATAAACGCCCGCTGGCGGAAGGGCGCGTATCGCCTGTGGCGGCGCTTGTTTTTGCGATGGTGCTGGCGGTTGCCGGGCTGGCGCTGCTGCTGGCGTTTACCAATCCACTGGCCGCCTGGCTGACCCTGGCCTCGCTGTTGGGTTATGCGGTGATCTATACCGGCTTTCTCAAGCGTGCGACGCCGCAGAACATCGTTATCGGCGGCCTCGCCGGCGCAGCGCCGCCGTTGCTGGGCTGGGTCGCCGTCACCGGCCATGTCAGCGCCGAGCCTCTGTTGCTGGTGCTGATCATCTTCGCCTGGACCCCGCCGCACTTCTGGGCCCTGGCGATTCACCGCAAGGAGGAATACGCCAAGGCCGACATCCCGATGCTGCCCGTGACCCACGGCGAGCACTACACCAAGGTGCATATCCTGCTCTACACCTTCGCCTTGCTGGCGGTCAGCCTGATGCCCTATGTCATCCACATGAGCGGCATGCTGTACCTGGTGTGCGCACTGGTTCTGGGCGGGCGCTTTCTGCAATGGGCCTGGGTGCTGTACCGTGGCAGTCGGCCGCACGCGGCGATCAACACCTTCAAGTACTCTATCTGGTACTTGTTCGCGCTGTTTATCGCCCTGCTCGTAGACCATTACCTATTGTTGAACCTATGACTCGAACTCAAAAAACTGTCTTCATTCTGGTGGCC
Source organism: Pseudomonas sp. Ag1 (assembly GCF_000278565.1). Lineage (NCBI taxonomy): Bacteria > Pseudomonadati > Pseudomonadota > Gammaproteobacteria > Pseudomonadales > Pseudomonadaceae > Pseudomonas > Pseudomonas sp. Ag1. Next base: position 348,973 of record NZ_AKVH01000113.1, read on the forward strand.
ATTGTCGCGTTGATCATGGGCCTGACCGTCAACAAAGTCCTGAGTGGCAAAGGCCAGGGCGACCCGACGGCCTTGATCGATGCCGGCATCATCCTGCTGCCGCAAAGCCGCCAGTTGCCACCGGTGACCATGACCAACCAGGACGGCCAGCCGGTGGTGGTCAACGAGCTGAAAGGCAAGTGGAGCGTGCTGTTCTTCGGCTACACCTTCTGCCCGGACATCTGTCCGACCACTCTCGCCCAACTGCGGCAGATCAAGAGCGAGCTGCCCAAAGACGTTGTGGATAAGTTGCAGGTGATTTTGGTCAGCGTTGACCCGAACCGCGATACACCGGCGCAGCTCAAGCAGTACCTGGGCTACTTCGATCCACAGTTCGAGGGCCTGACCGGTGCGAGTGTGGACGATGTGCAGAAGGTTTCGAATGCGGTGAGCATTCCGTTTATTCCGGCAGACACCAGCAAGCCCAACTACACCGTCGACCACAGCGGCAACCTCGCGCTGATCGGGCCGGACGGCACCCAGCGCGGGTTTATCCGGGCGCCGTTGAACAACCAGAAGCTGGTAGCGCAGTTCCCGGGGTTGTTGCAGCGTAAATAAGCCTGCCGACCATTTTCTGAGCGACACAAATCAAATGTGGGAGCGGGCTTGCTCGCGAAGGCGGTGTGTCAGTCAACAGATGTATCGACTGAACCACCGCCTTCGCGAGCAAGCCCGCTCCCACATTGGTTTGGATCGTTCCCACGCTTTGCGTGGGAATGCCGCACTGGACGCTCTGCGTCCGCTTTTTCGATCGGGGTTTCGGCCTTGGATCAGAACGCCGGCAGGATCGCGCCTTTGTACTTCTCAAGAATGAACGCTTTCACTTCCGGGGTGTGCAGGGCTGCTACCAGCTTCTTCACCGCGTCCGAATCCTTGTTGTCTTCGCGGGTCACCAGGATGTTCACGTAAGGCGAGTCGTTGCCTTCGATCACCAGTGCGTCCTTGGAGGGGTCCAGCTTGGCTTCCAGGGCGTAGTTGGTGTTGATCAGCGCCAGGTCGACCTGGGTCAGCACGCGCGGCAGGGTGGCGGCTTCCAGTTCGCGGAATTTCAGGCCTTTCGGGTTTTCAGTGATGTCCTTGATGGTCGACAGGATGTTGGTCGGGTCCTTCAGGGTGATCAGGTTGTGCTTGGCCAGCAGCAACAGCGCACGGCCGCCGTTGGTGGCGTCGTTCGGGATCACGACGTTGGCGCCGCTTGGCAGGTCTTCCAGCTTCTTGTACTTGCTGGAGTAGGCGCCCAGAGGCTCCAGGTGCACAGCGCCAACGCTCACCAGGTGAGTGCCCTTGGCTTTGTTGAACTCATCCAGGTACGGCTGGTGCTGGAAGAAGTTGGCGTCCAGGCGCTTTTCGGCTACCTGTACGTTTGGCTGAACGTAGTCGGTGAAGACTTTGACCTGCAGTTCCACGCCTTCCTTGGCCAGAGCCGGCTTCACGAATTCGAGGATTTCAGCGTGCGGCACCGGGGACGCGGCCACGGTGAGGGTTTCGGCGGCGTGGGCGGAGAACGCGGCAACGGCGGCGAAAGCAACCAGTAGTTTTTTCATTCAACAAGCTCCTTGTTCGGGAATTGGCCGGCTTAACGCCGGCAATAGCCGTTATTTTCGAGAAAAGTGCACCACCAGCTTGTCGCCGACGGTTTGCAGAATTTGTACCAGGATCAGCAGCAGCACCACGGTGACCACCATCACGTCGGTCTGGAAGCGCTGATAACCGAAGCGGATCGCCAAGTCACCCAGGCCACCGGCACCCACTACACCGGCCATGGCCGTGTAGGAAACCAGTGTAATCGCCGTCACCGTAATCGCCGCGAAGATGCCGGGGCGGGCTTCGGGCAGCAACGCGTTGGTAATGATCTGGCGAGTGGTCGCGCCCATGGCCTGGGTCGCTTCGATAATCCCGCGGTCCACTTCACGCAGCGCGGTTTCCACCAGGCGCGCAAAGAACGGCGTGGCACCCACCACCAGCGGTGGAATTGCACCGGCAACACCCAGCGAGGTGCCGGTGATCAGCACCGTGAACGGGATCATTACGATCAACAGGATAATGAACGGCAGCGAACGCAGGATGTTCACCACCAGCGACAACAGCGCATAAACATTCTTTTGTTCGAACAGCTGACGCGGGCTGCACAGGAACAGCAGCACGCCCAACGGCAAGCCCAGCAATACGGTGAACAGCAGCGAGCCGAACAGCATGGTCATGGTGTCGCCGGTGGCGAGCAGGATTTCCGACCAGTCGATGTTCGAGAAAAAGCTCAAGAGGATTTCCATTAGCGCAGCACCTCCATATGGACGTCTGCCGCGGTGAAGGCGGCGAAGGCGGCCTCCATGTCACCGCCGGTGACGGCGAGGGTCAGTTGCCCGTAGGGAATGTCTTTGATGCGGTCGATACGACCGGCGAGGATGCTGTAGTCCACACCCGTGTCGCGGGCGACGGTACCCAGCAGCGGCGCGTAGGTCGCTTCGCCCTGGAACGTCAGGCGCACGATGCGCCCCGGTACATGGGCGAAGTCATCACGCTGTTCGCCTTCGTCGACTTGCTCGGATTCCTGCACGAAGCGCTTGGTGGTCGGGTGCTTGGGGTGCAGGAATACGTCGGCGACGGTGCCTTGCTCGACGATCACGCCGGCGTCCATCACGGCCACGTGGTCGCACACGCGGCGGATCACGTCCATTTCATGAGTGATCAGCACGATAGTCAGCTTCAGCTCGCGGTTGATCTCGGCCAGCAGTTGCAGGACCGAGGCCGTGGTCTGCGGGTCGAGGGCGCTGGTGGCTTCGTCGCACAGCAGGATTTTCGGCTTGGTGGCCAGGGCGCGGGCGATGCCGACGCGCTGCTTCTGGCCGCCAGACAACTGCGCCGGGTACTTCTTGGCATGGTCGGACAGGCCGACCCGCGCCAGCAATTCGGCCACGCGCAGGTCGATTTCCTTGCGGGAAAGTTCGCCCGCGAGAGTCAGCGGCAGCGCCACGTTGTCGGCAACGGTCTTGGATGCCAGCAGGTTGAAGTGCTGGAAGATCATCCCGACCTGTTGCCGGAAACGGCGCAGGCCGTTGGCGTCGAGGGCGGTGACTTCTTCGTCATCGACCTTGATCTGGCCGCCGCTGGGTTGCTCCAGGCGGTTGATCAGACGCAGCAAAGTACTTTTTCCCGCACCGGAATGGCCGATCAGACCAAACACCTGGCCATTTTCGACGCGCAGGTTGGTGGGATGCAGTGCGGGGATATCCTTACCGGCGACCCGGTAGGTTTTATGGACGTTATGAAACTCGATCACGTAGCGAACCTTGTGGGGCGCATTAAAAAGGGATCAGCGGTTAGCCGGGCGCGCATTTTAGCCTGTCCGTATAGCGTTTCTTAGCATTTATTTCTCATCCGACCAGCGATTTGGCAATAACGCGATCAAAGGTCATAAAAAAGGAACGGTACAAAACCGTGTCAGTCACTACATAAGCAACTCGAAACTCCCAGGTGCCGTGCCTGGGGTTTTGCTCAAGAAGAGCCGGGGATAGCTCTGGCCTACGCAAACGAGGAGTTTTTGTCTGATGAGTACTAAAAAGCCAGTTACCCCGCCCAAGAGCGAACTTGCGGGCACCGACACTCTGGACCGTGGCAACACCAACGCCAAGCTGCAAAGCCTGGAAACATTCCGCTCCGACGCGACGGGCCAGGCGCTGCGTACCAACCAGGGTGTGAAGGTTTCCGATAACCAGAACAGCTTGAAGGTCGGCTCCCGTGGCCCATCGCTGCTGGAAGACTTCATCATGCGTGAAAAAATCACGCACTTTGACCATGAGCGGATCCCGGAACGCATCGTCCATGCCCGGGGCACCGGTGCCCACGGCTATTTCCAGACCTATGAAAATCATTCGGCGCTGACCAAGGCCGGGTTCCTGCGTAACCCGGAACATAAAACCCCGGTATTTGCGCGCTTTTCCACGGTTCAGGGCCCACGCGGCTCCGGCGATACCGTGCGTGACGTGCGTGGGTTTGCCGTGAAGTTCTTCACCGACGAAGGTAACTTCGACCTGGTGGGCAACAACATGCCGGTGTTTTTCATTCAGGACGCGATCAAGTTTCCTGACTTCGTGCATGCGGTAAAACCTGAGCCCCACAACGAGATTCCTACCGGCGGCTCGGCCCACGATACGTTCTGGGATTTTGTCTCGCTGCAGCCGGAGTCGGCGCACATGGTGATCTGGGCCATGTCTGACCGGGCGATCCCGAAAAGCCTGCGAACCATGCAGGGTTTTGGCGTGCACACCTTCCGCCTGGTGAACGCCGAGGGCAAATCCAACTTCGTCAAATTCCACTGGCGGCCTACCGTCGGCACCTGCTCCCTGGTGTGGGACGAGGCGCAGAAGCTGGCGGGCAAAGACACGGACTTCCACCGTCGTGACCTGTGGGAATCCATTGAAAGTGGCGATTACCCGGAATGGGAATTGGGCGTGCAGATCATCGCCGAAGAAGACGAGCATAAGTTCGACTTCGATATTCTCGACCCGACCAAGCTGATCCCCGAAGAGCTGGTGCCGATCACGCCGTTGGGCAAGATGGTGCTCAACCGCAACCCGGACAACTACTTTGCCGAGACCGAGCAAGTGGCGTTCTGCCCGGGGCATATCGTGCCGGGCATCGACTTTTCCAATGACCCGCTGCTGCAAGGCCGTCTGTTTTCCTACACCGATACGCAGATCAGCCGACTCGGCGGGCCGAACTTTCACGAGTTGCCGATCAACCGTCCGGTAGCGCCGTTCCATAACGGCCAGCGCGATGCCATGCACCGCACCACCATCGACAAGGGCCGCGCGTCCTACGAGCCGAACTCGATTGATGGCGGCTGGCCGAAAGAAACTCCGCCTGCGGCGCAGGACGGTGGTTTTGAGACGTATCCGGAGCGTATTGATGCCCACAAGATCCGTGAGCGCAGCGAGTCGTTCGGTGATCACTTCTCCCAGGCGCGCCTGTTTTTCCGCAGCATGAGCAAGCACGAGCAGGAGCACATCATCGCCGCCTACAGCTTTGAACTGGGCAAGGTGGAGCGTGAGTTTATTCGCGCTCGCCAGGTGAACGAGATCCTCGCCAACATCGACTTGGAACTGGCCAAGCGTGTGGCGCAGAACCTGGGCTTGCCAGCACCGACTAAAGGTACGGTGCCAGAGCGCAAGACGTCTCCGGAACGCTCGCCAGCGTTGAGCCAGGCCAATTTGCTGTCGGGTGATATTAAGACCCGCAAGGTGGCGATTCTGGCGGCGAACGGTGTTGATGGTGCGGCGATTGATGCCTTGAAGAAGGCGCTTGAGGCTGCAGGTGCGCATGCGAAGTTGCTGGGGCCTACCTCGGCGCCGGTAACGACGGCGGATGGCAAGAGCCTGCCGGTGGATGCTTCCATGGAAGGCTTGCCTTCGGTGGCGTTCGATGCGGTGTTTGTGCCGGGTGGCGCCAAGTCGGTTCAGGCGTTGAGCGCTGATGGTGTGGCGTTGCATTACCTGCTGGAGGCCTACAAGCACTTGAAAGCAATTGCCCTGGCCGGTGAGGCGAAGCAGTTGCTGGATGTGCTGAAGCTTGAGGCGGATGCGGGCTTGATTGTGGGCGGCGACGCGAAGGCGTTTAAGGCGTTCTTTGCGGCGATTGCCCAGCATCGGGTCTGGGATCGGGAGCCGAAGGCTAAAGCTGTTCCGGCTTAAGGTATTGGTCGTTTGTTAGATCGCCTTCGCGAGCAAGCCCGCTCCCACATTTGACCGCATTCCAAAGTTGGAACTCGGTTAAATGTGGGAGCGGGCTTGCTCGCGAATGGCGTTATTCAGTCTTACGCGGAATCAGCACGACCTGCGCCGGAACCTTCTTCAGGATCTGCCGGTGAATCTTCAGGTCATACCCCGAATCGATGCGCTTCACCCGTTTGGTCAGCAACGTGGCCAGCCATGGGTAATCTTCGGTGCGTGGTGCCTGGATGCTCACATCGCACTGGTAATTCACCACATCGGTGGCGATCTCATCCAGTTGATGGCGCAGCGCCTCGATATCGGTGAGGTTCAGCGCAACCGTAGTGCTTGGCGCTGCCGGGTCGATGACCTTGGCCGGCGGCTTGGCTTCGGCGGCTTTCAGGGCGGCCTCGGCTTTGTCCAGTTCGACTTTACGGGCATGGGCGATCGCACTGTTGACGCCACCGGTCAGCGCCGGAGCCTTGGGCATCAATGCCCGTGCGCGGCTCAGGGCCGTCGCGGCAGCGTTGACATCACCCTTTTGCAGGACGATCTGGCTGCGCTGCAAATAGGCTTCGGCCAGTTGGCGCTGATAAGGCTCCAGCGCCGGGTCGTTGGGCGACTGGGCCTGCAAGGCGGCCAGCTCGTCTTCGGCGGTGGCCAGTTCACTGCTGGCGAGGTTTTGCTCCAGCTGTGCGATGGCCGCAGCACGTGCGTCCGGCGCCTGGGGGGCGGCGGGCGGGGTGCTTTGGCAGGCGCCCAGCAGCAAGGAAAATGCGGCAAGGAGCAGATAACGGGCGTTGAACAGCTTCATTCCTGCGACTCTCTAATTGCGCAAAAAGCGAGCAAGTCTACACCCCACGACGGGGCAGGACAAAACTCAGCAGAAACAGGGCGGCCGCCGTGACCACAATCGACGGCCCGGCCGGGGTGTCCTTGAACCAGGACAGCGCCAGGCCACCACACACCGCGAGCGTCCCCAGAAGGCTGGCGCCGAGCGCCATTTGCTCCGGCGAGCGGGCGTGACGCTGGGCCGCAGCAGCCGGGATGATCAGCAGCGATGTGATCAACAATACGCCGACAATCTTCATCGCGACAGCGATCACCACGGCGATCAGCAGCATCAGGGTCATGCGCAGCGCCGCCACGGGCAAGCCTTCGACGGTGGCCAGTTCTTCGTGAACGGTGATCGCCAGCAGCGGGCGCCACAGCGTCACCAGCAGCACCAGCACTGCCGCGCTGCCGCCTAGAATCCACGCCAGGTCGGTGGGGCTGATAGCCAGCAGGTCGCCGAACAGGTAGGCCATCAGGTCGATGCGCACTTCATGCATGAAGCTCAGCACCACCAGGCCCAGGGACAAGGTGCTTGGGGCCAGGATGCCCAGCAGGGTATCGGAGGCCAGCGGCTGACGCTGTTGCAGGGTCACCAGCAGCACAGCCAACAGCAGGCAGCCGACGGTGACGGCAATGGTCGGGCTCACATCCAGCAGAAATCCCATGGCCACGCCCAGCAGCGCAGCGTGTGACAGGGTGTCGCCAAAATAGGCCATGCGCCGCCAGACCACGAACGAGCCCAGTGGGCCCGCCACCAGCGCCAGAGCCAAGCCTGCCAGCAGGGCGTAGAGCAGAAAATCAGCCATGCTTGCAGCTATCTCCATGAACGTGGGTGTGGGATGCGGTGGAGTCATCGACTACAGCGCCATGCAGGTCATGGGCGTGGTCGTGATGGTGGTGGTAGATCGCCAGGCTCTGGGCGTTCTTGCCGAACAGCTCGACAAAAGCCGGATCGCCGCTGACCTGTTCCGGGTGGCCGGAACAGCACACGTGACGATTGAGGCACACCACCTGGTCGGTGGTGCTCATCACCAGGTGCAGGTCGTGGGAGACCATCAGCACGCCGCAACCATGGCGGTCCCGCAGGCGGGTGATCAGGCTGTACAGCTCGGCCTGGCCGGCGACGTCGACGCCCTGCACGGGTTCATCCAGTACCAGCAATTCCGGCTCGCGCAGCAGGGCGCGGGCGAGCAGCACGCGCTGCATTTCGCCGCCGGAGATGCTTTGCACCGGGCTGTCGATCACCTGTTCGGCGCCCACTTCCTTGAGGGCGGACTGTGCGCGGGCACGGTCGACACCGGGCACCAGGCGCAGGAAGCGCAGCACCGAGAGGGGCAAGGTCGGGTCCACATGCAGCTTCTGCGGCATGTAGCCGACCCGCAGCCTCGGCTTGCGCCACACGCTGCCGCTGTCGGGCTTGAGCAGGCCGAGTACGGCGCGCACCAGGGTGGTCTTGCCGGCACCGTTGGGGCCGATCAGCGTGACGATCTGACCTGGCTCGACGCTCAGGGCGATGTTGTCCAGCACGTTTTGCCCGGCGAACGTGACCCCGACCTGCTCCAGGCGGATTAACGCAGTGCTCATCAAGCCCCCTGGCAGCCCGAGCACACACCGACGACTTCGACGGTTTGCCCTTCGACCTTGAAGCCGACGTCGCCGGCGCTCTTGATGATGCTGTCGCTGATGCTTTTTTGCTCAAGTTCGATGGCGGCGTGGCATTCGCGGCAAATCAGGAACTGGCCCTGGTGCGCGTGTTCCGGGTGGTTGCAGCCGACAAAGGCGTTGAGCGACGAGATGCGGTGCACCAGGCCGTTGTCCAGCAGGAAATCCAGCGCGCGGTACACCGTGGGCGGCGCGGCGCGGCGGCCGTCCTGCTCGCTGAGCACGCCGAGGATGTCGTAGGCACCCAGCGGCTTGTGGCTTTGCCACACCAGCTCCAGCACCCGGCGACGCAGGGCGGTCAGGCGCAGGCCTTGGCGCGCGCACAAGGCGTCGGCCTCTGACAGTGCGCTGTGCACGCAGTGAGAGTGGTCATGGGGACGGCTGGCAAGCGGTGTTTTAGGCATGAGCGGCGACAGATATTTGTGAGAGACGTTATTATGTTACCTGTTCCTGCCTCCTTGAGTGGTCATCGTGTCCAGACTTTTTCCCGTTTTTGTCGTATTTGTCACCAGTTTGCTGCTTGCCGGTGCCGCTCAGGCGGAGGTTCGGGTGCTGACCAGTATCAAACCGTTACAACTGATTGCTGCTGCTGTGCAGGATGGCGTGGCGATTCCCGAGGTATTGCTGCCGCCGGGCGCTTCGCCGCATAACTATGCGTTGCGGCCTTCCGACGTACGGCGCGTGCAGTCGGTGGACCTGCTGTATTGGATCGGCCCGGACATGGAAAGCTTTCTGCCGCGCGTCTTGAAAGGCCGCAGCTTGCCGACGGTGGCGGTGCAGGACCTTCCGGGAATGAAACTGCGTCGGTTCGCCGAAGATAGCCACTCCCATGCTGAAGATGCCGACGAACATGATCATGACCATCGCCCGGGCAGCCTGGATGCGCATTTGTGGCTGTCGACGGTCAACGCCCGGGTGATTGCGAACCGCATGGCGGCGGATCTCAGCGCTGCCGACCCAGCGAACGCCGAGCGTTACCAGAGCAACGTGAAGGCCTTTGATGGCCGTATGGATGCACTGGACGCGCGCTTGAAGGCACGTATGGCGGACGTCGCCGGCAAGCCGTACTTCGTGTTCCATGAAGCCTTCGATTACTTCGAAGATGCCTACGGCCTCAAGCACACCGGGGTGTTCAGTGTGGCCGCAGAAGTGCAGCCGGGTGCCCAGCATGTGGCAGCGATGCGTACGCGTTTGCAGGAAGTGGGCAAGACTTGTGTGTTCAGCGAGCCGCCGTTGCGCCCGCGCCTTGCGGAAACGCTGGTGGCGGGTTTGCCGGTGAAGCTGGCGGAGCTGGATGCGTTGGGCGGCTACACGCCGGCCTCCGCCCAGGGGTATGAGCAGGTGCTGGAGAAGCTGGGGAATGACCTGGCTGGGTGCCTGGAGTCGCTCTGACAGACGCCGCATAACCACTGTGGGAGCGGGCTTGCTCGCGAATGCGGTGGATCAGTCAGCGCATCTGGTGACTGAAACTCCACATTCGCGAGCAAGCCCGCTCCCACATTTTGATCGCGTACGATCTTTACAGCGCGAACGGCAGCGGGGTCTTGACCTGCTGGCGTTGCGCCAGGCGCACCTGAAACTCGCGCGGGTCGTGGATCAGCACGTCCTGCCCGGCGAACGATTCCGCCGCAATCAGGCGTGACAGCCAGAACCGCACACAGGCCACACGCAGCATGGTCGGCCACAGCTCTGCTTCCTTGGCGGTGAACGGCCGCAAGCCCGCATAAGCCCCCAGCAACGCCCGTGCCCGTTGGCCGTCGATCACGCCGTCGGCGTCCGAGCACCAGTCGTTCAGGGCGATCGCCACGTCGTACAGCATCGGCCCCGAGCAGGCGTTGTAGAAGTCGATCAGCCCGGTCAGGTGCGTGCCTTCGAACATCGCGTTGTCGCGAAACAGGTCGGCGTGGATGTTTGCCCGGGGCAGCGTGAGGATCTGCGCCTTGTGCGCCTCGATCTCGTCCAGCGCGGCTTGCAGCAGGCGCTGTTGTTCTGTGTCGAGGTGCGAAATCAGTTGCGCGCCTTCGCTGAGCATCCAGTCCAGCCCGCGATCGGTCTTGCGTTCCAGCACCTTCTCGCCTTGGGTGGCGAGGTGCAGGTGGCCGAGCAATTCGCCCACTTGCACGCAATGCTGGGCGTTGGCGTCCTTGATGTGCTTGCCCGCCAGGCGCGGTTGCAGCAGCGCCGGTTTGCCCGCCAACTCGCGCAAGGCCACGCCGTCGGTGGTACGCAGGGCGTAAGGCACTGGCAAATCAGCGTCGTGGAGCACGTCCAGCAGTTCGATGAAGAACGGCATTTCCTGCACGGGGCCGCGCTCGACCAGGGTCAGGACAAATTCGCCCTGTTCCAGGCTGATAAAGAAATTGGTGTTTTCACTACCAGCGGCAATCCCCTGGAAATCAAGCAGGCGGCCGAGCCCGTAAGGGGCAAGAAAGGTTTCCAGCTCGGGCCGAGCCAGGGGGGTGAACACAGACATGGTTAAAACTGCCGTTACGGGCGCTGCGGGGAGCAGCGCCGATTAAAGTTAAGAAATCATTTCCATTCGAAGATCTTCCATGACGGGATCAGCATATCCGGCTGGTCAGAGCGGATGAAGTTCGCATCGGTTCCGTCCGCGCGCACCAGGAAGTAAGGCGGAAAGCCTTTCTGGGTCACCTTGATCGCGTACAGGAAACCATTCTGGCGGTATTCCTGAATGGTCTTGTCGCCTTCCGTGCGAATGGTGACTTCCGGGTCGCCCGAAGGGGCAGTATCTGCCGCCATGGCCACCATCGGAGTGAGTGCAATCAAGCCGGTCAACAACAGGCGATTTACTGTACGCATGATAACCTTGTCCCTTTGTCGTCATTGGTCCGGCTATTCTAGCGCCTGACCCGCCGAAAAGGTTGATCCTGCTCATGAGCCAAGCCCCCCTCGTCCTGGTGGACGGTTCTTCTTACCTGTACCGCGCCTTTCACGCGCTGCCGCCGCTCACCACTTCCAAAGGCCTGCCTACCGGCGCGGTCAAGGGCGTGTTGAACATGCTCAAAAGCCTGCGCAGGCAATACCCGAACAGCCCGTTCGCGGTAGTGTTCGACGCCAAGGGCGGGACATTTCGCGATGAGCTGTACGCCGAATACAAGGCCAACCGCGCGAGCATGCCCGATGACATGCGCGTGCAGATCGAGCCGCTGCACCAGAGCGTGATCGCCCTGGGCTTCCCGCTGCTGTGCGTCGAAGGCGTCGAAGCGGACGACGTGATCGGCACCCTGGCCCGCAGCAGCGCGGCCGCCGACCGTCCGGTGGTGATTTCCACCGGCGACAAGGACATGGCGCAGCTGGTCGACGGGCACATTACCTTGGTCAACACCATGACCGGTAGCGCCATGGACGTTGAGGGCGTGAAGGAGAAATTCGGTGTCGCTCCCGAGCAGATCATCGATTACCTCGCGTTGATGGGCGATTCGTCCGACAACATCCCGGGCGTTCCGGGCATTGGTCCGAAGACGGCTTCCGGCCTGTTGGTTGGTGTAAATGGCGGTTTGAAAGAGCTCTACGAGCAGCTCGATATCGTGCCGACCTTGCCGATTCGTGGTGCCAAGACCCTGGTTGCCAAACTGGAAGAGCATAAGGCGAGTGCGTTCCTGTCCTACGAGCTGGCGACGATCAAGATCGACGTGCCGCTGGACGTGGGCCTGGATGATTTGCACCTGATCGAGCCGGATCGCGAGAAGCTGCTGGAGCTGTATACGCTGCTGGAGTTCAAGAGCTGGATTGACGAGATTCAACGCGATGCCAAGCGCGTCGAGTTGAGCGCTGCTCCTTCGGCCGCGGTCGCCGAGGAAGCGGTTGAGGTGGTCGCGCCGGTTTCTGTGGAGCCGGTGTACGAAACCATCCTCACCCAGGCCCAGTTCGATGTCTGGCTGAAGAAGCTCAACGACGCCAAGCTGTTCGCCTTCGATACCGAGACCACCGGGATCGACGCCCAGAAAGCGCAACTGGTGGGTGTGTCGTTTGCCGTGCAGGCCCATGAAGCAGCCTACATTCCGCTGACCCACTCCTACATCGGCGCGCCGGAACAGCTGGATCGGGACACCGTGCTGCTGGCCCTGAAGCCGTTGCTCGAAGACCCGGAAAAACTCAAGGTCGGCCAGCACGCCAAGTTCGACATGAACATCCTGGCCAACTGCGCCATCGGTGGTGACCCGGCACACGGCATCACTGTACGCGGCATTGCCTTCGACACCATGCTTGAATCTTATGTGCTGAACTCCGTGGCGACGCGCCACGACATGGACAGCCTGGCGAAGAAGTACCTGGACCACGACACCGTCAGCTTCCAGGACATCGCCGGCAAAGGCGCCAAGCAGCTGACCTTTGACCAGATTGCCCTGGAGCAAGCCGGCCCTTACGCGGCGGAAGACGCGGATGTGACCCTGCGTTTGCACCAGGAACTGCACAAGCAGCTTGCCGCTATTCCTTCCCTGGCCAGCGTATTGTCCGACATCGAGATGCCGCTGGTGCCCGTGCTGGCGCGCATTGAGCGTCAGGGCGCCCTGGTGGATGCCGCCTTGCTGGGCATCCAGAGCATCGAGCTGGGCAACAAGATGGTAGACCTCGAGCGCCAGGCGTATGAAATCGCCGGCGAGGAATTCAACCTGGGCTCGCCCAAGCAGTTGGGTGCGATTCTCTACGAGAAACTCGGGCTGCCGGTGTTGAAGAAGACCGGCAAAGGCCAGGCCTCGACGGCCGAGGAAGTCTTGGCCAAATTGGCTGAAGATGACTACCCACTGCCGAAAGTGCTGATGCAGTACCGCAGCATGAGCAAGTTGAAAAGCACCTACACCGACCGTTTGCCGGAGCAGATCAACCCGCGCACCGGTCGCGTGCACACCTCCTATCACCAGGCCGTAGCAGCAACCGGGCGCCTGTCCTCCAGCGATCCAAACCTGCAGAACATTCCGGTGCGTACCGCTGAAGGCCGGCGTATCCGCCAGGCATTTGTCGCGCCCAAGGGCTACAAGCTGCTGGCGGCGGACTACTCGCAGATCGAGCTGCGCATCATGGCGCATTTGTCGAAGGACGAAGGCTTGCTGAATGCGTTCCGCGACGACCTGGACGTGCACACCGCCACGGCGGCCGAGGTGTTCAAGGTTGAGTTGGCTGAGGTCACGTCCAATCAGCGTCGCAGTGCCAAGGCGATCAACTTTGGCCTGATCTACGGCATGGGCGCCCAGAAGCTGGGCAAGGACATCGGCGTCGACACCAAGACCGCCAAGGCTTACATCGATGTGTACTTCGCCCGTTACCCGGGGGTGCGCGAGTACATGGAGCGCACCCGTGCCCAGGCGGCTGATCAGGGTTATGTGGAAACCCTGTTCGGGCGCCGCCTGTACCTGCCGGAGATCAATTCCAACAAGCCTCAGGAGCGTGCTGGCGCCGAGCGTACGGCAATCAACGCGCCGATGCAGGGCACTGCGGCCGATATCATCAAGAAGGCCATGGTCAAGGTCGACAACTGGCTGACGGACTCGGGCCTGGACGCCAAGGTCATCCTTCAAGTGCACGATGAATTGGTGCTGGAGGTACGTGAGGACCTGGTGGCTGAAGTCAGCGCGAGGATTCGTGAACACATGAGCGAGGCGGCAAAGCTGGATGTGCCGCTGGTGGTAGACGTCGGCGTGGGCGACAACTGGGACGAAGCGCACTAAGCCTGGGGCCTGGGCCGCGGCATCATGCCGCGGCAGCGCTTTAGATCGGAAAACGCGGCGGGTTATTTCCAATAGTTTTTTGAACGTGCCGGAACTTAACCCGTGAATTGCTACTCAGAGTTACTGAATGGGTGGTGAAGCCCTTCAATGCTCCTATGTTGTGTTAAGTGTTGGCAGATATCTGGACCCCGCCCTAGCGGTCCGGAACTTGGACCCCGAACTTCCCCTCCCCATACGAAGTCCGGGGTTTTTTTTGCCCCGAGTTTTTACTCGGCGGCTTCCGAACCCTTGTCAGCCAGTTCCATCCAACCTGCCAATACAGTGTAGGCATCTTCCAGGCCCATGCGTTTTGGCGCCGAGAACAACTGGATAGTCACCGCATCACCCCAACCCTTACGGATTTCTGCCTGCACTTTGAGCAGGGTGTTTTTCGCTGCGCCGTAGGTCAATTTGTCGGCCTTGGTCAGCAGGACGTGCATCGGCATGCCGCTGGCGACGGCCCAGTCGAGCATCAACAGGTCGAAGTCGGTCATTGGATGACGGATGTCCATCATCAGAATCAAACCCTTCAAACTCTCCCGGCCACCCAGATACGCTTCGAGGTGACGCTGCCAGTGCAGCTTCAGCGGGATAGGTACTTTTGCATAACCGTAGCCCGGCAGGTCGACCAGACGCCGATCATCGTCTAGCTTGAAGAAGTTGAGGAGCTGTGTGCGCCCCGGGGTTTTCGAGGTGCGGGCCAGGCTGGCGTGGGTCAGGGTGTTCAGCGCGCTGGACTTGCCGGCGTTGGAACGGCCGGCGAATGCGACTTCGAAGCCTTCGTCATCGGGGCATTGGTCGACTTTGGCGGCGCTGAGCATGAAGGTGGACTGTTGGCACAGGCCGAGGATGGGATTCTTGAGTTGCATGAGTTTTCCGATGTGGGCGGTGCCGGGAATAGGTGCGGCAAGCGGTGTCGTTTCCGTTTCAGTAGCGCCAGTATATAATGCCGCAGATTTTGTGTGTGCTTTGTCCCAGCGAAGGATGAAGTTCACGGGAGCGATAGACCTTTATTGCGCATTAGAACGCAAAACGCTCTCAAACCCTGAAAAGGTCGATGTATGACCAAGTGGCTGCTGGCCTTCGGTTTCTTGATGCCACTTTACAGTGCGCAGGCTACACAGGAACCGGAGGCTGTGTACAACCGCTTTTGCGGGGCCTGCCATGCCGGACAGCTGCCCAACGCCCCTAGACGGGGTGACCAGGCAGCCTGGAAGCCAAGATTGGCTCAAGGTATGGACACGCTGGTGCAACACGTGACCCAGGGTTTCAAGGCGATGCCGCCGCGTGGTTTGTGCATGGACTGCAGTACCGAGGATTACCATGCCGTCATTCAGTTGATGGTGAGTGAACCCGGTCCATAACTCTTTAACCCTTAGCCGTAGTTGGATTAGCTGATGAACAAACTGATCGTGAGTCTGCTGTTGACCCTGGGCATCACCGGTGTTGCCCATGCCGCAGGCGACGCCACTGCTGGCCAGGCGAAAGCCGCCGTATGTGGTGCTTGCCACGGACCGGACGGTAATAGCCCGGCGCCTAACTTTCCAAAACTGGCCGGCCAGGGTGAGCGTTACCTGACCAAGCAGATGCACGACATCAAGGACGGCAAGCGTACGGTCCTGGAAATGACCGGCTTGTTGACCAACCTCAGCGATCAGGACCTGGCGGATATCGCGGCGTATTTTGCCAGCCAGAAAGGCAGTGTGGGAGCTGCTGATCCGAAACTGGTGACCCGCGGTGAAGAATTGTTCCGCGGCGGCAACCTGGAAAAAGGCATGCCTTCCTGCCTCGGCTGCCACTCGCCTAACGGCGCAGGCCTTGCTGCCGCTGGCTTCCCGCACTTGAGCGGCCAGCATGCCCAGTACATCGGCAAACAGCTGACAGACTTCCGCGAAGGCAATCGCACCAACGACGGCGATACCAAGATCATGCAGAGCATCGCCGCGAAACTCAGCAACAAGGACATCGAAGCCGTGTCCCAATACATCCAGGGCCTGCACTAAGTGCCCCGGCTACGTTAACGCTCGATTAATCCGTCGATGCAAGCATAAAAAGGGTGGCCCAGGCTGCCCTTTTTTGTGGCCGGTGCCGTTACACTAACGAACTCATGCCCGCGTAGACCTGTCACAACAAAGGTCGCGTGAGGCGACTTTATTTGTCCAGGAGTAAAGCATGCGTAATCTGATCCTCAGCGCCGCTCTCGTCACTGCCAGCCTTTTCGGCATGACCGCACAAGCAGCCGACGTGCCGCTTGAAGCCGGTAAAACCTATGTCGAATTGACCAATCCTGTGCCGGTTTCCGTACCGGGCAAGATCGAAGTGGTGGAGCTGTTCTGGTATGGCTGCCCGCATTGCTACGCTTTTGAGCCAGTCATCAATCCGTGGGTCGATAAGCTGCCTCAGGACGTGAACTTCAAACGTATTCCTGCCCTGTTCGGCGGCCCATGGGACGCCCACGGCCAGCTGTTCATTACCCTGGACACCATGGGTGTAGAACACAAGGTTCACGCGGCTGTCTTCAATGCCATCCAGAAAGAAGGCAAGCGCCTTGTGAAGCCTGAAGACATGGCCGATTTCGTCGCCACCCAAGGCGTCGACAAAACCAAGTTCCTGGAGACATTCAACTCGTTCGCTGTGAAGGGCAAGATGGCCCAATACAAGGAACTGGCCCAGAAATACGGCGTGCAAGGCGTACCGACGCTGATCGTCAACGGCAAATACCGCTTTGACATCGGCAGTGCCGGCGGCGAAGAGCAGGCGCTGAACGTGGCCGACCAATTGATCGCCAAAGAGCGCGCAGCCAAGTAAGGGGCCCGTCATGCGTCGCTGGGGTACTGAACGTGTCGTTGGCCTGCATGACCCGAAGGTCAACGAACATCACCTGGAATCCACGGGCCTGCCGGCTGACAGTCGGTTGCGCCTGCTCAGTTTCAATATCCAGGTGGGTATCAGTACCGAGAAATACCGGCATTACCTGACCCGTGGCTGGCAGCACCTGCTGCCCCACAATGGGCGTGCCGGTAATCTGCAGAAGATCGGCGACCTGCTGGGCGATTTTGACCTGGTAGCCCTGCAGGAGGCCGACGGTGGCAGCCTGCGCTCCGGCTACATCAACCAGGTCGAGCACCTTGCGCAACTCGGTGCCTTTCCCTACTGGTATCAACAACTCAATCGCAACCTCGGCAAACTCGGCCAGCACAGCAATGGTGTGCTCAGCCGCCTGAAGCCGTGGGCGATCGAGGATCACCCGTTACCCGGTCCAAAAGGCCGCGGGGCGATTCTCGTGAGGTTCGGCGAAGGGCCGGAAGCGTTGGTCGTGGTGATGATGCACCTCGCGTTGGGGGCACGAACCCGCACCCTGCAGTTGGCCTACATCCGCGAGTTGATTGGCAACTACAAACACCAGGTGCTGATGGGGGACATGAACACCCAC
The DNA here is from genome assembly GCF_000278565.1 of Pseudomonas sp. Ag1. Classification (NCBI taxonomy): domain Bacteria; kingdom Pseudomonadati; phylum Pseudomonadota; class Gammaproteobacteria; order Pseudomonadales; family Pseudomonadaceae; genus Pseudomonas; species Pseudomonas sp. Ag1. Next base: position 366,372 of record NZ_AKVH01000113.1, read on the forward strand.
GCCAGCGACCTGCTACAGAATTCCCCGTTGCGCGACCTTGGGTTGCTGGCGCCGCAAGTCGAAGCCACCTTTCCCAGCTGGCGACCGCAACGTTGTCTTGATCACATCCTGCTCAGCCCGACCCTGACACTCGAAAGTGTGCAGGTACTGGCGCAGCCCATCTCCGATCACCTGCCCGTCGCGGTAGAGATTCGTCTGCCGGGTTCGCTCACGGCTGATGCATTGCCCGCGTTGAGCCCCGGCCCTCGCGGACCCCTTGCATGAGCGACGACGCCCAGCGTTGGAAAGAGAAATACCTTAAAAGCGTCGAGCAACAAGAAAAGCTCGAGCGTCGCTGGGCCGCCCGCCTCGACCTGCTGCGCCGAGGGCTGGTGCGCAGCACCCTGGCGGCAGAAGGGACCGACCGAGCGGTTGACCAATGCATGAAGGAAATGCGCGATGTGGTGCGCACCGACGACATGGACGCCGCCCTCGCTGCATTGCTGCCGCGCCTGGAAAAGGCCGTGCTGGATTCGGAGCAGCGCCGCGAAACCCGGGTTGACCAGATCGGCAGCGCGTTGACGGCCCTGGTCACTCAGTTGCAGAAACTGCCCTTGCCACGGGACGTGAGTCGCCCGCTGAAGGCTTTCGCCAAGCAGCTGGACGGTCGGGTTGGCCAGGCGCGGGAGATCCCGCTGTTGCTGAGCGAGCTGAGCGGCCTCCAGGGGCAGGCGTTGAGTAACCTGGAGCCGGAGGGCGAAACCAGCCGTTCGAGCCCGGGGCTGTTGCAGCGTCTGTTTGGCACCAAGGACGCAATCGACACGCCGGAGGTTGAAGCGCCCACGCCATCCCGCCCGGCTTCTCCGGCGCCTGCTGCGCCAAAGCCCAGGCCGGTGGATGAAGTTGAAGCGCCGGCGCAATCGGCGGAACTGGCCCAGGCGCTGCGGGCTTTTGCACCGCAGCCGAAGGTCCCGGCCCCCATCGACTCGCCCCCTGAGCCGGTATCGCCAGTAGAGGCTACCGACGCTGTCAGCGAAGCGGTGCCTGTTGTTCCGGCCGTCGCGGTCACAGCGCCTGTCGTCGAGGCACCCGCTACGCTTATCGAAACGCCAGAACCCGAGCAACCGATCGAAGCGGAGGTTGAGCTTGAGAGCGCTCTCGCCGCCATGGTCGAGGTGCCAGAGGTGCAGGCCCGTGAGCCGGAGCGGACAGAGATCGGCAGTCTTTCCCTGCCCCCGGTCCTGGCCGATGAACCGCAAGAATCGCCCGAGCAGGCAGAGCTGAACCCAGACGAGCTGCAAGCGGATCAAGCCTACGCCCTGCCCGACACCCCCGAGCCGTCTTACAGTTCGGTGGCCAAGCACATCGAAGATACCCTGCTCGGCTTACTGGAAGACCTCTCGCTGCCCGAGCGCCATCGGCCCCAGGCCGAAGCCATGCGTGAACGCCTGGCCCACGGATTGAACTGGTACGAATTGCTGCCGATCCTCGATGACCTGGCGGTGTTGATGCTGGCGATCACCGACAGCGGCCAGCACGAGTTTGAAGCCTACCTCAAGCAGCTCAACGATCGTCTCGAGGCGTTCCAGGGGCACCTGCAGGTCGCCAGTGACGGCCACGCCGACAGCCGGTCGGCGGCCAGGGAGCTGGATACCCAGATCCGCGAACAAGTGGATGGTTTGCAAACCAGCATGCAGGACGCCGCGGACCTCGACAGCCTCAAGCACGTGCTGGAGAGCCATCTCGAAGGGCTGCTGGGCACCATGGATGAACACCGCCACCAGCGTGACCAGCGCGAACAGGAAGTGGCTGCACGGCTCAAGGGCCTGGCCGAACGGGTCGCCAATATGGAGCAAGAGGCTCAGGGCTACCGTGAACACCTTGAGGTTCAGCGCCAGAAAGCCCTGATCGATCCGCTCACCGGACTACCCAACCGCGCGGCCTGGAGCGAGCGCCTGGAGCAGGAGGTCAACGCCTGGCACCAGCGTGGAAATAACCTGTCACTGGCCATGCTGGACCTCGATCACTTCAAGCGCATCAACGACGGCTATGGTCATCTGGCGGGCGACAAGGTGCTGAAAATCATCGCCACGGTGCTTCGCAAACGCCTGCGGCCGAACGACTTCATCGCGCGTTTTGGCGGTGAAGAGTTTGTACTGCTGATGCCCAACTCGTCGCTGTCCGATGCGTTGGCGGTGGGTGAAACCCTGCGTGCAGCCATCCAAGCCTGCCCGTTTCACTTCAAGGGCGAGCCGGTGACGATTACGGTGTCCATGGGCATGGCGCAGTTTCAGCCGGGAGAACGCAGTGACCTGGCGCTCAAGCGCGCTGACGAGGCGTTATATCGTGCCAAGGCGGCGGGGCGTAATCAGGTGCAGGCGGCCTGACCGGAAATGTTCCATTTTGTTTAAAACATCGCATTTGGCCGCCTGGCAGCAAACGGTACGTTACACTGTTGCATTATCGTCTTAAGCGTACTATTTGCTGCCATGAAACTTCTGTGTTCTGCCTTTCTGTTTCTCCTGCTCGCCGGTTGCGCGAGCGGCCCTCGCCTGGACACCAGTCATCCTTCGGTGAACCACGACAATCGTGTGCAGTTTGTCGTCGTGCACTACACCTCGGCGTCCCTTGAGCGCTCCCTGGCGCTGTTGACCCATGGCCAGGTCAGCAGTCATTACCTGATCGGTGATAACGCCTCGGCCACCATCTATAAGCTCGTGGATGAAAGCCAGCGCGCCTGGCATGCCGGAGAAAGTGAATGGATGGGCCGCACCTGGCTCAACTCCAGCTCCATCGGGATCGAGATCGTGAACCCGGGTTATCGGGATTTGCCGACGGGCCGCGTCTGGTATCCCTATTCCGAAGCGCAGGTGCAGTCGCTGGTGGTGCTGCTCAAGGACATCACCAAACGCAACGGCATCGACCCGCGAAACATCATCGGCCATAGCGACATTGCCCCGCTGCGCAAGCTGGACCCGGGGCCGTTGTTCCCCTGGAAGCGCCTGGCGGATGAAGGGCTGGGCATGTGGCCGGACGCCAAGGCGGTGGCCCGTTACCAGGTGCAGTACGCAGCCGATCTGCCGAGCATTACCTGGTTCCAGGAAGAGTTGGCGAAGCTGGGCTATCCGACGCCGCAGACGGGCGAGCTGGATGTGGCGACGCGGCATGTGGTGGCCGCGTTCCAGATGCATTTCCGGGCGTCGCTGTTTGATGGGACGCCGGATGCCGAAAGTGCTGCGATCCTGCGGGCGTTGAATCACCAATAACGGTTGGCGCGTTGGTCCTACAGGGGCAACGCCATGTAGAACTGCGTCCCCTGCCCCGGCCGCGAATACACCCCCATGCGGCCACCGTGCAATTGCACGATCTCCTTGCACAGCGCCAGGCCCAGCCCGGCGCCGCCTTTCTTGCGGCCTACCTGCACAAACGGTTCGAAGATTCGTCCCTGCTGGCCGTAGGCAATGCCTTCACCGTTGTCTTCAACGCTGACAATCACCCGTTCGCCATGACGACGCGCCTGCAAGCGGATCTGCCCACCGTCGGCTGTGTGCCGCAGGGCATTGCCCAGCAAATTGTCGAGCACCCTTTCCAGCTGCGCTCGATCGGCATGCAACCTCGGTAGCGGGGATTGTTCCTCAACCAGCAGCTCGATGTTCTGTGCATTCGCCTGCTCCGCGAAGCGGGCGCGGGCATGTTCGAGCAGGTCGCTGATGTCACACGGGCCCAGGGTGAGTTTCTGCAAGCCATTCTGGTAGCGCGAGAAGTTGAGCAAGTCGTTGATCAACTGCATCAGGCGCTGCATTTCCTCGTTGACCGTATCCAGCAGGTCCGCTTCGCGCGACTCCGCAGGAAACTTCGCCCGTTCCCGGAACAAGCCGAAGGCCATGTGCATGCCCGTCACCGGCGTGCGTAATTCATGGGACGCGCGCAATACAAACTCACTGCGCACTCGTTCAAAGGCACGCTGTTCGGTAACGTCATGCAGCACCATCACCGCGCCCAGAATGTGCCCCTGGGTATGGCTGACCGGCGTCAGGCTGTACGTCAGCAGGCGCAGCTCACCCTCAACCTCTACTTCCAGGTCTTCAGGTGCGCGCTCCAGGTTGCCGCCGCGCAGTACCAGCTGCAGCTGTTCATCCAGTTCCGGGCGGCCCAGGGCGTCGCCAAGGCCTTGGCCCAGGCGATTCTCGTCCCAGCCGAGTTGACGTTGTGCCACCGGGTTAAGGTGTTCCAGGCGACCCTGGCGGTCGATCATCAGCAGGCCGTCGTCGATGCTGTCGAGCACCGCCTGCAAGCGTTGTTGCCCGGCCAGCAGCTCGTCGACATTGGTTGCCTGATGCTGGCGCAACGCCTCGGCCATGATGCCGAAGCGTCGGGTCAGCAGGTTCATTTCCGCTGCGGATGAAATGGGCAGCGTGACTTCGAAGTTGCCCTGGCCGATCTTGTCGGCGGCCTTGGCCAGCGCTTCGATCGGCCCGCCAAAGCGTCGGGCGATACCGTGGGCGGTAACGAAACCGATGATCAGCACCGCCAGCCCGACCAGGCCCAGCAGGCCGGCAATCAGCAGCGCACGTTCACGGGACTTGTGTTCGGTATCGTTGATGTTATCCAGGGCTTTCTTGTGCTCGGCGATCAGGCCGTTGCGCAGGATGTTGAAGCGTTTGGTCAGCTCGTCGTTGTTGCGCAGTTGCGGCGGAGCATTCTCCTTTTCATCGAACGCCTCGAGAAAGCTCAGGTAATTGGTCTTGGCCTGGGTAAAACCGCTGGTTACCGCGTCCTTTTGTTCGTGGTCGATACCTTGCTGCAACAGGGCGAAATAGCGTTGCTTGGAGTCCTCCAGCGCAGCGGTATTCGGCTGTTCATTGAGCATGATCATCAACTGGTCGCCGAGGGTCTGCCGAAGCTTGAGCCCCAGGTCCAATGTGATGAAGTTGCTGCGAATCAACGATTCCTGGGTCTTGGCCATTTGCATGACGCTCACCAACCCCAGCAGCAACCCCAACAGGGCGACGGTGATCAGCGCGGAAATACTCAGGAACAACCGAGTGCGCAGGGTCATCGCAAGCTTCATAGGTTACAGCTCACAGGTTGTATTGTTTGCGTTTGCGGTACAGCGTCGACGCATCAATGCCAAGGGTTCGGGCCGCCTGGTCCAGGGTGTCGCTGGTGGCCAGCACGGCACCGATATGCGCCTTTTCCAGTTCATCCAGGCTCAACGCCGCACCGATACGCGGGGCATTGTTGGTCGGCTGCTCGGCCATGCCGAGGTGGCTGATCTCAACTTTTTCCTGCGGGCAGATGATGCTGGCCCGCTCAACCACGTTGCGCAGCTCACGGATGTTCCCCGGCCAGCGGTAGTTGAGCAGTGCCTCACGGGCTTCATCGCTGAAGCCGCGTGCCGGCCGCGCATATTCCTTCACGAAGCGCGCCAGGAAGCGGTCGGCCAGGGTCAGGATGTCTTCGCTGCGTTCGCGCAGGGGCGGCAGGTGCAAGGTGATGACATTCAGGCGATACAGCAGGTCTTCGCGGAAACGGCCGTCGCGAACCATGTCTTCCAGGTTCAGGTTGGTTGCGGCGAGGATTCGCACATCGGCACGGCGCGTCACCGGGTCGCCGACGCGCTCGTATTCCTTGTCCTGGATAAAGCGCAGCAACTTGGGTTGTAAAGTAAGCGGAAAGTCGCCGATCTCGTCGAGAAACAAGGTGCCGCCATCGGCCTGGTTGACGCGGCCGAGGGTGCTTTCGCTGGCGCCGGTAAACGCACCACGGCTATGACCGAACAACTCGCTTTCCATCAGTTCCGCCGTCAGCGATGGGCAGTTGATGGTGACACAGGATTTTTTCGCGCGTTTGCTCCAACCGTGGATCGCCCGGGCCAGTTCACCTTTGCCGGTGCCGGATTCGCCGAGAATCAGGATGTTGGCATCAGTGCCCGCCACCTGGCGTGCGGTTTCCAGCACCACCATCATCGCCGGGCTATGGGAGTCGAGGCCGTCCTTGGGTTGGCGCACTGCGCCTTCCAGGGCTTCCAGGCGTGCCGAGAGCTGGCGCACTTCCAGCTGCTTGGCCGTGGCCAGGCGCAATTGGTCGGGGCTGCAAGGCTTTACCAGGTAGTCGGCCGCGCCGGCCTGGATCGCATCCACGGCGGTGTCGACGGCCGAGTGGGCCGTGACGATCACCACGCGCATCCACGGCGCCTGGATACGCATTTGCGCCAGTACATCCAGGCCGTTGTCTTCGCCCAGGCGCAGGTCCAGGAAGCACAGGTCAAACACCTGGCGTTGCAACAAGGCATCGGCCTGGGCGGCGCTGTTGGCGGTGGCTACGGTGTAGCCTTCATCTTCCAGGCAGTAACGGAAGGTGCGAAGGATCGCGGATTCGTCATCCACTAAAAGAATGCGGCCTTGAAGTTCCTTGGCTGATTCCATCTGTCCCGCGCTCCCTTAAGAATGAATGATGTTGTTTAGTCCCGGAATAATCGGGCAAGTTGCATGGTTTATTCTGATTGATTAAAGCCGTCACCGCGCAGCTATCTGCGCTTCTTCTTACAAAGACGCCCACAAGAGGCGTTTTTGTCTCCCTCTTGCCACTTCGGCAGTCGAACGTTGCCTTCCTATCCCTTGATCCGACCAGTGACCATCGTGCATTTCGCACGGCAAGGATAGGGGCATCGTGCAGGATGCTCGTGGTGTCAAAGCGCTTTTGTTTTTAACTTGTTGATTTTATTGATTTTTATTTTGTTAAAAAACTGGCACGCAGGCTGCAGTACACCTCATACGAGTTTCATCTACGAATAATCAGAATGCGGGAGAGATACAGCATGACTCGCCAAAGCCTGAACCAACTGCGTGTATCGCCATTGCGCCTGCAACAGGGGCTGTTTGCCAGCCTGGCCCTGATGGTGACCTTGATTGGCGGTCAGCAATTGGCGCATTGGCAGCAGAGTCAGCAGCAAGTCGTGCAGTTTGAACGTCCGATGATGACCCAGACCCATTTCCGCTCCGTCGGCAGCACTGCCGCCGATGTGACAACCCCGCAATTGGCGGCGGTTGAACAGGACTCCACCCTCGGCGACCTGCCATCGCAGGAACGCTGGGTGTTCTAGGCAATACACGGTCCTCGAATCGAGCGACCGCAGGCACTACCGCTGTTACCCCTAAAAGAAGCGTAAGGAGAATCACCATGTTGAGTTGGGCAATCACATTTCTGATCATCGCCATTGTGGCTGCAGTCCTGGGCTTCGGTGGTATCGCGGGCACCGCCACGGGTATCGCCAAGATTCTGTTTGTGGTCTTCCTGGTGATGTTCATCGCTTCCTTCTTCTTTGGCCGTCGTGGTCGAGGCTAAGCATGTTCAACTCGTCCCTTAAAGCCCTGGCTGCCGCCCTGTTGTTGGGCGGCAGCGGCTTGGTGCTGGCTGCCAATGATGGCCAGTCCCGAGCCAACGAACTGCTGAGTGCGGACCCGCAGTACCGCGAGACCTGGCAGAGCGTGGTCAAGAAGGAAGAGCGCCTGCCTGAATGGGTGATGAACCTGTCGGGTAGCGCTGAACAGATGAATGCCGTTGAAGAGGATGGTGACAAGTACTTGGTCGGGCCGCTCTGTGAAACCGCAGACACATGCCTGAACAAGCGCCTGATCGTCGCTTTCAGCTTCGACAAGGAAGATGCCTACGCGATGTTGGTAGAAGTCCCGGCGGGCCTGCCCGCGGACAAATCGCCAACGCGGCACGCCGACTACCGTTTTCTTGGCAAGCCGGACGAAGGCATGCAAAAGCTGCTGATGGAACAGCTCAAGAAAGATCCGAATTGGTACTAGGTTCGGTCTGACGACGCTGTCGTCTACCGGCTTAACGTCCATAGAAAGAAGCGCCGTGCTTCTTTCTGTTTGCATCGCCCGACAAGGGTGGTGCATGACCAGGGGGCCGGGTTGCTCTGATCGTTTGGATCGGCGTGACCTACGGGGACAGGGAGTGCCTGCGCAAGGGCCGGGTCAGGTGAAAAGCTGCGACGCAAGTTCCCAAGCCGATGGTTTGTGGAACTTGCGACGGGCTTGCGGCTCCTATGCCCGCTTCTGTCATGCCGCCCATAGCGGCAATTCTCCTTTTTGCGTCCGCCCAACCATTTCTTGGTGTTTCCGCGTGACCATCTATCGAGAAAGTTTGTCTCCTGCCAGACGAGTTTTTCGATGGTATGCGTAGGAATTTTCAGGGGTTTTCAACTGCGACCGTAGATTTTCAAAAAACCCTGCGCGAGCCTGAAATGGCCGGTTCGCGGCATTTATGCCTGCCGAAATGTCGTATTCGAACTGACCGTTCAGACAGAAAAACTCAAAAAAACTCATGCCGATTCGGCATAGGGTAGGCGTTTACGGCATTAGACGTCGCCTCCTTGCATCGGAATAGTTGCGCCTTTTTTCGCCTGCCAGTGAGCCATATCGGCCAACTGCGGTGACCTTCTACGGGGGCAGATGCACACACTTTTTCGCTCTCGAGCGTTCCAGCTGCTGGCGCATCTGCCTGAGTCCACTTGAAGTAAGGGTAATGACATGAAGAAGGCAAAGCTAAGCCTCGCCTGGCAGATCCTCATCGGTCTGGTGCTGGGGATTGCAATCGGTGCGGTGCTTAACCATTTCAGTGCTGAAAAGGCCTGGTGGATCAGCAACGTGTTGCAGCCCGCTGGCGATATCTTTATCCGCCTGATCAAGATGATCGTTATCCCGATCGTGATTTCGTCGCTGATTGTCGGAATCGCCGGTGTTGGCGATGCGAAAAAGCTCGGCCGGATCGGCGTTAAAACCATCCTTTACTTCGAAGTGGTCACCACCATTGCCATTGTGGTCGGCCTGTTGCTGGCCAACCTGTTCCATCCGGGTACCGGCATCGACATGAGTACCCTGGGTACCGTCGACATTTCCAAATACACGGCCACCGCCGCCGAGGTCCAGCACGAGCACGCGTTCATCGAGACGATCCTCAACCTGATCCCGTCGAACATCTTCGCCGCCGTGGCCCGTGGCGACATGCTGCCGATCATCTTCTTCTCGGTGTTGTTCGGCCTCGGCTTGTCGAGCCTCAAGCCTGAATTGCGCGAGCCCCTGGTGACCATGTTCCAGGGCGTGTCCGAGAGCATGTTCAAAGTCACCCACATGATCATGAAATACGCCCCGATCGGTGTATTTGCCCTGATCGCGGTGACCGTCGCCAACTTCGGTTTCGCCTCGCTGCTGCCGCTGGCCAAGCTGGTGATTCTGGTTTACGTCGCCATCCTGTTCTTCGCCTTTGTGGTCCTCGGCCTGATCGCCCGCCTGTTCGGCTTCTCGGTGATCAAGTTGATGCGCATCTTCAAGGATGAGCTGGTGCTGGCCTACTCCACTGCCAGCTCTGAAACCGTGCTGCCGCGTGTGATCGAGAAGATGGAAGCCTACGGCGCGCCGAAGGCGATCTGCAGCTTCGTGGTACCGACCGGCTACTCGTTCAACCTCGACGGTTCGACCCTGTACCAGAGCATCGCGGCGATCTTTATCGCCCAGCTGTATGGCATCGACCTGTCGATTGGCCAGCAACTGATGCTGGTGCTGACCCTGATGGTCACCTCCAAAGGCATCGCCGGCGTGCCGGGCGTGTCCTTCGTGGTGCTGCTGGCGACCCTGGGCAGCGTGGGCATTCCGCTGGAAGGCCTGGCGTTCATCGCCGGTGTCGACCGCATCATGGACATGGCCCGTACCGCACTGAACGTGATCGGTAACGCCCTGGCCGTACTGGTCATCTCCCGTTGGGAAGGCATGTACGACGATGCCAAGGGCGAGCGCTACTGGAACTCCCTGCCGCACTGGCGCACCAAGCAAGCACTGCCGGCCGGCGAGACTACTCGCGGCTGACCGCCAGGACTGGCTCCTACACAAACCCCGGAAAATCCGGGGTTTGTCGTTTCTGCCAGCCCCGCTATCATTCGCCCCATCTTTCGGGGGATTCAACTGATGCTCAATGGCCTGTGGCTTGGCTTCTTTATCGTGGCGATGGTGTCTGCGCTGGCGCAATGGCTGATCGGCGGGAATGCCGGGATCTTTGCGGCCATGGTGGAAAGCATTTTCGCCATGGCCAAGCTGTCGGTCGAGGTGATGGTGTTGCTGTTCGGCACCCTGACCTTGTGGCTGGGCTTCCTGCGTATCGCCGAGAAAGCCGGGATCGTCGACTGGCTGGCCAAGGCCCTGGGGCCGCTGTTCCGGCGCCTGATGCCGGAAGTGCCTGCCGGTCATCCGGCCATCGGCTTGATCACGCTCAACTTCGCCGCCAACGGCCTGGGCCTCGATAACGCCGCTACGCCCATCGGCCTCAAGGCCATGAAGGCGCTGCAAGAGCTCAACCCTATCCCCAATACCGCCAGCAACGCGCAGATCCTGTTCCTGGTACTCAACGCGTCTTCCCTGACCCTGCTGCCGGTCACCATCTTCATGTACCGCGCCCAGCAAGGTGCGGCGGACCCGACGCTGGTGTTCCTGCCGATCCTGCTGGCCACCAGCGCCTCGACCCTGGTGGGCCTGTTGTCGGTGGCGGTGATGCAACGCCTGCGGCTGTGGGACCCGGTGGTGCTGGCGTATCTGATTCCGGGTGCGCTGGTACTGGGTGGCTTCATGGCCTTGCTGGCGACGCTCTCAGCCACGGCGCTGGCGGGGCTGTCGTCGATCCTCGGCAACCTCACGCTGTTCGGGCTGATCATGTTGTTCCTGGTGATCGGCGCGCTGCGCAAGGTGAAAGTCTACGAGGCGTTTGTCGAAGGTGCCAAAGAGGGCTTCGACGTTGCCAAGAACCTGCTGCCGTACCTGGTGGCGATGCTGTGTGCAGTGGGCGTGTTGCGGGCGTCCGGCGCGCTGGATTTCGGCCTGGAAGGCATTCGCCACGTGGTGGCCTGGACCGGCATGGACACGCGCTTTGTCGATGCGCTGCCGACCGCGATGGTCAAGCCGTTCTCCGGCAGTGCGGCGCGGGCGATGTTGATTGAGACCATGCAGACCCAGGGCGTGGACAGCTTCCCGGCGCTGGTGGCGGCGACGATTCAGGGCAGTACCGAGACCACGTTCTATGTGTTGGCGGTGTACTTTGGCTCGGTGGGAATCCAGCGGGCACGGCATGCGGTGGGGTGTGCGTTGTTGGCGGAGTTTGCTGGTGTGGTGGCGGCGATTGCGGTGTGCTACTGGTTCTTCGGCTAAGACCTGAATTCCTGTGGCGAGGGAGCTTGCTCCCGTTGGGCCGCGAAGCGGCCCCAGTCAGTTATCGCAGGTGTGTCAGTCAAAGCTCATTGACTGGTTTTGGGGCTGCTGCGCAGCCCAACGGGAGCAAGCTCCCTCGCCACAAAAGCGCGGCTTCCCAGGCCGACGGCCCAATCCACCAGCTGCCTGTTCAGCACATCCCCAGCCTGACCAAACCCGGCCACCACCGCCGGCACCTTGGTATCCCCCACCGGCTGCCTCACCTCGAACCGCTTGCTGGCAATAATCCGTTGATCACTGCCGCGCACCAACCGTGCGTCCAGCCGTATCACCACTTCAACTGCGCTGCCGCGATACTCACTCTGAAACGCCTGCAACTGCCCGCCCAACTCAAAGTCCGCCTGCAGATTGGTCTCATCGGTACTGAGCAACGTCACCCGCCCATCCCGCTGGAACCCGTCCAGCAACCGGTTACGCAACAGCACGGGGGCTGGATCGCTCCAGCGGGAATTCGCATAGCTGCTGATCAAGTCACCGTTAGGCACCACGGCAATCCGCGGGCTGTCGAGGAATTCGCTGGTCTGCGGCTTCGCCACCCGCAGCGACCAGGCCACCGGGCTGGCCTGCGTGGCGGCCTGCGCCGATGGCAACCGGTACACGTCCGAGGGATCCGCCTTCGGCAGGATGGAACACGCACTGACCAATACCAGCGCAACGGGGGCGATCATTTGGTACGCACGCTTCATGGCGTGAACTCCTTGTTCTTGTCGCTGCCCAGCAGGTAACCGCTGGGGTTGGCTTCCAGGCGGCGGGAAATGGCGCGCAACGAACCCAGGGTTTCGCGCAGCTCGCGCACCGCTGGCGCCAGTTCGTTGAGACCCTGCATGCCGCTGTTCAGGGAATCCTTGTTGTTGGTCAGCAAGGTGTCGATCGTGGCCGTGCTCTGTTGAAGGGACTGCATGGCCTTCTCGGCGCTGCCAAACACCTGCTTGCCCTGGTCGTTGAGCAAACCGTTGGCGTTGCGCATCAACGCGGTGGTTTGCTCCAGGGTGGCGCTGGCCTGTTTGCTCACCTGCATCAATTGCTGCATCACCACCTTGATGTCGCCGCGCTGATCGGCAATCGCGCCGGTGGTCTGTTGCAGGTTGTCCAGGGTATTGCTGAGGCGGTCGACGTTCTCCCGGGAGAACATGTGATTGGCGTTGTGCAGCAGCAAGTTGATGCTGGTCATCAGGTCGTTGCTGTTGTTCAGCAGTCGCGCGATCGGCGATGGCGACGCAATGATTTCCGGCAGGTTGCCGTCCTTGCCCTTGAGCTCAGGGCTTTGGGGCGTACCGCCGCTGAGCTGGATGATCGAGGTGCCAGTAATGCCGGTCAGGGCCAGCTTGGCCTGGGTGTCTTCCTTGATCGGCGTCTGCCCGGCCAGGCGGATGCGCGCCAGCACCCGGCGCGGGTCTTTCGGGTCGAGGCGCAGGCTGGTGACGTCGCCCACCTTGATCCCGCTGTACTGCACGGCACTGCCTTGGGACAGCCCACTGACCGCCTCGTTGAACACCACTTCGTAATCCTGGAATGCGCTGTCGACGCTGGACTTGGCCAGCCACAGGCCAAACAGCATGGCGCCGACCACGACGATCACGCTGAACAGACCGATCATCACATGATGGGCTCGGGTTTCCATGTCATACCTCGTTGAGCAGTTGAGCGGCATCCAATGCCGCGCGGCCCCGTGGGCCATGGAAGTATTCGTGAATCCAGGCGTCGTCGGTTTCCGAGACGACATCGATGGCATCCGCCACCAGTACCTTTTTCTGCGCCAGCACCGCTACGCGGTCGGTGATGGTGTACAGCGTGTCGAGGTCGTGGGTGACCAGGAACACGCTCAGGCCCAACGCATCGCGCAGGGTCAGGATCAGTTGATCGAAGGCGGCGGCGCCGATCGGGTCGAGGCCGGCGGTGGGTTCGTCGAGAAACAGGATGTCCGGGTCCAGCGCCAGGGCACGGGCCAGGGCCGCGCGCTTGATCATGCCGCCGGAGAGTGACGAGGGGTATTTGTCGGCGGCCGACAGCGGCAGCCCGGCCAACGCCAGTTTCACTGCCGCCAGGTGCTCGGCATCGGGACGGCTGAGGCCGGCATGCTCTATCAGTGGCAACGCAACGTTCTCGGTGACCGTCAGCGAGGAAAACAGCGCGCCCTTCTGGAACAGCACGCCGAAGCGCCGCTCCACCAGTGACCGCTCATGTTCCGACAGGCTCGGCAAGTTCTGCCCGAACACCCGCACCTGGCCTTCGCTGGGCTGGCGCAACCCAATGATGCTGCGCAGCAGCACCGACTTGCCGCTGCCGGAGCCACCGACGACGGCGAGGATTTCACCCTTGTACAAGTCCAGGTCGAGGTTCTCGTGCACGCTTTGCGAACCAAAGCGGTTGCACAACCCGCGGACTTCGATCACCGCCTCAGTGGGCGCACGGCGTAAACGACTCACCAGCCCATCTCCATGAAGAACAGTGCGGCGACCGCATCCAGCACGATCACCACGAAAATCGATTGCACCACACTGGAGGTGGTGTGGGCGCCGACGGACTCGGCGCTGCCGCTGACCTTGAAACCTTCGAGGCAGCCGATGGCCGCGATAAGGAACGCGAAGATCGGCGCCTTGACCATGCCGACGAGGAAGTGCTGCACGCCAATGTCCGATTGCAGCAGCGACAGGAACATTGCCGGCGAAATATCCAGGGCCACGGCACACACCACACCGCCGCCGATAATGCCCGAGAGCATTGCCAGGAACGTCAGCATCGGCAGCGCCACCAGCAAGGCCAGTACGCGGGGCAGCACCAGCAACTCCATCGGGTCGAGGCCCAGGGTGCGGATCGCATCGATCTCTTCGTTGGCCTTCATCGAGCCGATCTGTGCGGTGAAGGCACTGGCAGTGCGGCCGGCCATCAGGATCGCGGTGAGCAACACGCCGAACTCCCGCAGGAAGGAGAACGCCACCAGGTCCACGGTGAAAATGCTCGCGCCAAAACTGGCCAGCACCGTGGCACCGAGAAACGCCACCACCGCGCCCACCAGGAAGGTCAGCAAGGCCACGATGGGGGCCGCGTCGAGGCCGGTTTGTTCGATATGCGCAACCATTGGCGTCACGCGCCAGCGCTTGGGCCGGAATACGCCACGGGCGAAGGTTTCGAGGATCAGGCCGATAAAGCCCAGCAGTTTCATGCCGTCTTGCCAGACGGTGTAGACCGCGCCGCCGATGCGCGCCAGCAACATGATGCCGGCGGCTTCTTCGGGTTCCTTGACCGGCACACAGAAGTCGTTCAGAGAGCGGTAGACGGTTTTCAGTAACGCGCGGTCGGCGGTCGAGAGGCTGCAGTCGGTCTGTTCGGCGGACTGTTCGATGCGCTCGGGGCCGAGCAGTTCCACCAGCAGCGAGGCGCCGGCCGTGTCCAGGGCGCCGAGGCCGTTAAGGTCGATACGTGCGCCAGCGTCGTACTGGCCGTCGAGCTTTTCCGACAGCTTCTTCAGGTTGGCATAGTGGGCAAGCGTCCAATCCCCTGTAATCCTCAGCAATGGAGGCTGGGTGGACGTGTCCAGATGGGCTGCACCGGCCGTTGTGCTACTGGTCATAAGCTCCGAGCTTGTTTGGCTATTCCAGAATTCCTACGTAATAGCACGATCCTGCCTACTTTGGCGCGTCTGGCGTTGTAGCGCCCTGACCGGGGTCAGTCACCTTGAAGCGCAACACGCCGATCACTTGGCCATCTTCGGTCAGCACCCGTACCTGCCAGCGTCCTACCGAGTCGGGGGGGAAGTTCTGCTTGTGGGTCCAGGCCCGATAGCCTTCCTTGCGCCCACCATGGATGTCCAGGGCGATGCGGTCGACTTCCTTGCCGTTGAATTTCCACACATGGTAGATCCGCTCATCCAGGCCGCGCGGCGCGTTGATCGCGGTGTAGGCATACAGCCCGCTGCTGCGCAGTTGGGCGGCGCTGACTTCTTTCAGGTCATCGCCGGGCGTGCGGTCCTGCAATTGGGTGCTGATGGCCACTTCGGTCATCCACAGCGTCGCGGGCGGCACCCAAGTGCGCAGGAACCAGCCGGCGCAACCAATCGCTGCGGTAACCCCCAACAGCATCGCCCAGCCCTTGATGCTACGCAGCGGCAGGCTCACGGCCAGGCTCGGGATAGAGAGCGCCATCGCCACGCCGAGGGCCAGTTTGTAACTCTCGGCGGTGGTCAGGTGCAGGATGATCGGCAGCGCGGTCAGCAGGGCTGCGAACAGGGTCAGGGTGTGCAGTGCGAGAAACAGCGAGCGCTTGGGCGCCAGCCACTTGTAGTACAGCGGGTCGGTGATGGAGACCAACGCCGCCGCGCCCAGCAGGCCGGTAAAGATCGACTGGCCGCTGTTCCAGGTGGTGGTGACAAAAAAGAACGGCAGGACAAAAAACAGGCTTTCCTGATGGATCATCTGCGTGGCGTAGCGCAGCAGCGGTTCGGGGATTTCCCGTTTGAAGACTTTGCTGAACAGCTGGGTGAGGCTGTTTTCGAGCATCAGCCATAACCAGCTCACCAGCATGATGATCGCGATCCAGCTGGCCATGCCTTGCTGGCGATCCACCAGGATGAAGCTGCCCACACCCGAGATGAAACCGCCGAGTGCAATCACCCCTGGGTAGCGCTTCATCAGCTCGAGGATGCGCTGGATGGTGTGGGTCAGGATAGGCATTCGGCAGTTCACAGTCTTTGTAGGAAAAATCCCAGACAGAATAACGTTTTAGCCGTTTTCTCGGGGCCCGATTACGCAATCCCTTTGCGATAACGCCACACACCTAGTAACACAATCGCAATCAGCCCCAGTGCGCCTGCGGCGATCCAGTTGAGGCTATCGTAGCTGAACAACGGTTTTTCGATGCGCCAGTAGCCGTTCTGCTTGAACAGCTCGCGCATGGCCTGGTTGGCTTGCTCCAGGCTGACGGCCTTGATGCGCTTGGCCGGGTCGCTGAAATGCCCTTTGGCGTAGTCGCCCGAGGCACTCCAGTAATAGTCGGCCAACGCGCTGTTGCCTTGAACGGCCCACGCCTGGCGGGCAATGGCGGCTTGTTGCAGGCGGGCGAAGGTGGCCGGGTCGAGGCCGTCCTTGAGCAGTTGGGCCCTGAGGGTTTCCAGCACGTGCTCGGCTTCGGGCAGGTTGTCGCGTTCAAGGTCGGCGTTGAGGCTCATGAAGCCGACGCCGCCCAGCACTTCGCGCTCGCTCCATGGGCCATAGGACAAGCCGTGCTGCAAGCGCAATTGACGATACAGCGCCCAATCCAGGTAGTCCTTGAGCAGGTCGAAGGTTTCATCGTACTGGTCGTCCAGCACCGGCTCGGGGAATAACCAGTGCAGCTTGGCGTTGTCACCGACCCAGCCGTGGATCAGGTCGCGGCGGACGGCGGCGGCGTGTTGAATCTCCGGCAACGGGCGATGTTCGCTGGGGTCAACCGGATCCAGTGCGCCGTAAGTGCGTTCGAGATAGGCCGGCAGCAGCTTGTCGAGGTCGCCGACGATGATCAGGGTCATGTTGTTGGGGGCGTACCAGGCCTTGCGCAGCTTTTCCAATTGGTCGCGGGTCAGGTGCTCGACTTCGGCCCGCTCGGCGCATTTGAGCCCCAGTTCGACGGCAAGCTGACTGCTGGCCTTGTGGCCGAGGTCCTGGCGGTCCAGCAGCCGTTGCAGGTGTGAGTAATGGCCGCCGTCTTCGCGCTCCACCACCTGTTTGGCGGCATTGATGTTGGCGTCGGTCAGTTGGGTGCGGGTGATGATGGCCAGCAGCAGGTCGAGCACCTTGCGCTGGTTCTGCGCCGGAGCCTCGATGACGAAAGTGGTGTCGGCATTGCTGGTGTAGGCGTTCCAGTCGCCGCCGAGGGCTTGCATGCGTTCTTCCAGTTCACCTTCGCCGCCACCGTCGATCCCGCTGAACAGTAAATGCTCCAGCAGGTGCGGCAGTTCCTTGTCTTCGCAACTGAAGTCATCCAGGCCCACACCCACCACCAGGCGGATTGCCACATGGCCGCGTTCGGTGCCCGGCTTGAGCAGCAATTGCAGGCCGTTGGGCAGGGTGTAGCCCTCGACTTGCAGGCGGTCAAAGGCAAAGGTGTGTGCCGAACCCATGAGCAGGCAGGCGAATAGCAGGCGACGCATAACAGGCTTCCTGGCGAGTGAGGTCCGTTGTTAACTGACTTCACTCGCCGTCGTACGTTCAGGGCGAATGGGTGATGTCGGCAATATCGTCCGCCGAGAGGGCGCCGGTGTCGGTGGTTTCCAGCACCACATAAGCGCTGCTGCAGAACAGCGAGTTGAGACGCTTCATGTCGGCAATCAGCTCCAGGTGCAAGGAACTGGTCTCCAGGCTCTGTACGATTTTACGTTGCAAGCGGCTGACGTGGGCGTGGGCCAGGCGACGCTCCTGGGCGCGGAAGCGGCGCTTTTCCCGCAGCAGTTGCCGGGCGCTTTCCGGGTCGGCACTGAGGAACACCGAGAGCCCCAGGCGCAGGTTGGCGATCAGTTGGGTTTGCAGGCCCGCGAGTTCTTCCAGGCCGACTTCGGAGAATGAGCGGCGCTGGGAGGTCTTTTGCTGCTGGACCTTGCGCAGCATGCGTTCGATCAGGTCGCCGGCCAGTTTCAGGTTGATCGACAGTTCGATGATCTCGGCCCAGCGTCGGCTGTCCTGTTCGCTGAGGTCTTCCCGGGGCATTTGCGCGAGGTAGAGCTTGATCGCGCTGTAGAGCGCCTCGACATCGTCGCTCAGGCTGCGCATTTCCTGGGTGATGGCGGTTTGCTTGCCGCGCAGCACCTCCAGCATCGAGGTCAGCATGTTGTCGATCAGGTCGCCCAGACGCAGGGTTTCGCGGGCGGCGTTGGCCAGTGCCAGGCTTGGGGTGGCGAGTGCTGCCAGGTCCAGGTGGCGCGGCTTGGCCAGGCCGTTGACCTCTTCGCGTTCCGGGAGCAACCAGGCGCACAAGCGGGACATCGGGCCGATGGTGGGCAGCAGGATCAGGCAGCGAATAACGTTATAGAGCAGGTGGAAGGTGATCACCATGCCTTGGGCGCTGTAGTCCAGGTTATCCATCCAGCCGACCAGCGGGTCGAGTACCGGGATGATCAGCAGCAAGCCGATCAGCTTGTACAGCAGGCTGCCCAGGGCCACCTGGCGCCCGGCGGCGTTCTGCATGCTGGTGCTGAGGAAGGCCAGCACGCCGCTGCCGATGTTGGCGCCGATCACCAGGCCGATGGCCACGTGCAGGCCGATCACGCCGGCACCGGCGAGGGTCGCGGTCAGCAGGACGGCGGCCAGGCTGGAGTAGGAAATCATCGCGAACAGTGCGCCGACCAGGGCATCGAGCAAGATGTCGCCGGTCAGCGAGGCGAACAGGACCTTGACGCCCTGCGCGTGGGTGATCGGGCCCGCGGCTTCGACGATCAGTTGCAGCGCAAGGATGATCAGCCCGAGGCCGATCCCGACACGGCCCATCTGCCCGGCGCGTGTCTGTTTGCGCGACAGGAAGAAAATCACCCCGAGGAAAATCAACAGCGGCGACAGCCACGACAGGTCAAAGGTCAGCACCCGGGCCATCAGCGCGGTACCGACATCGGCACCGAGCATGGTCGCCAGGGCGGGCATCAGGCCCATCAGGCCCTGGCCGACAAACGAAGTCACCAGCATCGCCGTGGCGTTGCTGCTTTGCACCATGGCCGTCACCAGGATGCCGGCGATAAACGCCAGCCAGCGCTTGGACATGTTCTGCCCGATGACCTGGCGCAAGTTGGAGCCGTAGACCCGCAGGATGCCGGTACGGACGATGTGCGTGCCCCAGATCAGCAGGGTTACCGCGGAAAGCAGATTGAGCAGGGTCAGCATGCTGGGCCCCCTGTGTTGAGTCGTGCTCCAATCGGAGCAAGTGAATAGTGCCGCGTGCCGTTCTACGTCTTGTACTTAAGCTGTAGTTGGCGAATGGGCTCGGCGCCAGCATCGCATAGCTAAAGTCGGGATTGAAACAAAACTGTCATGAAATCAGCTTTTTGCAGATGAAAAAAAGGGGCTCTAAAGCCCCTTTTTCAGCAGCGGGTCCAGGTTATTGACCCGGAATGTCCTTGCGCAGTTTCACAGGGTCCTGCTGTTTCTTCTTTTTCGCGATGGCGGTACGCATCTTGATGTTCACCGCTTCAACCGCCAGGGAGAACGCCATGGCGAAGTAAACGTAGCCTTTTGGCACGTGAACGTCGAAGGCTTCGGCGATCAGCACAGTACCTACCACCAGCAGGAACGACAGCGCCAGCATCTTCAGCGACGGGTGTTTGTCGATGAAATCGCTGATGGTGCCGGCGGCCAGCATCATCACCAGTACGGCGACGATGATCGCGGCCACCATCACCGGTACGTGGGAAACCATACCAACGGCGGTAATCACCGAGTCCAGGGAGAACACGATGTCGATGATCGCGATCTGGATGATGGTGTAGATGAACTTGCCACCGGCGCCCTTCGGCTCGTCGTGGGTTTCGTCTTCACCTTCCAGGGCGTGGTACATCTCCTGGGAGCTTTTCCACAGCAGGAACAGGCCACCGAAGAACAGGATCAGGTCGCGGCCGGAAATGCCTTGGCCGAACACCACGAACAGATCGTCGGTGAGGCGCATGACCCAAGTGATCGACAGCAGCAACAGGATCCGCGTGACCATCGCCAGCGCCAGGCCGAAGATCCGGGTACGCGCCTGCATGTGCTTGGGCATGCGGCTGACCAGGATCGAAATCATGATGATGTTATCGATGCCCAGGACGATCTCGAGGGCCGTCAGGGTGAAGAAGGCAATCCAGATTTCCGGATTGGTCAGCCATTCCATGTGTATTCCTTTGAGCGAGTGTTAGACCGCGCCAGCCTTAAGAGCCGGCGCAGTGAGTTGTACGATTATAGAGTGCTGAACAGCGGAAAAATCCCCATCAGCAAAGCGGCGACCATTATGCACAGGCACACCAGCACCGCCCACTTGAGGGTGAAGCGCTGGTGATCGCCAAATTCGATACCCGCCAGGGCTACCAGCAAGTAGGTCGATGGAACCAGTGGGCTCAACAAGTGCACAGGCTGGCCAACGATTGAGGCGCGGGCCATTTCCACGGCAGTGATGCCGTAGTGGCTGGCGGCTTCGGCCAGTACCGGCAGAACGCCGTAGTAGAAGGCATCGTTGGACATGAAGAAGGTAAACGGCATGCTCACCAGCGCGGTGATCACGGCCAGATAAGGCCCCAGCGCGTCAGGGATGACGGCCAGCAGGCTCTTGGACATGGCATCGACCATGCCGGTACCGGACAGGATGCCGGTGAAGATACCGGCGGCGAAGATCAGGCCGGTGACCGCCAGGACGCTGCCGGCATGGGCTGCGATCCGGTCTTTCTGCATCTGCAGGCATGGGTAGTTGACGATCATCGCGATACTGAAGGCCACCATGAACAGTACTGGCAGTGGCAACAGGCCGGCGATCAAGGTGCACATCAGGGCGAAGGTCAGTGCGCCGTTGAACCAGATCAGTTTCGGACGGCGGGCGTCCGGGTATTGCGAGACGCTGATTTCGCTGTGGTCGATTTCATCGCCTTGCAGGTGCAGCTCGCCCAGGCGTGCCCGTTCGCGCTTGCCGTACATATAGGCAATCACCAGGATGGCGACGACGCCGGCGGCCATGGCTGGAATCATCGGGACGAAAATATCCGATGGGTCCACGTGCAATGCACTGGCGGCGCGGGCGGTCGGGCCACCCCATGGGGTCATGTTCATCACCCCACCGGCGAGGATGATCAGGCCGGCCATGATCCGCGGGCTCATGCCGATGCGCTGGTACAGCGGCAGCATGGCGGCCACGCAGATCATGTAGGTGGTGGCGCCGTCTCCGTCCAGTGATACCACCAGGGCCAGCACGGCGGTGCCGACCGAGACCTTCAGCGGGTCGCCCTTGACCAGCTTGAGGATCTTGCGCACGGCCGGGTCGAACAGGCCGGAGTCGATCATCAAGGCGAAATAGAGGATGGCAAACATCAGCATTACGCCGGTCGGCGCAAGCTTGGTGATGCCCGCGAGCATCATCGGGCCGATCTGCGGGGCAAAGCCGCCGAACAGCGCGAACAGGATCGGTACGATGATCAGGGCGATCAGCGCAGACAGGCGCTTGGTCATGATCAGGAACATGAACGTGATGACCATGGCAAAGCCAAGGAAAGTCAGCATAGGAATACTCCAGGCGTAGCGCGGCTAGGGAATGGCGAACCGGTTGGGTCAGCGCAGAACGAAAGGCACGAGGCTTACGGGTGGAGTCGGGGCAAACAGGCGGGTACGAGCGGACATCGGGAATCACCATTGTTGTTGTTAACAACCGGTCTGTTGCCGGTAGTGGTGGGCGATCCTAGTCCCGGAAGCTTTCAGCCAGCTTTCGCTTGAGAAACGGGCTACGTTGAATGGACGACTGGTCCTGTGTGAAATAAGGATGTGGGAGACAGAGCATGCATGAGCAACACCAAGGCGGCTGCCATTGCGGGCGGGTGCGTTATCAGTTCAGCGGGGCGTTGGTGGATATTGCCCACTGCCACTGTTCGATTTGCCGGCGGGTCAGCGGCGGCTTGGTGACGACCTGGATCACCCTGCCCCGTTCCGCGTTCGCCTGGGTGGCGGGAACGCCGGCGCAGTACGAATCTTCGCCGACATGCGTGCGGTATTTCTGTTCTAACTGTGGGGCGCATTTGGCGCTGGTAACGCAACTGAGTGCCGAGAGTATCGATGTGACCATCGCAACCCTGGATCACCCGGAGCTGGCCCCGGCAGATCGGCACATCTGGGTAGAGAGCCGATTGCCGTGGTTACACCTGGATGAGCAACTACCGGAAGAAGCCGGAGAAGCGCTCTAGGGCAGTTCGAACCCGCCGGAGGCCTTGTGCAGTGCGCGCAAGTGCTCGCCTAGCTGCTTGAGGTTGGCTTCACATGCGGCAATCTCCGCCGCGCGGGCCGGTTCCAGCAGCGCCCTCACCTCTTTGTCCAGATCGCCGGTCAGCGACTGCAACTGCTTCTGGCGCGCGGCGCTCTCTGATTCCAGGCGTTTGGATTCTGTTGGTTGTGGCAAGCCGTAACCGCTGGTGCCCAGCAGCTCTGCCGGGCGACTGAGGAAGCCACTGTTGGCGAGGATCTGCTGCAACGTCGCGTTGGCCTTTTCCATGCCGCCGTTCTTCAGCTCGCGGGCGCCAAGGTAGCGTTGCTTGACTTCATCCTGGGCCAGCATGAGCTGCTTGCGGAAGCTCGCCTGTTCCAGCAGCAACAAGGCGGCGCTGGCGCGCAGGTCGGCTTCGGCGAACCATGGGCGGCGCTCTTCGGCACTCAGTGACAACCAATCCTCCACTTCAGCCTGTTTGATCGGCAGGCGCTTTTTCAACACCTCGAACATCGCCTGGTAGCGCTCGCGGAAGGAGTCGAAGTGATAGCCGAGGCGCAGCGCGCGTTTTTTGTCGTCCAGCACACTGGTATCGGCCAGGCCTCGGCCCTTGAGGGCTTCCAGCAGGCCATTGGGCGTGATGTTGTCCAGGCCGGTCAGCTGCGGGTTGGCGCTGCCGCTGCGTAACAGTTTCAGGCTCTCGACTGCGCAGTTGTTGGAGATGAAGAAGTAGTTGCCGTCGTAGCTCCAGTGCATTTCGGCGGCGTGTTCGACGGTGTCGTTGATCTCCTGGCGCGTGAGCTTCAACGGCACCGACGCCAGGCCGCGCAGCTCGGTCTTGGTGTACTCGTCGATGACCTGAGACAGCGGCAGCACGAACAGCCGCGACGGGTATTTGCCGATCAGGCCGTCCCAGCTCGACAGTTGTACGTCACCGACAAACGCGCGGTAGGACAACACCAGGTGCTGGTCCAGGTCCAGGCGGCAGTCCGGGCCCCGTGGCCGGCCGGGGGCGCAGATCACCAGGCGCAGCATGCTGTGGCCCCAGCGACTCACGAGGTTCTGGTTGGCTTCGGCCAGCAGGTAGTCGATTTCGTAGACCCGCTCGGGGTCGACCTGGCCCAGTGGAGTCTTGGCGAAGTCGTTGCCGGCGTTGAGGAAGGCGTAGGTTTTGGCACAGGTGTCCTGGGCGGGCGGCGCCCAGCCAAAGTGTTCCTTGTAATAGCGGTACAGCGAAGGCCGGCGGCAGGCATAGCTCGGGTCGAGGAGGAAGTACTCCATGTTGACGGCGACGAATTCCAGCGGGCTGGTGGTTTCGTAGATGTCCGGGCTGCGGGCGACCTGATGGTTGTTCTGTTCACGTTCGCCGCGACGGCCAACGTATTGCGGCCACCCGGCGAGGTCCAGCAGGCGTGGGTCATCGCTGAGGGTAAAGCGGCGGTCGTTCTGGCCCCGGCATTGATCGGGCAGGCCGATCAGGCCGGTGATGTTGTTCTGGCGGCTGCAACGCTGGATCAGCTTGCGGTCGGCGCTGGACCATAGGCGGGCACGGTCATAGATGTGGGTCAGTTCATGCAGCACGGTGGCGAGCATTTCCCGGCGCACGGTGCCGTGGGGGCGATTGGTTTTTTGCGTCGCGGCACTGCCGTCGGTAAGGCTTTCCAGCAAGTTGCTGTTGAGGTCCAGTTCGGACACCAGCGAAGCCTGGCCGTAGGCGTTCTCGGGCATCTTGTCGGTCCAGCCGACGTCGATGGTCCGGTCCAGTTGCTCGATGAAGCGCGGCGGCAACGCCTGCATCGCTTCATCCAGCAATGCCTGGCTCGCCTGCTGCTGGGCCGGGCTCAAGCCATCGGTCTTGAGCCGCAGTTGCAGGGCGGCCTGAGCCGCGCTGGCGCCCAGCAGCAAGGTGCCGGCCAGTAGCCAGGCGGCAATGCGCCTCACAGAGAGAGGATAGCTTCGGCGAGGACCTGGTCGCTGGCGTCGCGGGCTTCCGGCACGCGGGTTCGCAGGGTGTCGAAGGCGGCTTCCAGTTGAGCGCCACGAATCTCGCCATTGCTGGCAACGAAACTGGCGGCATCGTCGTGGGCTTCGCGTACGACTTTGGAGTCGCGGATGGACGTGGTGGTGTCCGAGGTGAAATCGATGGTACGGGCCGAGGCTCGGACGATGATGTTACTGGTGGCCTTCAGGGTTTGTGCCTGGGCAACACCGGCCAACAACAGCAGGCCGAGAGCGGCGGCGATCAGCGGGCTACGCATGGAATGACTCCGAAATACAAAGATGATTATTGGACGAGAATTGCTTGCGCCAGTTCAAGGTCACTGGCGTTAAGTTTTGGCTG
This sequence comes from Pseudomonas sp. Ag1, assembly GCF_000278565.1. Lineage (NCBI taxonomy): Bacteria > Pseudomonadati > Pseudomonadota > Gammaproteobacteria > Pseudomonadales > Pseudomonadaceae > Pseudomonas > Pseudomonas sp. Ag1. The sequence goes on from NZ_AKVH01000113.1 coordinate 390,846, forward strand.
GGTATGGCGCAGATAATCCAGCGCTGATTCCAGTCGGGCTCCCCGCCATTGGCCGTCAGTGGCAATGAAAGCGGCAGCGTCATCCTGGGCGGCCAGTATCAGTTTATGGTCGAACGGTGCGGAGGTCACTTTGCTGGTGGCATACGCACTGACAACGAGGCTCTGGGTGGACAGGTCAAAGGCCGGAGCTTGCGTGGACCAGCAGGTGCAAAACACTACGGGAGCGATCAACAGGCGGTATGAAAAAGCCATGGGACTCGACAACTGAAAACGAGCGCCAAGGCTAGCGCAATGCCCGGGCGAGAGCCAGCGCGGAGGGTTCGGGGAGCGCCTGGCGCCCCCTTTATCCCACCTGCGGTCAGATGGCCAGGATCGCCTGGGCCAGCTGCGCGTCAGTCGCGGTATTCAGTTGTGGAGCCTGTTGGCGGATCTGGGCCAGGGCGCTTTCCAGTTTTACGCCACGGATGGCGCCTTCGCTGGCAACGAAGCTGGCGGCGTCGTCACGGGCGGCACGTACGACCTTGTTGTCACGCAGGGAGGAAGTGGCATCGGAGGTGGCGTCTGAGGTGGCTTTCAGTGCGCCGACGATCGAATCCGTGGTCACGATCAGGCTGGAGGCGTTGGCATTGGCAGCCAGGGCCAGCAGGGCTGCAGCGCTCAGCAGGTGAAGACGGGACATGGGGTGACTCCTGTAAATGAACGAAAGGGTGGCACAAAGCTACTGCTTGAGCAGCGAGACCATGGGCATCAGACGCCCGTTCTACAGGGTTCGCCACGTGGTAGCCGGATATTAGCCGCCGCTTATCTGTTCGGATAGCTTCCTGCGGTGATTACTCGCGCCAGAACGATTTGGCCAGCTCAGATGCCCGGTCGCCGTGACTGATACCCGCATCGGACAATTCCCGCGGATCCAGTTGAGCCAGCAGCCTGCGTGTGCGGGCCCGTTGCCCCCAGCAGACGAGTGCTGCAGCGGTGCGCTTGAGTAGCTGTATCAACCGAGGGTGTTGCTGGTTTTTGGTATTCATGACGCGCGCCTTTCATGAGGTCCTGGAACACCATCTTGGGCTGGAGGGTGCTACCGGTACAGATACACGCGGGTTAAATTGTACTGCTTAATTGTTACATTTTTTAAACTGTATCGGTCTGTAGAAAGCCGACTGTTTTCGCCATTGAAAATCCAATCCCCAGAAACAGCAGAACCCGCCGCCGGTTACCCGGGGCGGGTTCTGCTTTAACAATTCGGAGTGCTGGCGGTGGACCCGGTGGGTCAGGGCCAGCGGACGCTAATTAGCGCCAGAACGGCTTGCTCAGCTCTTCGTAGCGTTGTGCTTCGCTGATACCGGCGTCAGCCAGCAGACGCGAATCCAGACGAGCCAGTTGATGGCGGCTGGAGATGCGGCGCTGCCACAACATCAGGTTGGCGAGAACGCGCAGAGGCAGGGAAGCCTGGGTGTTTACAGCTTTTTCTTCGAAGAACAGATCGGAACTGAGTGTACGTTCCATGATGACATCCTTCCGCTTGTGGCGGGATTAGGTAGTGGTTTAACTGGTGCCAATGATCCTCCTCCCAGGCAAGACTCTCTAGATACAGTTCACCTGTATTGTGAGGGGCCAGTTAACTGTTTATAGGGGCTGTACTGTACGAAATTGGGGCAACTGTACCTGTCGGCACTTTTATGGTGCGTTTTAGGCGTTTATGGAGTTCGAGGTAGGATATTTCAGTAGGAAATGACCGGTACAGAAGTACAGTTTTTTATAAAAGTTGGGCTCGGAAGCTCGGGCTGATGAAACTGTGTTTGCATCAGCCCGAATCTGTATCAATCACGCCTTCAGCATATGCCCGGTTTCTTCCAGGTTGATGTGCCAACTCAGTGCTTCTCGCAGGATATGCGGGGTGTGCCCGCCCAGCAAACAGGCTTGGGTGAAGTAGGTGTTCAGGGCATCGCGGTACGCCGGGTGCACACAGTTGTCGATGATGACCCGGGCCCGCTCCCGCGGCGCCAGGCCCCGCAGGTCCGCCAGGCCGACCTCGGTCACGAGGATGTCGACGTCATGCTCGGTATGGTCCACATGGCTGACCATTGGCACCACGCTGGAAATCGCGCCGGCCTTGGCAATCGACTTGGTGACAAAGATCGCCAGGTGCGCGTTGCGCGCAAAGTCGCCCGAGCCGCCAATTCCGTTCATCATCCGGGTGCCGCAGACGTGGGTGGAGTTGACGTTGCCATAGATGTCGAACTCCAGCGCGGTGTTAATGCCGATGATGCCCAGGCGCCGCACCACTTCCGGGTGATTGGAGATTTCCTGGGGCCGCAGCACCAATTTGTCTTTGTAGCGCTCCAGGTTGCCGAACACGTCGGCGTTGCGCCGTTCCGACAATGTGATCGAACTGCCTGAGGCAAAGCTCAGCTTGCCTGCGTCGATCAGGTCGAATGTGGAATCCTGGAGGACTTCCGAATACATCGTCAGGTCTTCGAAGGGCGACTCGATCAAACCGCACATCACCGCATTGGCAATGTTGCCGATGCCTGCCTGCAGTGGGCCGAGCTTGTTGGTCATGCGTCCGGCGTCGACTTCTTCTTTAAGGAAGTTGATCAGGTGATTGGCGATCGACTGGGTGTCGCTGTCGGGCGGCGTCACGGTGGAGGCCGAATCCGCCTGATTGGTGATGACGATCGCGACGATCTTCTCCGGCGGAATCGGAATCGCGGTGCTGCCGATACGGTCGTCCACGGCCACCAGCGGAATTGGCGTGCGGGTCGGGCGATAGCTCGGGATATAGATGTCGTGCAGGCCTTCCAGGTTCGGGTTATGCGCCATGTTGATCTCGACGATCACCTGCTTGGCGAAAATCGCGAAACTGGCGGAGTTGCCCACGGAAGTGGTTGGCACAATGTGGCCTTGCTCGGTGATCGCTACGGCTTCGATCACCGCGATGTCCGGTAGCTTGAGCTGATTGTTGCGCAGCTGCTCGACGGTTTCCGACAAATGCTGGTCGATAAACATCACCTCGCCGGCGTTGATCGCCTTGCGCAGGGTGCTATCTACCTGGAATGGCATGCGTCGCGACAGTACACCGGCTTCGGTCAGTTGCTTGTCCAGGTCGTTGCCCAGGCTGGCGCCGGTCATCAGGGTAATTTTCAGCGGTGATGTCTTGGCGCGTTCGGCCAAGGCGTGGGGCACGGCCTTGGCCTCACCGGCGCGGGTGAAGCCGCTCATGCCGACGGTCATGCCGTCCTGGATCAGTGCGGCAGCGTCAGCCGCGCTCATGACCTTGTTCAACAACGAAGGCAAGCGGATACGATCACGGTACATGGATTGTTATCTCGGGCTACGGAAGCAAGATGCGCAGTCTAGTGATTTCAAAAAATTTCGTCCCGCTACCATGGTCGAATGCCAGGCAGCGATTTAGAGCCTTTTGTCGGTTTTTACCGGCAATAAAAAACCCCAGCCTACTAAAGGCCAGGGTTTTGGGTATTGCGCTGGCGCAGTGTTTATTCGACGGCCTTGACCATGTCTTCGATGACCTTCTTGGCGTCGCCGAAGACCATCATGGTCTTGTCCAGGTAGAACAGTTCGTTGTCCAGGCCGGCATAGCCGCTGGCCATCGAGCGCTTGTTGACGATGATGGTCTTGGCCTTGAACGCTTCGAGGATCGGCATGCCCGCGATGGGCGACTTGGGATCGTTCTTGGCGGCCGGGTTGACCACGTCGTTGGCGCCTAGCACCAGCACCACGTCGGCCTGGCCGAACTCGGAGTTGATGTCTTCCATCTCGAATACCTGGTCGTAAGGCACTTCTGCCTCGGCCAGCAATACGTTCATGTGACCAGGCATACGGCCTGCAACCGGGTGGATCGCGTACTTCACGGTCACGCCGCGGTGGGTCAGCTTCTCGGTCAGCTCTTTCAGCGCATGTTGTGCCCGTGCCACCGCCAGGCCGTAGCCCGGTACGATGATTACGGTGTCGGCGTTGGTCAGCAGGAAGGTTGCATCGTCAGCCGAGCCGGATTTCACCGGGCGCGCTTCTTTCGAGCCGGCCGGGCCGGCGGCGTCTGCCGTGTTGCCGAAACCGCCGAGCAGTACATTAAAGAAGGAGCGGTTCATCGCCTTGCACATGATGTACGACAGGATCGCACCGCTTGAACCCACCAGCGAACCGGCGATGATCAGCATCGAGTTGTTCAGCGAGAAGCCGATCCCCGCCGCAGCCCAGCCGGAGTAGCTGTTGAGCATCGAGACGACCACCGGCATGTCGGCGCCGCCAATCGGGATAATGATCAGCACGCCCAGCACGAACGCCAGGGCCAGCATCAATGCGAAGGCGCTGAGGTTGCCGGTGAACATGAAGGCCAGGCCCAGGCCCAGCGTCAACAGCCCCAGCACCAGGTTCAGCTTGTGCTGACCGCCGAACTGTACTGGTGCGCCCTGAAACAGGCGGAACTTGTACTTACCCGACAGCTTGCCGAAGGCGATGACCGAGCCGGAGAACGTAATTGCACCGATGGCTGCACCGAGGAACAACTCCAGGCGGTTACCGGCGGGGATCGAATCCCCCAGGTGTTTCACGATACCCAGCGACTGTGGTTCCACGACTGCGGCGATGGCGATAAACACTGCAGCCAGGCCGATCATGCTGTGCATGAACGCCACCAGCTCCGGCATCTTGGTCATTTCCACGCGCTTGGCCATGATCGAGCCGGCGGTGCCGCCGACCAGCAGGCCAACGATGACGTAGCCAATGCCGGCAGTGGCCAGCTCGGCGCCGAGCTTATAGATGAGACCCACGGTGGTGAGCACCGCCAGCGCCATGCCGAGCATGCCGAACAGGTTGCCGCGCCGGGACGTCGTCGGGTGTGACAGGCCTTTAAGGGCCTGGATAAAGCAGATCGACGCGATCAGGTAGAGCGTCGTGACCAGATTCATGCTCATGACGATGGCGCCTCTTCTTTTGCTTTCGGGGCTTTCTTCTTGAACATCTCAAGCATCCTGCGGGTAACCAGGAAGCCACCGAACACGTTGACCGCCGCGAGGGCTACGGCCAGGGTGCCCATGGTCTTGCCCAGTGGTGTCACGGTGAGTGCGGCTGCCAGCATGGCGCCGACGATCACGATCGCCGAAATTGCGTTGGTCACGGCCATCAGCGGGGTGTGCAGGGCCGGGGTGACGTTCCAGACCACGTGATAACCGACATAAATCGCCAGCACGAAGATGATCAGGTTGTAGATACCGGGGGAAATAAGCTCTTCCATCGTCTGAATCCCTGCTTAGGCGTTTTTGCGGATGACTTGGCCGTCGCGGCACATCAGGCACGCGGCGACGATGTCGTCTTCGAGGTTGATTTCAAACTGCCCTTCCTTGGTGAAGACCAGCTTCAGGAAGTCCAGCAGGTTGCGTGCGTACAGCGCCGAGGCATCGGCGGCGACGGCGCCGGCCAGGTTGGTCGGGCCGCAGATGGTCACACCGTTTTCCACGACCACCTGGTCTGCCACGGTCAGCGGGCAGTTGCCGCCTTGTGCTGCGGCGAGGTCGATGACCACCGAGCCTGGCTTCATCTGAGCGACGGTCTCGGCGCTGAGCAGGGTCGGTGCCTTGCGACCCGGAATCAATGCGGTGGTGATGACGATGTCGGCTTGCTTGGCACGTTCATGCACGGCCAGGGCCTGGCGCTGCATCCAGCTTGTTGGCATTGGGCGCGCGTAACCGCCCACGCCAACCGCGCATTCACGTTCTTCATCAGTTTCGTATGGCACGTCGACGAACTTGGCGCCCAGGGATTCGATCTGTTCCTTTACCGCCGGACGCACGTCGGACGCTTCGATGACCGCACCCAGGCGTTTCGCGGTAGCGATCGCCTGCAGCCCTGCTACACCAGCTCCAAGAATCAGCACGCGAGCGGCTTTCACCGTACCGGCGGCGGTCATCAGCATTGGCATGAAGCGTGGGTAGTGATGGGCGGCGAGCAGTACAGCCTTGTAGCCGGCAATGTTTGCCTGGGAAGAAAGCACATCCAGGCTCTGCGCGCGGGAGGTGCGCGGCGCGGCCTCAAGGGCAAAGGCCGTGATGCCATGCTCGGCCAGTCGAGTGATGGTTTCGTTGCTGAACGGATTGAGCATGCCCACCAGCACTGCGCCGCTTTTGATCAGCGTCAGTTCGCTGTCATTGGGGGCGACCACCTTGAGGATCAGCTCGGCGCCGAATGCATCACTGGCGCTGCCAATGGTTGCGCCCGCTGCTTCATAGGCACTGTCGACGACACTGGCATTGATGCCTGCCCCGCTTTGCACAGTGACCTTGTGGCCCTGGCCGATCAGCTTCTTGATGGTTTCCGGGGTGGCAGCCACCCGCGTTTCACCGGTCTGGGTTTCGAGAGGAACACCAATGTGCACGTCAAATCTCCTGCATGATCTTTTTGCTTTGATTTTTGTAAAAGGCCAGTGCGCCACGACAGGCGAATCTGGGCGGCCGATCAGCACGATCCCGCTGAAATGCAGCGGGGCGCGGCATTTTGCAGGCGAACTTTACGGCCTTCAAGAGATTATGACGGGTGACGAAAAATTAACTACAAGTCACCCCGTAACTGATTGTCGCAATGGATAGATTAAAGTCGTTTAAATACAGGAGATTAAAGGGTTTTTACCGAAATATCAGCGCTTCTCCATCGCCGACGTGAATGCTTGGGCATCGCTGCAATTTTATGGCTACAGGCCAATACCTACATGGCTTAAAGGCCATTTCAGGGTCAAAAGATGCGGTCTTCTAAATTGCGACATATATATACATATGTAGGTATTTTATTTTGTTGACTACAAAGTTAATAAATTGACGAAGACCCTTTAGATATTGGGGTTGTAACGATGCGACTGATCAATCAGCCAGTCCCTGAACGCATGCAGAGAAGCTGATTCGACCTTTCTCTCGGGAATCATCAGGTAGTAAGCCTTTGAGCTCGCCAGTACCTGAGGGCTGGCAATCACCAAGTGCCCATCGCTCAGTTCCCTTTGAATAAGGAACGGCGGTATCAGTGCAATGCCCATATCGTGCATGGCTGCCTGGGACAACATGGAGAATAGCTCGTAACGCGGGCCTGTCATGTCGCGGGGTATGTCCAGCTGTTGCGCGTTGAACCACTGGCGCCAGGCATAGGGTCGAGTGGTTTGTTGCAGCAGGGGCAGTTCGGCGATTTCGTGTGCAGTGAAGTGCGTGCGACCGTCCAGCAAGCGCTGGCTGCATACCGGGAGCGGGTTTTCTCCCATCAGTTTGTGGGATTCGGTACCGGACCAGTCGGCATCGCCAAAGTAGATTGCCGCGTCGAATTCGGTATCGGCGAACAGGAAAGGCCGTGTGCGGTTGGTCAGGTTGACGGTGACTTCGGGATGCTGGTGCTGAAAGTCCTTGAGGCGTGGGATCAGCCATTGGGTGCCGAACGTCGGGACCACCGCCAGTTCAATAACGTTGGTGCCCTGCTGTCCCATGATCGAAAGGGTGTCGCGTTCCACGGCGTCAAGTTGCGTAGCCACCCGGCGACTGTAGGAAAGCCCTGCTTCTGTCAGTTTCACGCCCCGGCGCGAGCGTCGAAACAGCTCGACACTTAAAAACTCCTCAAGACTGGCGATTTGTCGGCAGATTGCGCCCTGGGTGATCGAAAGCTCCTGTGCCGCCTTGGTAAAGCTCTCGTGGCGGGCTGCAGCCTCGAAACTGACCAGCGCCGTGGTGCTGGGAATTTTTCTGCGCATGTACCGTGACCTCACAAGTAAAGAGCATCTATGCCGCTTTTGAATGTTACGGAGTGAGAAATTAGCACAAGGCTATGCAAAATCCTCGTTTGCCCTCCTCGCCTGCCCGGCCTAGGCTCCATGCACGACTTTTGATTTACTTCGCGAGGACTCACTCATGGGCGGTAAGGCAAGCTTCAACTGGATCGATCCACTGCTGCTGGATTCACAGCTCACCGAAGAAGAACGCATGGTGCGCGACAGTGCCCAACAGTTCGCCCAGGACAAGCTGGCGCCCCGTGTTCTCGAAGCCTTCCGCCATGAAAAGACTGACCCTGCGATCTTCCGCGAAATGGGTGAGACCGGCCTGCTGGGGGCGATGATTCCAGAGCAGTACGGTGGCAGTGGATTGAACTACGTCAGCTATGGCCTGATCGCTCGTGAAGTAGAGCGTGTGGACTCTGGCTACCGTTCGATGATGAGTGTGCAGTCCTCACTGGTGATGGTGCCTATCAATGAATTCGGTACCGAAGCGCAAAAGCAGAAATACCTGCCGAAGCTGGCCTCTGGTGAATGGATTGGCTGCTTTGGCCTGACCGAGCCTAACCATGGTTCCGACCCGGGCGCGATGATTACCCGCGCGCGCAAAGTGGATGGCGGCTACAGCCTCACTGGCAGCAAGATGTGGATTACCAACAGCCCGATTGCGGATGTGTTCGTGGTGTGGGGCAAGGACGATGCGGGCGATATTCGCGGCTTCGTTCTGGAAAAGGGTTGGAAAGGCCTGAGTGCTCCGGCGATCCACGGCAAGGTCGGATTGCGCGCCTCGATCACCGGTGAAATCGTCATGGATAACGTGTTTGTTCCTGAAGAGAACATCTTCCCGGATGTGCGTGGCCTGAAAGGACCGTTCACTTGCCTTAACTCGGCACGCTACGGGATCTCGTGGGGTGCCTTGGGGGCCGCGGAGTTCTGCTGGCATACCGCGCGTCAGTACACCCTTGATCGCCAGCAGTTCGGGCGGCCTTTGGCGGCTACTCAACTGATCCAGAAGAAGCTCGCAGACATGCAGACTGAAATCACCCTGGCGCTGCAAGGATGCCTGCGGTTGGGTCGTATGAAGGATGAGGGCACTGCGGCTGTGGAAATCACCTCGATCATGAAGCGTAACTCGTGTGGCAAGTCGCTCGACATTGCCCGGATGGCGCGTGACATGCTCGGTGGTAACGGCATCTCGGATGAGTTCGGCATTGCCCGCCACCTGGTCAACCTTGAAGTGGTGAATACCTATGAGGGTACTCACGACGTGCATGCATTGATCCTGGGGCGAGCGCAAACCGGTATTCAGGCGTTCTATTAATAGGAGAACGACCATGGGCGCGCTTTCGCACCTGCGGGTACTGGATTTGTCGCGAGTGCTGGCGGGCCCTTGGGCCGGGCAGATACTTGCAGACCTTGGCGCTGAAGTGATCAAGGTCGAGCGGCCCGGGAATGGCGACGACACTCGTGCCTGGGGGCCACCCTTCCTCAAGGATGCGTATGGGGAAAACACCACTGAGGCGGCGTATTACCTGTCTGCCAATCGCAACAAGGAATCGGTGACGATCGACTTCACGCGGCCGGAGGGCCAGAAGCTGGTGCGTGACCTGGCGGCGAAGTCCGACATTCTGATCGAGAACTTCAAGGTAGGCGGCTTGGCGGCCTATGGGTTGGACTATGAGTCGCTCAAGGAGCTCAATCCGGAGTTGATCTACTGCTCGATTACCGGGTTTGGTCAAACCGGGCCCTATGCGACGCGGGCGGGCTACGACTTCATGATCCAGGGGCTTGGCGGGCTGATGAGCCTGACTGGCCGCCCGGAGGGTGAAGACGGCGCCGGACCGGTTAAGGTTGGCGTGGCGCTGACGGATATTCTTACGGGGCTTTACTCGACAGTTGCGATCCTGGCGGCCATGGCTCACCGGGATCATGATGGTGGCGGCCAGCATATCGATATGGCATTGCTGGATGTGCAGGTGGCTTGTCTGGCTAATCAGGCGATGAACTTCCTGACGACGGGCGTCTCTCCAAAGCGCCTGGGTAACGCTCATCCGAATATCGTTCCCTATCAGGATTTTCCTACGGCGGATGGCGACTTCATTCTTACTGTGGGTAATGATGGGCAGTTCCGCAAATTTGCCGAAGTGGCTGGGCAGCCCCAGTGGGCGGATGATCCTAGGTTTGCTACTAATAAGCTGCGAGTGGCTAACAGGGCGGTGCTGATTCCGTTGATCCGTCAGGCTACCGTGTTCAAGAGCACGGCTGAATGGGTGGCTCAGCTGGAGCGAGTAGGTGTGCCTTGCGGCCCGATCAATGACCTGGCGCAGGTGTTTGCCGATCCTCAGGTAAAAGCGCGCGGGTTGGCGATGCAGTTGCCTCATGCGTTGGCTGGTACTGTGCCCCAGGTGGCAAGTCCTATGCGCCTGTCCAAGACGCCTGTTGAATACCGCAGCGCACCTCCGCTGTTGGGTGAGCATACCCATCAGGTGCTGCAGCAAGTGCTGGGTTTGACGCCAGCGAATGTGTCGGCTTTGAGGGAGGCCGGGGTCATCTGAAGCTTCTCTTCTATATAGAGGGTTGTTGAGGCTCTCTATATGGAGGGAAGTTGGTCGGTTTTTAGCCAGAAATGCCTATTTGATAGAAAAGCTGAATTAAGGGTTGACGGCAGATTCTGGAAGTCTATAATTCGCCCCACTTCCGGCGCAGTCGAAACGGAAAA